>NZ_KV820907.1:0-153571 GCF_001815505.1 Staphylococcus sp. HMSC072B07 | reverse complement strand
ACAAGTCCGTAGGACTTTGTCGACAGTCTGAAACCTTGCTCTCGCAGCAAGGTTTTTTATTTTGTTGAGATTGCACTTAAAATGCATAATAAAAAAATATAAGATATACTAGGAGTTAAGATGTAAGGAGATGAAATGCATGAAAACTATGTCAGAAATGCAAAAAGAAGTCGATGCATATATCGGCCAATTTAAAGCTGGTTATTTCTCACCCCTTGCGAATTTAGCACGTTTAACAGAAGAAGTCGGGGAACTTGCTAGAGAAATCAACCATGTATATGGAGAAAAGAAAAAGAAAGATACTGAAGAGGAAAATACGATTAAAGCTGAACTCGGAGACAACCTGTTCGTTTTATTATGTATCGCAAATTCTTTAGATATCGATATGACCGAAAGTTTTGATGAAACAATGCATAAATTTAATACACGAGATAAAGATCGTTTTGAACGTAAATAAAACTATAGAGAGAGATAAAGGAGAGTCGGTTTGAAATGAAGATAGGAATTACATGTTATCCTTCTATGGGAGGTTCAGGTATTATCGCAACTGAACTTGGGATAACACTTGCTGAAAGAGGACATGATGTCCACTTTATCACTTCAAACTTACCGTTTCGTATTAGAAAACCACTTCCAAATATTACTTTCCACCAAGTAGAAGTAAACCAATATGCAGTTTTTCAATATCCACCTTATGATATCAGTTTAAGTACAAAAATCGCATCTGTAATTCGTGAATATGATTTAGATATCCTACATATGCATTATGCAGTGCCTCATGCGATTTGCGGCATATTAGGACGTCAAATGTCTGGTAAAGACGTCAAAATCATGACGACTTTGCATGGTACAGATATTACAGTGCTTGGTTTTGATCATTCTCTTAAAGATGCGATTAAATTCGGTATTGAAAATAGTGACGTTGTAACAAGTGTAAGTAAATCATTAGCACATCAAACGCAAGAAATCATCGGTACTGATAAAGAAATCATACCGATTTATAACTTTGTCAGAGAAATTGATTTTCCGACAAAACGAAACGATGCATTGAAAAAAGTTTATGGTATCAAACCTGATGAGAAAGTATTGATTCATGTTTCGAACTTTAGACAAGTCAAACGTATTGATACGATTATTGAGACTTTCAAAAAAGTGCATGATCAAATACCATCGAAATTACTATTACTAGGTGATGGACCAGAGTTAATGGAAATGAAACGTTTAGTACGTGAACTAGATATTGAAGATGATGTCATGTTTTTAGGTAAACAAGAATTTGTGAATCAATTCTATCAAATGTCTGATTTAGTACTCTTGTTAAGTGAAAAGGAAAGTTTTGGTTTAACATTATTAGAAGCGATGAAAACAGGTGTTGTACCCATCGGTTCAACGGCTGGCGGTATTAAAGAAGTGATTAAACATGAAGAAACAGGCTTTATTGTTGATATTGGAGATAGCGATAAAGCGAGTGAATATGCGATTAAGTTATTAACGGATGATATGTTGTATCAACGTGTTCGCGAACAAATGCTGAAAGATGTGACAGAACGTTTCAACTCTGAGTTAATCGCAGATCAATATGAATATTATTACAACCAAATGTTAGAGGAAAATCATGAATAAAGACTTATTTTTAAAAGCTGCACCTATTTTAAACCAAATACAAGAGAATGGATTTGAAGCCTATTTTATCGGTGGATCGGTCCGTGATTATTTAATGAACCGTCCTATTCACGATATTGATATTACTACTAGCGCTTCTCCCGATGAAATCGAATCCATATTTGATCATACGATTCCAATTGGTAAAGAACATGGAACGATTAACGTTGTTTATCAAAATGAAAATTATGAAGTAACCACATATCGTGCCGAAGGTGAATACAAAGACCATAGACGGCCAGATGAAGTTTATTTTGTACGTGATTTATATAAAGATGTAGAGCGTAGGGACTTTACAATGAATGCGATTGCGATGGATACTGATTTTACCATTAGAGACTATTTCGGCGGATATGAAGATATTAAACAAAAACGAATTGTTACAGTAGGCCCTGCAGAAGAGCGTTTTACTGAAGATGCTTTGCGCATACTACGAGGCTTACGCTTTAAATCGCAATTAGGGTTTGACATAGATGATGCCACATACAATGCGATGAAAAACCGTATGGCTGATACTGCCTATTTGTCCATCGAAAGAATCATAGTAGAGTTAACGAAACTACTAAATGGTAAAGATGTCGCACACGTTTATCCATTATTACTTGAACTGAATTTCTTTGATTATGTGCCATTTTTCAAAAATTATAAGATGTCACACATTCATATTTGCGAACCAATTTCATTAGAATTAATGCTTGCGGTAATGATGTTTAAACAACCTGAAAATAATGGTGCTTTAGCAAAACTAAAAATTAGTAACGATATGAAAAAGAAGGTAAAAATGTATTGTAGTATTTTTGAAAAGCTAGAAACACTTTCAGATAAAAAAGCATTGCGTCTTTTAGTTTACGACTACGGCTTGCCTGTATTATCTTATATATTGTCGATGCATGAAACACTGAATGAAAACAGGATTTATTTAGGTCATCCTTTAATAATAAATCAAGAATCAATTAAAGAGATTGACAAGGACTTAGTGATTTCTAAAAGAAGTGATATCGCTATCAATGGTAAAATCATATTAGAAACATTAAATCGAAAAGGCGGCCCATGGTTAAAAGATATACTAAGAAAAATAGAATGTGCGATTATCAATCATGAGTTGCAAAATGAACAAAGTGAAATCATAAAATGGGTGAAAGCAAATGTCTAAATATAGTCAAGATGTCGTTAAAATGTTATATGATAATCAACCAGAATATATATCTGGTCAAATGATAGCAGAACATTTACAAATTTCGAGAACTGCTGTTAAAAAAATTATAGATCAATTAAAAGCAGAAGGGTGTGTTATTCACTCTGTTAATCATAGAGGCCATCAATTAGAACAGCTTGCGGATACTTGGTATCCTGGAATTGTAGAACAAATTGTGGATGCACAAGGTTTTTTCGATGATGTCTATGTTTATGATACGATTGATTCGACACAGCTTGCTGCGAAACAAAAAATGGTTGGCCATCAAAACGCAATGTTAGTGTTGAGTAATGAACAAACGAAAGGGCGTGGCCGTTTCAACCGTTTTTGGGACTCAGCAAAAGGGAAAGGTCTATGGATGAGTGCAGTATTTCGTCCTAAAGTTCCTTTTTCTTTAATCACTACATTTAATTTATTTATGGCTTTAGCAATTCGCGAATCTATCCAACCATTTTCAAACGATAAAGTTGAAATCAAATGGCCGAACGATATTTATATCGGTTCGAAAAAAGTATGTGGTTTTTTAACGGAAATGTCCGCAAACAGTGATGGTATAGAAGCTGTTATATGTGGTATCGGTATCAATATGAATCAACATGCAGACGAATTCCCAGAAGAGATTGCACATCGTGCCACAAGCATTTTTGAACATGCCGATCAAAAAGTAGACCGTTATGCATTTTTAGATACATTATTAAAAAATATGAAAAAACGTTATATTCAATTCTTAACCGTACCATTTGAATCTATTAGAGACGAATATAGAACACACTCGAATATCTGGCATAGAACATTGAAATTCACAGAAAATGATGAACAATTCAGTGGTCAAGCGATAGATATCGATAAAGATGGTTTCTTATTAGTCGTAGATGAAGCAGGTACAAACCACCGTTTAATGAGTGCAGATATAGATTTATAGAAAGGAGGCGATCGTGTGAGTCAAACTACTTATGCAGTGGTAGATTTAGAAACGACAGGTAACCAGAAGGATTATGATGAAATCATCCAAATCGGTATTACATTTGTACGTAATTATGAAATTGTCGGCTCATACCACTCTTTAATAAAGACAGACTTAGAAATTCCGCCTTTCATTCAGGCACTCACGTCAATCGAAGACGCTATGTTAACACAAGCGCCATACTTTCATGAAATTGCAGATGAAGTTTATGAAGTCTTGAAGGATTGTGTGTTTGTTGCACATAATGTCTCTTTTGATTTGAACTTCTTAAAAAATGCATTTAGAAAATGTAATATTACTTATCATCCTAGAAAAACGATTGATACTGTAGAATTGTTTAAAATTGCATTTCCAATGGATAAAAGCTATCAGCTGAGTGAATTAGCAGAAAATCATAATATTCCACTGAATAATGCTCATCGCGCTGATGAAGATGCGGCTACTACAGCAAAATTAATGGTTAAAGCTTTTAATGTATTGAACGCATTACCGACTGATACATTGAAACAACTTTATTACTTAAGCAAAGATTTAAAATATCAGTTACATGATGTATTGTTTGAAATGGTTAGACATCATGGCGATCAGCCATTAGATAATCAATACGCTCAATTTGAACAAATCATTTACAGAAAACAAGTCGATTTCAAAGCACCTTCCATTGATTTTGAAGGTTCAACTGAAGACTTTTATAAAAAGGTCATTGACGCTTTAGGGTTCACATATCGACCAAAGCAACTTTATTTAACAGAAATTATTTTAGATCAACTCATGCATAATGATAAAACATTGATTGAAGCACCCTTAGGTTCAGGTAAATCTATTGCGTATTTAATTGCAGCACTGATGTATAATATTGAAACTAAACAACATGTCATGATTTCAACAAATACTAAGTTATTGCAAAATCAGTTATTAGAACATGAAATACCTACACTGGAAAAAGTACTTGGTTACCGTATCAATGCGGCGATTATCAAAAGTAAACGTGAATATATTTCTTTAGGACTCATCAGTCAAATCCTTAAAGACGAAACACAAAACTACGATGTAACTTTGCTTAAAATGCAATTATTGATATGGATTACCCACACAGAAACAGGAGACATTCAAGAGCTTAATCTTAAAGGCGGACAAAAGATGTATTTAGAGCAAAAAGCTGAAACTTATGTGCCGGTCCGTCATGATATTCATTACTATAATTTCTTAAAACGTAATGCACAAAATATCCAAATTGGTATAACAAATCATGCGCATTTAATACATGCTTCTCAAGAAAATAGTATTTATCAATTGTTTGAAGACTGTATTATCGATGAAGCACATCGCTTACCAGATTATGCATTAGACCAAGTCACAAATGAACTCAGCTATTCAGATATTAAATATCAACTAGGTTTAATCGGTAAGACAGAAAATGAAAAACTATTAAAGGCAGTAGATCGTCTTGAACAAAAACGTATCTTAGAAAGATTAGATATTCCACCGATTGATGTTTTTGGACTTAAAACCGCAGTAAATGATATTCATGAATTGAATGAACAATTATTTACGACAATCTTCGATATTATCCATGATTCTACGATTCATGATGATGATAATCATAAGATTCATTTTGTAAATCAATTTGATAAAGCGCCGATATTAAAAGATATCCATGAGATTATCCATAAATTAAATTTAACGTTAGAATACTTTAATGGCATGAGTCATAAAACTATCAAATCAATTCGTAAACATTTACTGTACATCAATGACCACTTCCGTGCGATTGAACAAAGTTTAAAAGCAGATCACACATGCTTTTTATCCATTAAAAATTTAGAACAGAAATCAACGATTACGATTTATGTGAAGGATTATAAGGTGAAAGATATACTTTCACATCAAATTTTAGACAAGTTTAATGCCTTAACTTTTATTTCAGGCACGTTAACTTTTAATGGATCCTTTGAAGCTTATAAAAAGTGGTTCAACCAAGATGCTGAATTCAACACGTATATTATTGACGATGTAGTTGATAACCAAAATAAAGCAACTATCTTTATTCCAAATGATGTTGAGCCTTATCATTATCGTGATGTAGAAAAATATGAGCACGCGATTGTCAGTTATATTACTGAATATGTAAATATGACTGAATCTAAATGTTTAGTGCTCTTTACAAGTTACAAAATGATGTATCATGTTCAAGAATTATTAAATGACTTACCTGATTTTGAAGATTACATTATCTTGTCACAGCAAAACAATAGTCAAAACTATAAAATAGCGCAACAATTCAACAGCTTTGATAAAGCAATCTTATTAGGAACAGGAACATTCTTTGAAGGCTTTGATTTCCAAGGTGACGGCATTAAATGTGTCATGATTGCAAAACTGCCGTTTATGAATCAGAACAATACGAAATACTGGTTGATGGATTCAGAGTTTGTCTCCACGTTTAAAGACTATGTGCTGCCTGATGCAGTCATTCGTTTCAGACAAGGATTAGGGCGTTTAATTCGAAACGAAAATGATAAAGGCATCATTGTTTCCTTTGATGACCGCTTAATCAAAAGTAATTATCAGCATTTCTTTATGCATACGTTAAAAGCATTCAATCAGCAAATCGGTAATCTGCAAAAGTTCAGTAAAATATTAAAGCGATTAACCGCACAATAGAGTTTATCAACTAGAAGAAAACGCATTTATTTGATAAAATATATACGGGTTAAAAGTTAATCAAATGCTCAAAGCAACTTGATAAAATTAGAAGTTTCGAGCAATCATTAATTCTCTAATAAATGTCAAAAAGAAGTATAGGAGTTTGAATAATGAAGACTACAATCAAAGAAGCAAAGAACTACATTGGTCAAGAAGTCACAATTGGCGCTTGGCTTCAAAACAAACGTTCTAGCGGTAAAATTGCATTCTTGCAATTACGTGATGGAACTGGATTCATGCAAGGTGTCGTAGTGAAATCTGAAGTAGATGAAGATACATTTGCGACAGCTAAAAACTTAAATCAAGAATCATCAATGTACATTACAGGTACAATTACAGAAGATAATCGTTCAGATTTAGGTTATGAAATGCAAGTTAAATCTATTGAGATTATTCATGAAGCACATGATTATCCAATCACACCAAAAAATCACGGTACAGAATTCTTAATGGATCACCGTCATTTATGGTTACGTTCTAAAAAACAACATGCAGTGATGAAAATCCGTAATGAAATTATTCGTGCAACATACGAATTCTTCCACGATAACGGATACGTTAAAATTGATCCACCAATTTTAACAGCAAGTGCACCAGAAGGTACAAGTGAATTATTCCACACTAAATATTTCGATGAAGATGCCTTCTTATCACAAAGTGGTCAGCTTTATTTAGAAGCAGCAGCAATGGCATATGGTAAAGTTTTCTCATTCGGTCCGACATTCCGTGCTGAGAAATCTAAAACACGCCGTCATTTAATCGAATTCTGGATGATTGAAGGCGAAATGGCTTTCTATAACCACGACGACAGTTTAGAAGCACAAGAGCAATACGTTGCTCATGTTGTTCAATCTGTACTTAAGAATTGCGCCTTAGAACTTAAAATCTTAGACAGAGACACTTCTAAACTTGAGAAAGTTAAAACACCATTCCCACGTATCACATATGATGATGCAATCGAATACTTAAAACAAGAAGGATTTGATGACATCGAGTGGGGTGAAGACTTTGGTGCACCGCATGAAACAGCGATCGCAAACCATTATGATTTACCAGTATTTATCACAAATTATCCTACAAAAATCAAACCATTCTATATGCAGCCAAATCCAGACAATGAAGACACAGTCTTATGTGCTGACTTAATCGCACCTGAAGGTTATGGTGAAATTATCGGTGGCTCTGAACGTATTAATGACTTAGAATTATTAGAGTCACGTATCGAAGAACATGGTTTAGATAAAGAAAGCTATGAGTACTATTTAGACTTACGTCGTTATGGTTCAGTACCTCACAGCGGCTTCGGTTTAGGTTTAGAAAGAACAGTGGCATGGATTTCTGGCGTAGAACACGTTAGAGAAACAGCACCATTCCCACGCTTATTAAACCGTTTATATCCATAAACAATTCTATGATTTGAATGAAAAATAAATGGGTCCAGTCATGTGTGTAAACGATGACTGGACCATTTCAATAGGTAAAATATCAAAAAAGGAGGGTCACTTTGGATATAGAATTACTTAGAAAACGCCCCGTTGTTATTAGAAGAGAATTACTCGATCACTATGCTGACATGGGATTATCAGAAACTGATTTAATCATCTTATTAAAATTAATTTATGAATATGAGCATTCAAATAAACAACCTTCTATTTCATATCTTAGTAAAGGTACAACGATGAAGGAACGCGAAGTGACAGGTGTTATTCAGCGTCTAATTCAATTAGATTTATTAGATTTAACAGTACAAAAAGATGAAGAAGGACGTTTTGCGGAATTTATGAATCTAGATGGTTTTTATCAATCTTTCAGTAAAATTTTAAAATCTCAAGAAACACAACAACGTGAAATGAATAACCAAGAGTCCTTTAAGTCATTATTCCAAATGATTGAAAGCGCATTTGGCCGTCCTTTATCACCCATTGAAATTGATACATTAAATCAGTGGATTGACGTTGATCACCATGATATTTCAGTGATTCAAGCTGCGGTGAATGAAGCATTGAGTCAAGAAAAAATGAGCTTTAAATACATTGATAGAATCCTATTAAATTGGAAGAAAAACAACGTTAAAACAGTGGAGGACTCTAAAAAGATCAGTAGTCAATACCATACACCGCAAATGAAACATACAGTCAAAAGCATTCCAAAATTTGACTGGTTGAATCAGGAGGAATCATAATGTTAAGTAAGAAAAAGGCATTAAGTATGATAGATGTCATTGATGAAATGTTTCCAGATGCAGAATGTGAGCTTAAACATGATAATCCATTTGAATTAACCATTGCGGTGTTGCTATCTGCACAGTGTACAGACGTATTAGTTAATAAAGTAACACGTGAGTTATTTAAAAAGTATAAAACACCACAAGATTATTTGGATGTCAGTTTAGAAGAACTGGAACAAGATATTCGCTCAATAGGGTTATATCGTAATAAAGCCAAAAACATTCAAAAGCTATGCCGATCACTTATCGATAAATTTGATGGCAAAATACCTAATAATCGTACAGATTTAGAAAGTCTTGCAGGTGTTGGTCGAAAAACTGCGAATGTTGTATTAAGTGTCGCATTCGGTGTTCCAGCGTTAGCAGTTGATACACATGTAGAACGTGTTTCTAAAAGATTAGGTATTAATCGATGGAAAGACAGCGTCAAAGAGGTAGAAGAACGCCTGTGTTCAATTATTCCAAAAGAAAGATGGAATCAAAGTCATCATCAACTGATTTTCTTTGGACGTTATCACTGTTTGGCACGTGCACCGAAATGTGATATTTGTCCTTTATTCGATGATTGTAGAGAAGGGCAGAAACGATATCGTGAAAAACTAAGAAAAGAAGCTAAAGCATAAGAGGTGATTTTTTGATTACAAAATCTGATTTTGAAGCTTTAGAAGCCCAAATTGATGTCTTTGCGAAAAAGAAACAATTAACATCAGACCAAGGAAAAGCGTTACTTGATGAATATTTAACTTTAATCGAACACTATTTTTGTCAGATTAACAATGTTGAAACAATTGATTACGATAAATTAGAAACTTATCCAGTTGTGCCCATTAATTTCCAAGAACGATTTGATTATATTCATCAACGAAAACATCACTTTATGGGTTATCGTCAGATGAAAACACTCATCAGTGAACTCATTAAAATGAACGCAGCGTATAAAGCAAGACAAGCACATCAAAAACGCTAATAATTTAAATGAAAATGATAAAAGACATGTTTGAATTTCTTGTTCAAACATGTCTTTTCATATTATTAAGTATAGAAAAAAGTGCAGTGCTCAGAAGTTTGAGTCACTGCACCTTTATTATTTATGAAGCTTTATTATTGAAAATGGCATGTAGATTAAAGAATCTTGATAATGCATTGCCATTTTGATTATCGCCTTGCTGGTTGTTGTTGCCTTGTTGTTGATTATTGCTTTGTCCTTGTTGGTTATTGTTACCAAAGTTTTGACTTCTGTTATTTGAACCTTGTTGTTGACTATTGTTGCTATTACTGCTGCCGCCTTGAGTAGTACCATTACCGTTTACTTTACGGTTTGTAGTATTGTGGTCAGGGTTGCTAGCAACGTATAAGTCAGATTTGCTTGAACCATTAACTGAAGCTGGACGTTGGAAGTCTTGTCCGTCTCTAGGACTGATATCTGACATCACATCTTCAAGCAAGTATTGTGGATACTCTTGTTCGTTATGACCAACGAATGAGTTTTGACCATATTCTTTAACTTTATTGAAGCCCATCCAAACTGACATTGAGTATTTAGGAGTGAAACCGTTAATCCATACATCTTTCGCTGCGTTATCAGGTAAGTTGTATTGTTGGTAAGTTTCTGAACCATAAGTACCTGTACCAGTTTTGGCTGCTAAGTTAACACCAGATACGCCATGACCATAAGCAGAACCCCAAGCTTCAAATGTACCTTTTAGTACTTCTGAAAGCATGTATGCTGTGTAATCATGCATAGCTCTGTGGTGTTTGTGATCAAACTCTGTAGTATTACCTTCTTGATCAACAACTTTAGTAATACCGTGTGCTTGGTTGTATTCACCGCCATTAGCTAACGCTGCGAAAGCAGAAGCTAAATCAGTAGGTGAGAATTCAGATGATGAACCACCAAGTACTTCTGAAGGACCAATTTCACCTTCATATTTCAAGCCAACTTTGTCTGCAAATTTCTTAGGTGCGTCTTGACCAGCATCTTGTTTCGTTTGTTGCCAAGCTTTCAATGCTGGAATGTTGAAACTTTGACGTAATGCATCATAAAGTGTGACATTACCATGACTCTTCGTATCATAGTTTCTGAATGTAGTACCATCTACCATGTATTCTGATTCGTCTTGAAGTTCATGGTTTGTTGCCCATTGCATATTCTCAATTGCTGGTCCGTAAGATAAGAATGGTTTTAATGAAGAACCAGTAGGGTGAGGGTCAGTTGCTTGGTTACGGTCGACAACATCTTTAAAGTGTCTGCCACCAGAAATTGCGACTAATCCACCGCTCTTACTGTCAACAATTGTTGAACCAACTTGTTGATCTTCGTTCTTATAGTAATTGCCGTTATCAATACGGTTCTGCAATGCTTTTTGAACGCTAGAGTCCATATTAGTATAAATCTTAATACCACTATTCATTAAGTCGCCAAGATTTTTATCTTGGAACTCAGGATGTGCCATTAATTCAGACTTCACAAAGTTCACATATGAGTTATACTCAGGATCTTTATTATCTGGCTTAATTGCACGATCATCAGCACTACGTTTAACTAAGTTTTTCTCAATTGGTGTATCTTGCGCTTTTTTCATATCTTGTTCAGAAATACGTTTATGATAATGCATTAAGTATAATACAGTATCTTTACGAGATTCCGCTTCTTTAGGATTATCATATACATTGTATAAGTTAGGTACTTGAGGTAAACCTGCTAAGTACGCTTCCTCAGCTAAATTTAAATCTTTCAAATCCTTGTCGAAGTAATATTTAGCTGCTGCTTTAATCCCATAAACACCGTCAGAGTAGTAAATTTTGTTTAAGTAGATTTGGAAAATCTCATCTTTACTGTACTCTTGTTCTAAACGATACGATAAGTATGCTTCTTGTGCTTTACGGCCAATCGACTTTTGATCGGTTAAGAATGAACGTTTAACAACTTGTTGTGTTAATGTTGATGCACCTTGTGAACCGAATCCGCCAGTAATGTTTTTACCGACCGCACCGAATAAACGTTTATAGTCTAAAGCACCATGCTTATAGAAACGATTATCTTCAGTAGCTAGAACGGCATCTTTCATATTTTGCGGAACATCTTTTAAGTCCACGTGCGCACGTCTTTGACCGTTATCAAGTGTCTTGATTAATTTACCGTCTTTATCATAAATCTTTGCTGGTATAGGATCTTTTAATTTTGCATCAGAAAACGCTGGCGCTTTCCATGCGTAGTAAGCGAATAAAAGAACACCAACTAAGGCTAAGACAATAAACGCAATTAAAATGAAGCCAATAATCTTAATAATTGTCCTCTTAATATTCCTATTCTGTTTTTTACCAGACTTTCCATTCTTAGAATGAGAAGTCTTCTTTCTTTCCGTCATACGCGGTCCTCACTTTCATCTAATATCAACTTATCAACAGCTTTGAGGTAATTCAATCGTGGTTGATACTGATAAGGAATATGGTAACCATTTTTTCTTATTTCTTCAACTGTAATTGATTTTCTGATGTTATTTTGATGTCTTTGCCAAAAGTTTTCAAAGGAACGATAAGGCAGCATATAAACTTCATCTAATGCTTTAAAACGAATTAGTAAAAATACAATTCCGTTTTGTTCATAGCATGATTTCATATGCGCAACTTGGTGTTCATGAATATTTTGTAATGGAAAAGACGTCTTGCTCTGTGTTTCTTTTGCTTCAAAATCAATATAACGGCCATTATAAATACCGTTATAGTCAGTTGTAGATGGGGTGCGGAAATATGCTTCTTTAATCACAGCTTTACTGCGTTTAGGATAAGAAACATTTACGATTTGAACGGGTGTCGGTTTCTTGTGTATTACTGCTTTACCTGTAGAAAGGTAGTAATCGTTTGATAATTCGATTTCCTTTTCTAAAGTCATCCCACGTCCGCCATACTTGATTTTACTTGAATTGAATGGGTTTGTGCGTCCAACTTTAGTCTTATTTCTATTAAATGGTTTACCATTTGGATAATTCATTTGTTTCACCACACCAACAGGTTTTTAAACCGTAATAATTATACACAACTTACAGTGAGATGCAAACTCTCGAAACTTATATCAATACAAAGCTTACTTAAAAACCTTCCTTTAGTATTTAAGCAAACATTGGTTTGTGTATATGTCACTTATTTTAACGTTAATCAGGCTATTTAACAATATTGAACCCTTTTATCATAGGGATTTAAAGGTTTTCTGAAATGACGTACTTATCAATATATGATAATTTAATTGTGAGGGAGGCGAAATGTGATTGTATACCATTATCTCAACATTAATAGAACAAACCTATATTATGAAACAAAGATATGAAGAAGCTAGATCAGGTAAGGCATATGATTTCAAAAACGAGGTGATGCCTTTTGCTTATCACATCGATGATTTGTTGAACCAATTGGATGGTTATGCAGAAAATATCATTGCGCTTTCATACATGAATCAGTTGAAGTATCAAATACTCAAAGAAAATTTAGAACGCCTTTCTGTCGAATGTCATTATGCTTCAGCAAGCCGGAAACTCTTTATGGATAAACTGAAAAGTGTGAACTATGATTTAAACTATTTAAAGGAAAGTGAAACGCAATATGGTTAAAACAGCATATGTTTCCGGCTATAAATCCTATGAATTAAATATATTTAAAGATGATGCACCTGAAGTAAAATACCTTAAATTATTTTTAAAAAACAAATTGCAAAATCTGGTTGAGGAAGGTTTAGAATGGGTATTGATACAAGGACAATTAGGAATTGAAATGTGGACAGCTGAAGTGGTGCTTGACTTGCAACAAGAGTATCCTGAATTAAAGCTCGGTGTGATTACACCTTTTCAAAATCATACAGAACGTTGGAATGAACAAAATCAGTTGAAGTATCAACAAATTATTGAAAAAGCTGATTTTCATGATTCAGTGCATCACGCACCCTACGAAGGGCCCTTTCAATTCAAACAAACAGATCAATTTATCCTAGACCATACTGATATGACTGTTCTAATTTATGATGAAGAACAAGAAGCGAGTCCAAAGTTCTTTAAGCGGATGTTAGTTGATTTTGCAGTACAAACAAACTATACTTATGATGTTGTAACGTTTGATGAAATCAATACATTCATCAGTGATATACAGTGGTCTGAAGAAAGTTTCGAATGAGGTGGAGAAAAAATGGCAGATGTATCTTTAAAATTATCAGCAAAAGATATTTATGAGAAAGACTTCGAAAAAACCCTTGCACGTGGATATAGAAGGGAAGAAGTAGATGCATTTTTAGATGACATCATCGCAGACTATCAAAAAATGGCAGACATGAATAATGAAGTAATTAAATTAAATGAAGAAAATCATAAGTTGAAAAAAGAACTTGAAGAGTTACGTTTACGTGTAGCTACTTCTAGACCACAAGAAAACAAAAGTTTTTCTTCAAACACAAATTCTAGTAATGTAGATATTCTTAAACGTATCTCTAATTTAGAAAAAGCAGTATTTGGAAAATAGTTATTCTAAGTTTATGGCTCGAAGTCTGAAAAGTTGTGCTTTTTCGGATTAGCTTTACCATAGACAAAGAACCATGCTATAATTTTAAGAAGTGATATTTCGGGTAATCGCTATAGCAATATAGAGGAAAGTCCATGCTCACACAATCTGAGATGATTGTAGTGTTCGTGCTTGATGAAACAATAAGTCAAGGCTAATAGACGGCAGTGAAATAATCTAAGTCTTTTGGATATGATTAAAGTAGCTTGAAAGTGCCACAGTGACGGAGCCTTTACAGAAATGTAAAGGGTGGAACGCGGTAAACCCCTCGAGTGAGCAATCCAAATTTGGTAGGAGCACTTATTTAGCGGAATTCAACGTATAAATGAGGGAATAAGTGTGCGTAAATACTTATTCCAGACAGATGGTTACCACCGGCGTACGAGTGACTACTAGTGCACGTTATCAGTACTAAGGTACAGAACATGGCTTATAGAAATATCCTCACTAGTTCAGCTCTCCAAGATTGGAGAGCTTTTTTTATTTGATATCTCGCTTACTACACATATATTACTGCTTCAAAATTTGCTACAATAATAAAGTAAATCAACAAAAATAGAAGGAAGGTCAACGCATATGTATCAATTATTAGCCGTATGTCCAATGGGTCTTGAAGCTGTCGTTGCAAAAGAAGTTAACGCATTAGGCTACGAAACAACAGTGGAAAACGGAAGAATATTTTTCGAAGGCGATGAAACTGCAATTGCCAAAAGTAATTTATGGCTGCGTACTGCTGACAGAGTCCGATTAGTCATGGGACGCTTTAAAGCAACAACATTCGAAGAATTATTCGAACAAACCAAAGCATTACCTTGGGAAACAATCATTACAGAAGATGGTAATTTCCCAGTACAGGGTCGAAGTGTTAAATCAACGCTTCATAGTGTACCTGATGTTCAAGCAATCGTGAAAAAAGCAATTGTTGAACGCTTAAAAGATGCCTACGCACATAAAGGATGGTTAGATGAAACAGGAAGTAAGTATCCTTTGGAAGTCGCAATTCATAAAGACGAAGTACTTTTAACAATTGATACTTCTGGTTCAGGTTTAAACAAACGCGGATACAGACTCGCACAAGGTGAAGCGCCAATCAAAGAAACATTAGCTGCTGCGTTGATTCGCTTAGCTAACTGGGATGGCAACACACCTTTAATCGATCCATTCTGTGGTTCAGGAACAATCGCAATTGAAGCATGCTTAATTGCACAAAATATTGCGCCTGGCTTTAACCGCTCATTCGTTTCAGAACAATGGGATATCATGCCTGATGATCTATACGAACAATTGCGTGACGAAGCAGATCAACAAGCAGATTACGACAAAGAAGTTGAAGTCTATGCGTATGATATTGATCCTGAAATGGTAGACATTGCGATACGTAACGCTGAAGAAGTAGGATTGAGTGAAGTCATTCAATTCGGTGTCAAAGATGTGAATACTTTAGATATCCATACCGATCAACCTATCGCATTAATCGGTAACCCGCCATACGGTGAGCGTATTGGTGATAGAGAAGAAGTTGAAGAAATGTATCGCTATCTTGGTAAGTTGATGCGTCAACACAAAAACTTATCAGAGTACATTTTAACAAGTAATAAAGAATTTGAATTTTTAACACAACAAAAAGCAACAAAACGTAGAAAGCTCTTCAATGGTTATATAGAATGTACGTATTATCAATATTGGGCTAAGAAAAAGTAAATAGTTTGAAAAATTGGGGTGACTAGGATGAATCAAGAATTTAAACGCGGCATAGTATACTCCATAATTGCCTATATCCTTTGGGGAACATTACCAATTTATTGGTCGTTGCTCAATGATATCAGTCCGTTTGAAATTCTCGCTTATCGTATTATTTTATCCATGATTTTTATGGTTGTATTAATCATGGCAATGGGAAAAAGTTCACAATTTATAAGTGGCATTAAAGCCTTAACAACCAAACAACTTTGGGCTATTATTCTAGCCGGCTATATCATTACAGTAAACTGGGGCACATTTATCTGGGCGGTAAATAATAATCACGTACTCCAAGCGAGTTTAGGTTATTATATTAATCCGCTTGTCAGCATTTTACTTGCGATGATCTTTATGAAAGAAAAATTCAATAAGTTAGAATGGTTAGCAATTTTCCTTGCTTTTATTGGTGTGCTATACATGACGTTAAAAATCGGAGAGTTTCCGGTTGTTTCGATTATTTTAGCGGTGTCATTCGGATTTTATGGCCTGCTTAAGAAAATTGTACCGATTGATGCTTTAAGCAGTATTACATTTGAATGTATCGTTACAACGCCAGCAGCTTTGATTTATATCGTTTATTTATGGATCTCTCATCAAACAACCATTGGTATCAACATGCCGACATTCTGGCTATTGTTCTCAGGGGCTATTACAGCGATTCCATTAATTTCGTTCTCTGCAGGTGCAAGACGTATTCCTTTATCATTAATGGGATTCATTCAATATATCGGTCCGACATTAATTTTTATTTTAGGTATCTTTATTTACAGAGAACCTTTTGATACAAATCAATTCGTTACCTTTATCTTTATTTGGGCTGGAATTATCGTTTACAGCTTATCTCGCTACTTACAAATTAAGCATGCGAATAATCCAGGTCTTTAAAATTATGATGCATTTGACTAAATATCAGTCAGATGCATCTTTTTTATTCTCCGCAACATCGATTTTAATCCTTTAGAGTAAAGCGCTTTTAGTATACAATTAAAGCAATGTTATTTATAAAGGGGTACATAATCTATGACGAGTAACAACCAATTAGATATTTTATATAAATTAAAAAAAGAAGTCGAAAAATCAAACCATCAAGATTTGGTCCATATTATCAACCAAGTCATTAAAAAAGTTTATCTAGATCAATACACATTAACATTTGTCGGTCACTTTTCAGCAGGCAAATCTACATTAATCAACTTACTACTAGAACAAGAAATCTTACCAAGTTCACCTGTACCGACAACCAGCAACACAGCAATCGTCAGTGTCGCTGATAAAAGTGAAATTATCGCAAACTTAGAAGGTCAAAAATATACACGCTTGAATAATTATGATGAAGTGAAGCAATTAAACAGACAAAATGGGGATGTAGAGTCTGTAGAAATTCGTTTTGAATCTGATAAATTCAAAAAAGGATTCACCTTACAAGATACACCAGGTGTAGACTCAAACGTTTCATTACACCAAGCATCAACAGAACAATTCATGTTTACCAGCAATATTATTTTTTATACAGTAGATTATAACCATGTTCAATCCGCAATGAACTTCCAATTTATGAAACGTTTGAATCATGCAGGCATCCCAGTAGTATTCGTAATAAATCAAATCGATAAACATAATGATGAAGAGCTTTCATTCGATGCTTTCAAACAAAATATTCAGCACGCGGTAGATGAATGGGACTTAGAACTTCTGAAAACATTTTATGTTTCTAAGTATGACCACCCAGAAAATCAAATTAATGCACTGTCTGATTTCTTAATCGAACAAGATACACATCGCGAGTCTATGGAAGACTATATTGAAAGAATCACACAGTTTATTACCGAAGACCAAAAATCATATATTCAAGCTGAAATGCAGGATATTTTAGCAAATTTAGATATTGATGCTTCACAATTTGACCAAGCTTATTTAAACTTCCAACAGAATCAATCTGTTAGTGAAGAAGCACAGTTGTTAAATGATCCAGATAAGCTCTATAAATATTTAAATTATCAACGCAAAAACATTTTAGAAAACGCATACTTAATGCCGCATGAAATGCGTGAAAAGATTCGTCTCTACTTAGAAAGCCAAGTAAAAACATTCAAAGTTGGCGGATTCTTTAATAAGAAAAAGAAAACTGAAGAAGCTAGGGAAGAACGATTACAAAATGTAATGACAGCGTTACAAGATATTGTAAATCAACAAATCAGACAGCCTATGCGAGAAGATATGTCATTCTTAACCCGCTTCATCAACCAAACAGACGTCAACCAATCTATTTTAAATCAGCATTATGAAATACCATCCTCACTTGTCACAGATTTATACCAAGAACAAATGAGTATCAGTAATGCTTATGTATTAAACTTCTGTGACGATGTCGTTAAAGCTATTCATCGATTTATTAAAAAAGAATCAGAACCTCTATTAAAACGTGCTATTGAAAATGCTGAAACACAACATGTCGACGATGAAGAAGAGACGGATCAAAATGATTATGAAAAATATATTGAGTTACGTAAGCTACGTGAATCACTCATCACAAGAAATTATCAACATTATTATATTCATTTAGATGATTCATTAGATAAATTGATTGACCGTACAGAAATCACATATACAAAAGAAGAGCTAGAAACACCGAAAAAACAACTGAACCAAACTAAACAAAAAACTGAGTTAAAATCTGATATCGATATTGAAACAATTAAGCAAGGTATCGATATCATTGATCCTGTTCCTTTATTTGAACAAACCAAATCAGATTTGAAGGCTGCTATTGAACGAATGGATCAACAAATTGTGAAAATCGGCGTATTCGGTACATTCAGTGCTGGTAAAAGCAGCTTAATCAATGCGTTACTAGGTGAAAATTATTTAGTAAGTTCACCAAATCCTACTACAGCAGCAACAACAGAGCTCTCATATGGTAATTCAAGTGCAATCACTTTAAAACAAGCACCTCAATTACTCGCGGAATTAAATCAATTAGTTGAATCTCAAAAATTCCACTTTGAGAGTTTAGAGGACTTTAAAGCAACAGATACAACAGAGTTAAAACATTCATTGAAGAAAGAACAACTTGCTTTTGTTAATGCGGTTAAAGAACAATTAGATTTATACCAAAATATGATTCAAGATGGTTACCATCACGATATCAGTCAGGATGAAGTGAAAAAATGGAGTGCTCAAGATGAGTATGCTGCGTTTGTGGAAACTGTTCATTTAAACTTACCGATAGACTGGTTGAAAAATAAAATTATTGTAGACTCTTTAGGTCTTTATTCAAATAACCAACGTCATTCTAATGAAACGGAAAAAATATTAACATCATCTGATTTGATTTTATACGTAAGTTACTTCAATCATTCATTTACTGATAACGACAAAGCATTTATTGAGTATATGAAAGAGATGAATCAACTCAATGAAAATCAAACATTCAAGATGATTATTAATGCAGTAGATTTAGCAGAATCAACAGAAGATTTAGAAGCTGTGGAAGATTATGTCAGCGATGCATTACAACAAGTAAATATGCCTGCTGATATTTATAGTGTTTCTAGTCGACGTGCATTAAAAGAGGGCGATGAAGGGCTAAATAAACTAAAAGATAGTCTAGATTACTTTGCGGAGGTCGAATCTAAGGTTGTTTTACAACAACAAATGAAAGCGCAACTTGAACAAATTAGTGCCTCTTATACACAAATGTCAGAAGACTATCAAAACAACCGTGAAGAAATGGAAACGCGTCAACAAGAAGTAAGAAAGATTGAACAAAAAGGTGCGATTCCAAATACGACTTTAAAAACGACTAAACAACATGTTTATAACGAAGTTGAAGATCAAGTATATCACTTAAATGAACGCTTAAAAATTCAATTGTTTGATGAAGTTCGTACAGTATTCAACGGGCAAATGACTAAAAACAATGACTTTGATGCTGAAAAACGTGATGCAGTTAAAACATATCTTGAACAAATCCATGGCAGATTGTATATGGAACAAACTTTAATTGCTGAACGTATTAAAAAATTCTTTAATAAGCAACTGGAAGATCAACTTGCACCTATTGTTAAGCAATTGAATCAATTGCATATTTTATTACAGCCACACTTTGAGATTGAAATGGATAAAGATAAAATTACAACGATGCATATTGATTTTAATGAAATGTTCGAACATCTTCCGAAAAAATTGACGAAAAAGCGTTTGTTGCAACTGAAAGCACAAAAAGAACTACAAGAGCAAATCACAATGGAAACGGTTGACTTGTTGCAAAACAACATTAACCAATTACGACAAGAGTTAGAACAACAAGTGTCTAAGATGGGCAAGATTGCAGATCAACAATTAAATGAGATTTCAAATGAAATACATGAACAAGCAAGCGCATTATTAAGCGTTAAAATTGATAATAGCTTGATTCAACAAATTGATGCGGCTAACCGTCAATTAAAAGAAATTATTTAACTTAGAAAGAGGAAGTAGTATGACAAACAAAGTATTGCTGGTAGATGGAATGGCGTTATTATTCCGCCATTTCTATGCTACAAGCATTCATCATCAATTCATGAGAAATTCAAACGGAGTTCCGACTAATGGCGTACAAGGATTTGTTCGTCACATCTTTTCAGCGATAGATGATATTCAGCCGACACATATCGCTGTATGTTGGGACATAGGGCAACAAACGTTTCGAAATGAAATGTTTGCAGATTATAAACAACATAGACCAGCACCGCCTGATGAATTGATACCACAATTCGATTTAGTTCAAGATATTTCAAACGCACTTGGGTTTGTTAATATTGGAGTTAAAAATTATGAAGCCGATGATGTTATCGGAACGTTAAGCAGAAATTTATCAGAGGATAACGAAGTTTATATCGTTACAGGAGATAAAGATATCTTACAATGTATAAATCCTAATGTTGAAGTTTGGTTGACTAAAAAAGGATTTAATATTTATAACCGTTATGATTTAACACGCTATCAAGAAGAATATCAATTACATCCGCTTCAACTCATCGATATCAAAGCGTTTATGGGGGATACCGCTGATGGTTATCCTGGCGTCAAAGGAATTGGTGAAAAAACAGCACATAAATTAATCTTAAAATATCAGTCTGTAGAAAATGTTATCAATCACATTGACGAATTGACACCGGCACAACAAAAGAAAATCATCAGCCAATTAGATGATTTGAAACTTTCAAAACAACTTGCAGAAATCCACACTAATGTACCATTAGATGTAACAGCATTATTTAATCAAATGCAGTATCATCTGGATTTCATTGATATTTTCAATGTCTTAGATACTCACGATTTGAAAGTGTCTAAGAAATTTATTGAAAGAGAATTCTTACCATTTTAATCATTCAAAACAAAAGCGGGAGGGCGTTTCACAGTTAATAACTGTGGAGACGTCCTCCCGCTTCTTTTATTTTAATTGCTGATAGAGCGCTTGTTGCGCATGATGATTGGCTTCTTTATTTTGTGCTCTAGGAATCCAATCAATCAGACATAAATCAAATGCTTTCATTTTCTTCGCTGCTTCAACTAAATAACCTTTAAACTTCTCATTCTTAGCAAAGCCTTTATCTAAACTGTCAGTGATCAGCTTAGAATCGGTATAAATTAATGCCGTAGATACATTTAATTCTAATGCACAGTCTAAGGAAAAATTAAAAGCTTGCCATTCTGCTGAATGATTGTCAGTAGGTGCGATATCTTGCGTGAAAGTTTGATGGTTACTCTCTTCAATAATTGTTGCTGCAATAGATGCTGGTCCTGGATTACCTTTAACTGCTGCATCAAAAAATATTTTAGCCATACATCATTCCATCCTTAATCAAAATATTATATTATCTATACCCTT
Organism: Staphylococcus sp. HMSC072B07; assembly: GCF_001815505.1. Lineage (NCBI taxonomy): Bacteria > Bacillati > Bacillota > Bacilli > Caryophanales > Staphylococcaceae > Staphylococcus > Staphylococcus sp. HMSC072B07. The sequence continues at coordinate 131,664 of NZ_KV820907.1, read as the reverse complement.
AATCAGTAACCTTCATCTTTAGATTGAATTTTACCTTTTCGGTACATTGATTTAGCCCAGTAACCAAATGGCACATTAAAGATTGTAGCAAGTAGTTTTAAGAAGTAAGTCGTAATAAAGATTTCAAAGACTGCACCTGCTGGCAGCAAACCAATAAACGCGATACTTACAAAAAGGGCAGTATCAATAATAGAACTTAATGTCGTACTCCCATATGCACGAATTGCAAATGTGCGATCTGACTTGAATACTTTTTTAATCGCATTGAAGATAAAGACATCGATATGTTGTCCGATGATATAAGCGATAATCGAACCTAACGCGATTCTAGGTACTATATTGAAAATTGTACTTAGCGCTTTTTGTGCCATATCTTCTGGAGCGGGAATAAAATGTAATGATAGTTGCATTAAAATTATCATCACTAATGATGAACTAAAGCCCATCCATACTGCTCTTTTAGCTACTTTACGTCCATAGATATCGTTTAAAATATCCGTCGCTAAATAAATAGACGCAAACATTACATTTCCTAAAGTCGCAGAAATCGTAAAGATGTCTACAGTTTTAATTACTTGAATGTTAGCAATTACAGTTCCGATAGCTACCCAAGCAATCAAACCTTGCTTACCGAACAAACGATACATTGCGACCATTAATGTAAAGGTCACTAGAAAGGCAATAATACCTAATATTTCATTGTAAAACATAATTAACCTCCTAAATTTTGTTAATGCGGGTGTTTAGAAACCGCAACTCAACTCATATATTCTATAGAAATCGTACATTAAATGCAATAGCCATTTAGTTACAACTACAAAGTAGAGAGATGAAGTTAACCGTGTCGCATGATATAATGAGGCTAAATTAATCGTCCTTAAACCATTTAAGGTGTTATTAATTATATAAAGGGAGTGACGATTATTTTTTCAAAATCCGAAAAAAGAGCGCTTGATTCCATAGATGATTTATTAAGCACTTACTGCAAAAATTGTGAATTAAAAACATATAATCGTAAAACAAAAGGGAAAACATATGCACATCATTTTTGTATTTACGAATGTTCAGTAGGTAAACAAATCAAGCAATTTGGTAACGAACTACAATAATTGGGGGTTATTTTGATGGAAATCGTTCGTATTGAACCGACACCAAGTCCGAATACCATGAAAGTGGTATTGAATAAGAAAAGAGAGGACAATCAATCCTCCACCTATACAAAAGTAAAAGAAGGCCAACCTGATTTTATCAATAGACTTTTAGAGGTTGAAGGTGTTAAATCCATTTTCCATGTCATCGACTTTTTAGCTGTGGATAAAGCACCAAAAGCAGATTGGGAGGCATTACTGCCTAATATTACAGCTGCAATTAGTAATGAATCTGAAACTGAAACAAATGATACACCTGCACCTGATGAACATTTCGGAGAAATTAAAGCGGAAGTGCTCAAATTTAAAGGTATCCCGTATCAGATTAAACTCACTACTACTAAGGATGAAGAACGCAGACAATTACCAGACTACTTTGTCGATACAATGCTAGCAGCACAAAAAGATGATGACAATGTAGTATTTATGCGTAAGTGGGAAGATTTAGGTACGCGTTATGGAGAACTAGAAGAAGTTATGGATAATGTTGAAGAAGAACTTGTCGCACTATATCCTGAAAATAAACTTAATGAATTAAAACAAGAAGCATTAAATACGGATATTGTGGTTCCAACAGCACACTATCAACATGTGACAGTTGATGAATTTAACGCGGCAGAAGATTGGAAAGCGCAACTTAGAATGTTGAAATCTTTCCCAACACCAACCAAAGAAGATTATCCTCTTATCGAAACTGCATTAAATCATCCTAAAATTCCAATTCGACGCGAAGCTATTGTGCTAGCAAGTATGGTAGAAGATGAGTCAGTTCTTCCATATATGTACCAAGGTTTACAGGATAAAAATCCTGGTGTACGCCGAACTGCCGGAGATGGATTAAGTGATTTAGGATTTAAAGCAGCTTTACCAGAAATGGAGAAAGCTTTAGATGATCCACAAAAGATTGTGCGTTGGCGTGCCGCGATGTTTATTTTTGATGAAGGTGGCGAAGCACAATTACCAGCTTTGAAAGCACATGAAGATGATGACGCTTACGAAGTGAAGTTACAGATTCAAATGGCCATCTCTCGTATTGAAAAAGGTGACGAAGCACTAGGATCTGTTTGGAAACAAATTGCTAACCGTAATAAATAAGCGGAATTAGGATGAATCAACAAATTAATTAGATTACATTTCTGATTATTTCATGTAAAATAAACTATAAATGAACAAGGAGTGTATATTATGAATCCATATGAAGCATATATGCAAGAACTCGCACAAGGTATGCGTAGCGAGTTAACACAAAATGGTTTTGAAAGTTTAGAAACTGCAGAAGCAGTTGATCAATATATGGACAATGTAGGTGCTGAGGAAACTACATTTGTTGTTATTAATTCAGTATGTGGTTGTGCAGCTGGATTAGCTCGTCCAGCAGCTGTAGCAGTTGCTGAGCAAAATGATAAAAAGCCTGATCACAAAGTAACTGTCTTTGCAGGTCAAGATAAAGAAGCAACACAAGAAATGAGAGAGTTCATACAACAAGTACCTTCAAGTCCTTCTTTCGCTTTATTTAAAGGTACAGAATTAAAACATTTTATGCCTCGTGAATATATTGAGGGACGCGATATTCAAGATATCTGTATGGATATCAAAGATATGTTTGATGAAAACTGTTAATCAATTTGAATTGATTTCATAATCGAAGGTACGGGACAATATTTGATGGCTGACTCAGTCCATCAATTGTCCCATTTTTTATAATTGGAGATACATACGATTTGAGGAGGAGATAGGTATGAATTCATTCGACGAAGCATATCATGACCTATGTAAGGAAATTTTAGCTATCGGGAACGAACGCGATGATCGTACACGTACTGGTACCATTTCAAAATTCGGTCATCAATCACGCTATGACTTAAGTAAAGGCTTCCCATTATTAACAACTAAAAAAGTATTCTTTAAGTTGATTGCGACTGAGCTGATTTGGTTTATGAAAGGCGACACAAATATCAAATATTTACTAGAATACAACAATAATATTTGGAATGAATGGGCATTTGAAAACTATGTTGAATCAGAAGATTATCATGGACCGGACATGACGAATTTCGCACATCGTGCATTACAAGATGAAGCATTCAACGAAGTTTACCAACAAGAAATGGAAAAATTTAAATCACGCATTCTAAACGATGATGATTTTGCGCAAAAACACGGCAATTTAGGGAATGTATATGGTAAGCAATGGCGAGATTGGGTTGGTGCAGATGGTCAACATTATGATCAACTTGCTACAGTCATCGAACAAATCAAAACTCACCCTACATCTAGACGTCACATCGTATCTGCATGGAACCCAGCAGAAATTGATACGATGGCATTACCGCCATGTCATACGATGTTCCAGTTTTATGTACAAGACGGCAAACTAAGTTGCCAATTATATCAACGTAGTGCAGATGTATTTTTAGGGGTTCCATTTAATATCGCAAGTTATAGTTTACTAACACATTTAGTAGCAAAAGAATGCGGCTTAGAAGTCGGTGAGTTTGTGCATACGATTGGTGATGCACATATCTATTCTAATCATATCGATGCGGTCAAAAAACAATTAAGTCGTTCAAGTTACGAACCACCTCAATTAAAAATCAATACAGATCGTTCAATTTTTGATATTCAATATGAAGACTTGGAGATTGTAAATTATCAATCACACCCAGGTATTAAAGCACCTATCGCTGTATAAAAACAATTAGAATTTTTGAAAGGGGATAAGAATATGACGCTTTCTATTCTTGTTGCGCATGATCAAAACAGAGTAATCGGTAAGGATAACCAACTACCATGGCATTTGCCTAATGATTTAAAACATGTCAAAAAATTAAGTACTGGCAATACACTCGTAATGGGCCGTAAAACATATGAATCTATCGGCAAACCGCTTCCAAACAGACGTAACGTCGTTTTAACACGTGATGAATCTTTTCATCCTGAAGGTGTAGATGTCATACACAATTTTGAGGATATTTATGATTTGCCTGGCCATGTCTTCATTTTCGGCGGCCAAGCATTGTTTGAAGAATTTATCGATAAAGTAGATGACATGTACATCACTGTCATTGAAGATAAATACCAAGGAGATACGTTCTTCCCACCTTATACTTTTGAAGATTGGGAAGTTGAATCTTCAGTTAAAGGAGAACAAGATGAACGTAATAAAATTCCGCACACGTTCTTACATCTTGTTCGTAAAAAGTAATAGGAGGTATGGAAATGCGTAAAAAAATTGTCACAGACTCAACAACAGATTTACCTCAATCATATCTAAAAGAGCACGATGTTCATGTGATTCCTCTTAATTTAACGATTGAAGGCAAATCTTATATCGACCAACAAGACATTTCTTCTGAACGTGTAATTGAGTTAATAGAAGAAGATGTAGATATCAAAACCAGCCAACCTCCTATTGGTAAATTTATTGAAATGTACGATGAATTAGGAAAAGACGGCTCAGAAATCATTAGTATTCATATGACATCTGGATTAAGCGGTACGTATCAAACTGCGTATCAAGCTAGTCAAATGACTGATTCAAAAGTTACAGTTATTGATTCAAAATCCATTTCATTCGGCCTTGGTTTCCAACTGGAACATATTGTTGAATGGAATAACGAAGGGTTATCAACAGAAGAAATTCTTAAAAAATTAAAACATTTACAAAGCAATATCAAACTCTTTGTAGTGATTGGCCAATTAAACCAACTGATTAAAGGCGGACGTATCGGTAAAGCTAAAGGTATGATTGGTAATATGATGCGTTTAAAACCAGTGGGCATTCTTGATGATGGACAAATCAAAATCCTTCATAATGCACGTACGCAAAAGTCGAGTATTCAAATTATTAAAAAAGAGCTTGCTCAGTTCATTGAAAATCATTCGATTAAAAAAATCGGCTTAGCTCATGCAAATGCATTAGATTTTGTAGATAAGTTTAAACAACAATTTGCGATTGAAGAAAATAATACTGAAGTTGAAATCAATACGACAACACCAGTTATTTCAACACATACTGGACAAGGTGCAGTAGGATTCGTTGTCTTGCGTCAATAATCGATAATTCTCATGAAAATCATCGGGTTAAAGCAAACTAATAGAAAATAAAGTGCAGTCATGATAAATTTAGAATTGACTAAACGCCGAATGGAGGTAATATTTTGGCATATGCAACATTAGCTGGCGGTTGTTTCTGGTGTATGGTAAAACCATTCACATCATATCCTGGTATTAAGAATATTGTATCAGGATACAGTGGCGGCCACGTAGAAAATCCAACTTATGAAGAAGTATGTACGAACACAACAGGACATGTTGAAGCAGTACAAATTGAATATGATCCTGAAATCACTTCATTTGAAAATATATTAGATGTTTATTTCAAGACGTTCGATCCAACAGATAATGGTGGACAATTCTTCGATCGCGGTGAAAGTTACCAACCGGTCATTTTCTACCATGACGAAGAACAAGAAAAAGCTGCACAATCTAAAATCCAGCAGTTAAACGAACAAATGATTTTTAATAAACCTGTGATCACACCGGTAAAACCATATAAAAACTTTTACCCGGCAGAATCTTATCATCAAGATTATTATAAAAAGAATCCAATGCATTATGAACAGTATCAAAAAGGTTCAGGAAGAAAAGACTTTATAGAAAGACATTGGGGGGAGCAAAATGCTTAAAAAAAGTAAAAATGAATTAACAGATATGGAATATCTTGTTACTCAAGAAAATGGTACAGAACCTCCTTTCCAAAATGAATATTGGAATCATTTCGAAAAAGGTATCTATATCGATAAACTTTCAGGCAAACCACTATTCACTTCAGAAGAAAAATTTCATTCTGATTGTGGTTGGCCAAGCTTCTCTAAAGCTCTAAGTGACGATGATATCATTGAACTTGTAGATAAGTCATTTGGTATGGTAAGAACTGAAGTACGTTCTGAAAACAGTCATTTAGGTCACGTTTTCAATGATGGACCAAAAGAAACAGGCGGATTAAGATATTGTATCAATTCAGCTGCTGTACAATTTATTCCTTATGATAAATTAGAAGAACTTGGATATGGTGATTTGATTCCACATTTCAAGAACCAAGGAGAGAAATAATATGTTTAAAAAATTATTTGGCAAAGAGGATAAAGTAGATAAGTCAATCGAGGTTTATGCACCGATTTCTGGTGAATACGTTAAAATCGAAGATATTCCAGACCCAGTATTTGCTCAAAAAATGATGGGTGATGGCTTTGGTGTTAATCCAAGCGAAGGTGTCGTTGTTTCACCAATTGAAGGTAAAGTTGACAATATCTTCCCAACTAAACATGCATTAGGTTTAAAAGCTGATAACGGTTTAGAATTATTAATTCACATCGGTCTAGATACAGTTCAATTAGATGGTGAAGGATTCAATGTATTAGTTGAAAGCGGCGATACAGTAAAAGTTGGAGATCCACTAGTTGAATTTGATTTAGACTATATTGGAAATAACGCTAAATCAGTCATTTCACCAATTATTATTACTAATACAGATCAAGCAGATAAAATCGATATCCACCCTCAAGATCAATTAGTTAAAAGTGAAACAAAAGTAATTGATGTGACAATGGGTTAATGAAAGATTATTCATTTTATCAATTTGCGCTTACTGTGCGAGGCAGACCTGATGAAAAAGGTCAATTAGCAGAACAGATTTTTGATGATTTAGCTTTTCCAAAACATGAGTCAGACTTTCATACATTGTCAGACTATATAGAGACTGAAGCTTCTATCAGTTCACCAATGTATGTATTTGATGACTTATTTGATGAATATCAGGAATGGTTAAAATTTTAAATTTTTGACGTAGGGTTGGTGTGAGGCACCAGCCCTTTTTATTTTTTATATAGCCATATATAAGTTGATGAACGTGCTGAATTTGGTAAAATGAATTATCCATTCAAACTAGAACTTATTTATGCACATCAACGTAATTTAAGAAAGGGGCATATCCGAGTGACACAACATAATGATGAAACTAATCAACCTTCAGATGAACAAGACTCAAAAAAGGCACCTAAGTTTTTTAAAATTAAAAGATGGAAATTCATCACATTTAGTATACTCGCATTGTTGTTAACGATTATCCTTACAGTCTTTGCGACAATCGCGATAGCACACAAATTTTCAGGGCTAGACGACTCACAAAGAAAATCATTCAGTAAAGTTGAAAGTACATATCAAACATTAGCCAATGATTACTATAAAAAACAAGATTCAGAAAAATTATCTGAAGCTGCCATTAACGGTATGGTTAAATCATTAAAAGATCCTTATTCACAATATATGACAAAAGATGAAACCAAATCATTTAATGAAGACGTTTCAGGTGATTTCGTAGGTATCGGCGCTGAAATGCAGCAACGTAATAAAGAAATCAGTGTAACCAGCCCCATGAAAGGATCTCCTGCAGAAAAAGCAGGTGTACAACCCAAAGATGTTTTAACTAAAGTAGATGGGAAATCTATTAAAGGTAAGTCACTGACAGAAGTAGTCAAAATGGTACGTGGTAAAGAAGGTACTGAAGTTACGTTAACTATTAAGCGTGCCAACCAAGAGCAAAACATTAAAATCAAAAGAGAAAAAATCCACGTTAAAAGTGTTGAATACAAAAAAGAAGGCGATGTTGGTGTCTTCACGATTAATAAATTCCAAGAAGATACAGCCGCTGAATTGAAAACTAATATTATGAAAGCACACAAACAAGGCGTACGAAAAATTGTATTGGATTTACGTAATAATCCAGGCGGATTATTAAATGAAGCCGTTAAAATGTCGAATATCTTCATCGATAAAAATAAACCGGTTGTGAAGTTGCAAAAAGGGAAAGAAATAGAATCGGTGAATACTCCGACCGATCCATTAAAAGAAGCAAAAGATATGAAAGTATCTATCCTTGTCAATGAAGGTTCAGCCAGTGCTTCTGAAGTCTTTACTGGTGCAATGAAAGACTATAATAAAGCGAAGGTTTATGGTGAAAAGACATTTGGTAAAGGTATTGTACAAACCACACAAGAATACTCAGATGGTTCGTTATTAAAATATACTGAAATGAAATGGTTAACACCACACGGTACTTATATCCATGGTAAAGGAATCAAACCAGATGTCGAAATTGCATCTCCTAAGTATCAATCATTATCAATGATTCCTGATGACAAAGTGTTTAAAGAAGGCGATCAAGATAAAAATGTCAAATCTATAAAAATCGGCTTAAAAGCTTTGAATTATCAAGTTGGAAAAGAAAACAATGACTATGATGCAAAACTCAAATCTGCAGTTGAAGATTTCCAAAAAGATAATCAATTACCAGTAACAGGCAAATTTGATAAAGAAACGAATCAAAAATTCGCAGAAAAGTTAGTAGATAAAGCGAATAAAGATGATGAAATGTTAGATACTTTAATCAAAAAATTAAAATAAAGGGGCACAATTTATGATCAGAAACGCATCACAAGAAGATTTAAATGCGGTAGCCGCATTGACAGAAGAAGCCAAAAAAATTATGGCAGAAGATAATAATCCACAATGGGATGAAGCCTATCCATTACTAGAGCATTTTGAGGAAGATATTACGAATAAATCATTATTTGTATTAGAAGAGGAGAATACAATTTATGGTTATATTGTTATCGACCAAAATCAATCAAAATGGTATGATGAACTAGAATGGCCGATAGATAGAACCAATGCTTATGTCATTCATAGACTTGCAGGTTCTGCTAATTATAAAGGCGCAGCAACAGCATTATTTAACTTTGCTGTTGAACGCGCGTTAGATCACGGTGTTGATGTGTTACTCACTGATACGTATGCTGCGAATCAACGCGCGCAAAACTTATTTGAAAAATTTGGTTTTCATAAAGCAGGCGAAGCCAATTTAAATTATCCTCCTTACGATAAGGAAGAATCATTCTATGCCTATTATAGAATTTTAAAATAAGAATAGAGGTATTTATCATGACGAAAATTGCATTTACTGGCGGCGGAACAGTCGGACATGTTTCAGTCAATTTAAGTTTGATTCCAATTGCGAATGAAAGAGGTTACCAAACTTTTTATGTAGGTTCTAAAAATGGAATTGAAAAAGATATGATTTCATCACAATTACCAAATACACCATACTTCCCGATATCCAGCGGGAAGTTACGCAGATATTTATCATTTGAAAATATCAAAGATGTATTTAAAGTACTCAAAGGAATTTTAGACGCACGTAAAATCTTAAAGAAACAAAAACCAGATTTACTTTTTTCTAAGGGAGGATTTGTATCTGTACCTGTAGTCATCGCGGCACGTTCATTAAATATCCCGGTGATTATTCACGAATCAGATATCACTCCAGGTCTTGCGAATAAAATTTCTCTAAAATTCGCAAATAAAATCTATACAACATTTGAAGATACATTAAAATATCTGCCAAAAGCAAAAGCAGATTTTGTCGGTGCAACTGTTAGAGATGACTTAAAACAGGGTAACAAAGAAAAAGGTTATCAACTGACAGGATTTGACGCTGAGAAAAAAGTGTTATTAGTCATGGGCGGCAGTTTAGGCAGTAAAACGATTAATGATTTAATTCGACGCAATCTTGACGAATTATTAAAAGATTATCAAATCATTCATCTAACTGGTAAAGGACTACTTGATTCATCTATTCAAAAAGAAGGTTATCGTCAATTTGAATTTGTGACGAGTGAATTAACAGATTTACTCGCGATTACAGACATGGTAGTCAGCCGAGCAGGTGCTAATGCAATTTATGAATTCTTAACATTAAACATTCCTATGTTGCTGATTCCATTAGGATTAGACCAGTCTCGTGGCGATCAGATTGATAATGCAAAATATTTCCAATCTAAAGGGTATGCGCAAACATTACCAGAAGATGAAGCTTCTCAACAAAAATTCATGGATGCGTTAAAAGAGATTGAAAATAATCGTTCAACTATTGAACAACAAATGTCGAACTATCACCAGCTATTTACTAAAGAAGATTTATTAGACAAGATTCTTAAAGATACAAACCAAAAGGAAACGAGGGAAAGCTGAGTTGAGTCGAGCTAAAAGAATTTCACTGATTCTAGTATTTACATTGATATTCAGCGCGATTGCTGTGTTCCATCAAAATAGAATCGGTAATTGGATTGATACAGAAGTCTATGATTTTATTTATGCCTCACACAGCATCATTACAACTAGTATTTTTATGGGTGCAACTTGGATAGGCGAAGTATGGTCAATGATCTGCCTTTCACTTTGTGTTGTCGCATTTTTATTAATGCGTAAAATGCAAATAGAAGCTTTATTCTTTGCGATTGTGATGGCAGTTTCAAGTATCTCTAATCCAATTATGAAAAACACAATTGATAGAGAGCGTCCTACTAAATTAAGACTTGTAGAAATTGGCGGCTATAGTTTCCCAAGTGGTCACGCGCAAGGTTCTACATCTTTCTTCGGTAGCTTGATTGCAATTTCAAGCCATTACTTACACGGGACACCACGTGTGATGATGACTTCATTCTGCATCTTCATGATTGCGATGATTTGTATGTCTAGAATTTATTTAGGTGTACATTATCCTACTGATGTCATTGCAGGTGTACTTGCAGGTGCTGTATGTATTTTATCTGTATCATTATTGTTCAAAGGTAAATTCAAAGCCTTTGCTAAATGATAAAGTGAGATTAAGTGCTGCTTAATCTCGCTTTTTTTAATTTATAATAGAAAAAAACCGATTCTGCTTAATTGAGAATCGGTTAAGTATGTCACGTTACTTTTAGTGTAACGTCAGTATTTACGGGCATATATAAAAGGGGATAAATCGAAAATGACCAATCCAATTAAGAACGAAATGTGGGGGGGATGTCTCATTTGTGATTGATAATCATTTTCAATTACTATTATACATTAGTGAGAATGGTTGTCAATTAGAAATCAAAAATAATTTCACTTTTTTATTCAACTCCATATTTTTGTCACAATTAATCATTTGATTCGTTTCATTCGTTCTTAAACGTTTTGATTATGATAAAATCATGATTGAGGTGCTTTCAATGACAAAAATATTAATCGTAGAAGATGAGCAAAACTTAGCTCGATTCATTGAATTAGAATTAGTACATGAGAATTATGAAGTTGATATTGAAAATGATGGTGCAGAAGGATTAGAAACAGCATTAAAAAAAGAATATGATCTGTACTTACTCGATTTGATGTTGCCACATATGGATGGTTTAGAAATATGTAAGAGAATACGTGAAGTCAAATCTACTCCAATTATTATCATCACAGCAAAAGGTGATACATATGATAAAGTAGCAGGTTTAGATTATGGTGCAGATGATTATATCGTAAAGCCATTCGATATCGAAGAACTATTAGCACGTATTCGTGCAACATTAAGACGCCAACCAGCTAAAGACATCATCGATATTAAAGGCATTCAAATTAATAAAGAAGCCTTTCGTGTTACGATTGATGGTCAAGAGGTTGAATTAACTAAAACCGAATATGACTTGTTGCAATTGCTTTCTGAAAACTTAAATCATGTCTTACAACGTGAACAAATATTAAATCATGTTTGGGGTTATGACAGCGAAGTAGAAACCAATGTAGTGGATGTTTATATTCGTTATCTGAGAAATAAATTGAAACCGTTTGGTAAAGAAAAGGTAATCGAAACAGTACGTGGTGTCGGTTATGTGATACGCAAATGAAGCAACGAAAATTAAAAACTCAATGGATGCTAATTACTACGAGTATTACGTTTTTGATTGTTTTCATTTTCAGCTTAGTCATCATTTACTTTTTGAGCATCACTTTAAGAGATAGTGAAATTAATGATGCAGAAAAAAGTGCTGATAACGTTTCTGCTTTACTTGCGACGAAATCTTTGGTTGATATTAAACCTTTAGATTTAAACGCATCACTTGGTAATTTCCAAAAAGTGATTCTGTTTGATAATGACAAACAAAAGATAACCGAAACATCGACTATGAGTGATTTTATTAATAGCACAAAAGGGATTGAACCTTCTCAGTATCACAGTGTTTACGTGCAACGTATTAAAGATGCAAACTTTTTAATCGTTTCTCATCCAGTCGAAACTGAAAAGTTTCATGGTTATTCTGTGATTATCCATTCGCTCGCAAGTTATGATAGTGTTATGCATTCATTAATCATCTTATCGGTGTTATTTGGTATTATTGCCATTATTATTACTGCCACTATCAGTTATATCTTTTCTGCACAAATTGCAAAACCTATTACAATTATGGCTAACAAAATGCGTAAAATCCGTAGAGATGGTTTCCAGGAAAAGTTAGAACTACCGACTGAATACGATGAAACAACTGACTTGATTGATACATTCAACGATATGATGATTCAAATTGAAGAACTATTTGATCAACAACGCCAGTTCGTAGAAGATGCTTCACACGAACTGAGAACACCGCTTCAAATCATTCAAGGTCACTTAAATCTTATCCAACGATGGGGTAAGAAAGACCCAGCAATTTTAGAAGAATCATTAGATATAACAATCGAAGAAATGAATCGTATTACCAAGTTAGTAGAAGAGCTGTTACTATTAACGAAAGAATCAACCTATAAAGATGCTTTAGATGTAGAACCTGTTGATGTGAATGACGAGATTAAATCTAGACTAAAATCTCTCAAACAATTACATCCTGATTATAGTTTTACATTTACACCGTCAGTGAAACCAATATGGCTGAATATTAATCGTTATCAACTTGAACAAGTATTGCTTATCTTTTTGGATAATGCGATTAAATATGATACAAGAGAGAAAAGAATAGAAATTTGTACTGCACTTAAAAATAGACAAGCAACTATTGAAATTACCGATCATGGTTCAGGCATTCCTAAAAAAGACTTAGACTTTATCTTTGACCGTTTTTATCGCGTAGACAAATCACGTTCTAGACAACGTGGAGGTAATGGTTTAGGATTATCGATTGCTCAAAATATAGTGAATTTACATGGCGGTACAATTCAAGTTGAAAGTGAAGTTGATACGTTTACAACATTCAAAATTACCTTCAACGTATAATTACATTTTAATGATAATTCGTCTATTATTGTACAATATTATATTTAAGGTTATATATGTGTATAAAGAGCCGTCATATCGGCTCTTTTTCATGCCATCAAATCGTCATTCTCCCTTTAATTTGTGAACATTTAATGATATTATTTATTTGTAAGCGTTTCAATATATTGTGGAGGGAGTAATATGACGAAATATACACAGGTTAGTGAAGCACCTGTAAATTTCGGAGCTAACTTAGGGGTAATTATTGATTTATACGATCAATATCTACAAGATCCAACTTCTGTCTCTGAAGATTTACAAATTCTATTTAGTACAATTAACAATGACAACAGAGAGGTGGCTGCAGCACCTTCATCAAGTTCTGATGATATGACAATTAAACAAGTTATGCGTTTAATCGATAACATCAGACAATATGGGCATCTGCAGGCAGATATTTATCCAGTCAATCGACCAGAACGTAAAAATGTTCCTAGATTGACACTTGAAGATTTCAATTTAACAAAAGAAGATTTAGAGCAAATTTCTTCAGGCATTGTGTCAGATCATTTTTCTGATATTTATGACAATGCCTACGAAGCAATCCAACGCATGGAAATGCGTTATAAAGGGCCGATTGCTTTTGAATACACACACATTAACAACAATAAAGAACGCGCTTGGCTCAAGCGACGTATTGAAACGCCATATAAAGCAAACTTAAATAAAAGCCAAAAGCTAGAATTATTCAAGACATTAGCACATGTTGAAGGTTTCGAAAAATATCTTCATAAAAACTTTGTAGGGGCAAAGCGATTCTCTATTGAAGGTGTAGATACCCTTGTGCCAATGCTGCAACAAATCTTAAGTCGTGCAGCTAAAGAAGAAATTCAAAATATTCAAATAGGTATGGCACACCGTGGACGCCTCAACGTTTTAACACATGTGTTAGAAAAACCTTATGAAATGATGATTTCTGAATTCATGCATACTGATCCAATGAAGTTCCTACCACAAGACGGCAGTCTAGAATTAACTTCAGGTTCAGCATGGACAAGTGACGTTAAATATCACTTAGGCGGTACGAAAACAACAGACACTTATGGTATAGAACAACGCATTTCATTAGCAAACAACCCAAGTCACTTAGAAATCGTGTCACCGGTTGTATTAGGTAAAACACGTTCTGTACAAGATGACCGTCATCAAAGCGGCAAAGTACAAACAGATTTCAGAAAATCTATGCCGATTTTAATTCATGGTGATGCTGCTTATCCAGGACAAGGTATCAACTTTGAAACAATGAACTTAGGCAACTTAGAGGGGTATTCAACAGGCGGTTCATTGCATCTGATTACTAACAACAGAATCGGTTTCACTACAGAGCCACAAGATGGTCGCTCAACAACATATTCTACAGATGTTGCTAAAGGTTATGATGTACCGATTATGCATGTTAATGCAGACAATGTTGAAGCAACAATTGAAGCAATTGATATTGCAATGGACTTCAGAAAAGAGTTCAACAAAGATGTTGTTATCGATTTAGTCGGTTACCGTCGTTATGGTCATAACGAAATGGATGAACCATCTATTACAAACCCAATTCCTTATCATGCCATCCGTAAGCATCCAACTGTAGATCACATCTATGGTGACCAATTGGTTGAAGAAGGCATTATCTCTGAGGATGAAAAGAATGACATCTTAGATGATGTTCAAAAAGAACTACGTGCAGCACATGATAAAATCGATAAAAATGATAAAACAACAACACAAGATATGTCTAAACCAGACAATGTTGACTTACCGCTTCAACCTGATGATCGTCAATTTGATTTCGAAGAATTGAAATCAATCAATGATGCATTATTAACATATCCAACAGGTTTTGAAGTCTTGAAAAAACTGAACAAAGTTTTAGAAAAACGTAGAGAACCATTTGAAAAAGAAGATGGTTTAGTAGATTGGGCACAAGCTGAACAACTTGCATTTGCGACAATCATGCAAGATGGCACACCAATTCGTTTAACAGGTCAAGACAGTGAACGTGGTACTTTCAGTCACAGACATGCGGTATTGCATAACCCTGATACTGGCGAAGAATATGTGCCTTTACAACATGTACCAAATCAACGTGCATCATTCGATGTTCATAACTCACCGCTATCTGAAGCAGCTGTTGTAGGCTTCGAATACGGTTACAATGTTGAAAACAAGGGTACTATGAATATCTGGGAAGCTCAATACGGCGACTTTGCGAATATGGCACAAATGATGTTCGATAACTTCTTATTCAGCAGTTATGCGAAGTGGGGCGAACGCTCAGGTCTAACATTGTTCTTACCACATTCATATGAAGGACAAGGTCCAGAGCACTCATCAGCAAGATTAGAGCGTTTCTTACAACTCTCAGCTGAGAATAACGCGACTGTCGTAAATTTATCTAGCTCTAGTAACTATTTCCACTTATTACGTGCACAAGCAGCAAGCTTGGATACTGATGCAATGCGTCCACTAGTTGTCATGTCACCGAAAAGTTTATTAAGAAATAAAACTGTAGCTGACACAATCGATAAATTTACACAAGGCCATTTCGAACCTATCTTGCCAGAAGAGCATGAAGCAAGCAAAGTCAAAAAAGTAATTTTAGCTTCAGGTAAAATGTTTATTGATTTGAAGGAACGTCTGCAAAAAGAACCGGATGAATCGATTTTATTGATTGCGGTAGAACGCTTATATCCATTCCCAGCTGACGAAATCAAAGCAGTTATTGATCAGTTGCCAAACCTTGAAACAATTGCATGGGTTCAAGAAGAACCGCAAAACCAAGGTGCTTGGTTGTTCGTATATCCTTACTTAAGTGATATCGCTAGCGATCAATACGAATTGCAATATAGCGGTCGTATTAAACGTTCTGCGCCAGCTGAAGGTGACGGAGAAAATCATAAACTCGTTCAAAAATCTATTATCGAAGAGAGTCTTAACAAAAATTAGGGGGAAATTAGTATGTCTGAGATCGTAGTTCCAGAGTTAGCAGAATCTATTACAGAAGGTACAATAGCTGAATGGTTGAAGAATCCAGGTGATTCAGTAGACAAAGGTGAAGCTGTTGTCGAATTAGAAACAGATAAAGTCAACGTTGAAGTTGTATCTGAAGAAGCAGGTGTTTTACAAGAACACTTAGCAGAACCTGGTGATACTGTTGAAGTAGGACAAGCAATCGCAACTGTAGGGGAAGGCAGCGGCAGTTCATCATCTTCAGCTTCATCTGATGACAAAAAAGAAGAAGCACCAAAATCTGAAGACAAATCAGAAGAAAAATCAGAATCAAAATCTGAACCAGCAGAAGCTGACAAATCAGAAGAAAAAGAAAGTGCTTCTAGTGACCAACGCGTCAATGCAACACCATCTGCACGTAAATATGCGCGTGAAAAAGGTATCGACTTAGCAGAAGTTGCTTCTAAAGGTAACGATGTTGTACGTAAAGATGACATTGATCGTCAACAACAAGGTAACCAAAAACAAGCTGAGCCAGCGAAATCAGAAGCACCAGCTAAACCACAAAGCAGCACACCAAACAAACCAGTGATTCGTGAAAAAATGTCTCGTCGTAAACAAACAGCAGCTAAAAAATTATTAGAAGTATCTAATAACACAGCAATGCTGACTACATTCAACGAAGTTGACATGACAAATGTGATGAACTTACGTAAACGTAAAAAAGAACAATTTATCAAAGATCATGACGGAACAAAATTAGGTTTCATGTCATTCTTCACAAAAGCAGCCGTTGCAGCATTGAAAAAATACCCTGCAGTGAATGCTGAAATTGATGGACAAGACATGATTACTAAACAATTCTATGATATTGGTATTGCGGTATCTACAGATAATGGTTTAATCGTGCCATTCGTACGTGACTGTGATAAGAAAAACTTCGCAGAAATCGAAAGTTCAATCGCAGACTTAGCAGTTAAAGCACGCGACAACAAATTATCACTTGGTGATTTAATGAACGGTTCATTCACTATCACAAACGGTGGTATCTTCGGTTCAATGATGTCTACACCAATCATTAACGGAAGCCAAGCAGCTATTTTAGGTATGCACTCAATCATCACGCGTCCTATCGCGATTGATAAAGATACAATTGAGAACCGTCCTATGATGTACCTTGCTTTAAGCTACGACCACAGAATTATTGATGGTAAAGAGGCAGTAGGATTCTTGAAAACAATCAAAGAGCTTATCGAAAGCCCTGAAGATTTATTATTAGAATCTTAATCTATAAAGTAAATCATATTACAAACCTTGATACGACGGCAGTTTTGCCGTCGTATTTTTATGTTGATTTTTGAATTTAGAAACAAAAATAAGCAGCGTGATTGATTTAACTCATTAAAATCAATCATCGCTGCTTTTAATTCTATAACATATTGAAAACGACAAGTTCTATAATCGCAAGGATGACAAATACGATACATAAAACTCCGAAATGTTGCTTTTTAAACTTCGCATTTTCTTTAATTCGACCTGTGAAGTAGTTAATACCGGAGTACGCTGCTACAAGTATCGTTAAAGCGAATAATATCCAGAAAGTAAGCATTATTAATCATCTCCTTTGATCCAAATTTTCAGATCAAACATGCCTTTTCTAATCCTATATACTATTACTATACCTTATTTTGACTGAATTCATTCATTGAACACTTCATCATACAAAAACCACTTCATTTAAGTTATAATGAATGAGAAATCACAAAAGAAGGTGTGGGTAAAATGGCAGGTTTACGAAGTGTCACAATAGGTACTCGAAATCTAGAACAATCAATTTATTTATTTCATGATATTTTAGGATTGAATTATGAAAGACAAGGTTCAAAAAATGCAGTACGTTTTGGTGATGCATTTTTAAGTCCGGGTACAAGAATACACTTTATTGAAGTACCAAACTATTCGACAGAAAATAATCATGTCTTAAGTGTCGGTTTAAGAACACCATCAGATTTAGGATTAGAAGAGTATCAATCAATTTTAGACCAAAATGAAATCAAATATGGTGACGTTACTGAAATGAATAATAATAAACATTTTGAATTTAAAGACGGTAACGGACAATTCTTTGATATCTATTCTAATGAAAATAATAGTGGTGTACCATTAGGTATGCCTACCGATGAAGGTACGGTGAATCCGCTTCACCAAATCCAAGGACTTGGACCAGTGATTGTTCAAGTTAACGAAATGTTGCTGACTTCATCGATTTTATCTAAAGTATTCGGCCTTGATCATTTTGCTGAATACACACCGACTACAGATGATGACTTTAAAGTACAAGTATTTCGAATTGGAGAAGGCGGCTTAGGTGGAGAATTACACATCTTCCAAGCTACAGAACCAATTAATTTACCAGAATATGGTTCGGTCGAACAAATCGAATTTAGTACGCAATCTAAACAAGAATACCGCAATGCGGTCCAACAGCTAGAAACAATTGGCATTCCATATCAAACACTTGAACAACAAGATTCAGAATCAGTTCGTATTACAGAAAATAGTGGATTGTCATTCATCTTAACTTTAGAAAAAGCATAACCTGCACAGAAAGGATTGTGAACATATGTTACACGAAGAATGGAAAGACAAACAACCAATTAAAAAGGTAGAAGTACTGCATACAGACGCTAAAAAATTTACAGTATCTGATATGTTGACTATTGGAAAACAATACGATGTCGTTAACGAAACTGAAGAATATTATCAAATCATTGATAACTCAGGTAAAGTTGGCGGTTATTATAAAGAGTATTTTAAAGAAGTTTAATAAGCAATTTGAATTAAATATTCGATTAGGGACTTGGGCACAATGATGTGCCTCGGTCTATTTTTTGATGTATGAAAAGGAGAAATTTTAAATGGCACAACATCAGTATATTAATGCCGATAAAACAGTATTTGGTGACGCATATGCAATGATGCGCTTAAATAAAAACATTTTATTAAAAGGACCAACAGGGTCAGGTAAAACGAAACTCGCAGAATCATTAAGTGAAGATATTAATATTCCAATGCATCAAGTCAATTGTTCTGTTGATTTAGACGCTGAAAGTTTACTAGGTTTCAAAACTATCCAAACAAGTCCAGATGGCAATCAAGAAATTGTCTTTATTGATGGGCCTGTTATCCAAGCGATGAAAGAAGGACACATTCTATACATTGATGAAATCAATATGGCGAAACCTGAAACACTTCCTATCTTAAACGGTGTGCTAGACTATCGTCGCAGTCTTACAAATCCGTTTACTGGTGAAATTATTAAAGCAAAACCTGGTTTTAATGTCATTGCAGCAATTAACGAAGGTTATGTAGGTACATTACCGATGAACGAAGCATTAAAAAACCGTTTCGTTGTTATTCACGTCGACTATATTGATGGCGAAACATTAAAAACAGTTATTAAAGAACAAAGCCGCTTAGACGATGATGCACTTATTTCAAAAATTGTCGCATTTAATGAAGACTTACGTACTATGACAAAACAAGGGCAAATTTCTGAAGAAGCTGCAAGTATCCGTGCATTGATTGATATGAGTGATTTAGCAACAGTCATGCCGATTGAACGTGCAATCCAACGTGCGATTATTGACAAGTTAGAAGATGAACGTGAACAACAAGCGATTATTAATGCAATAGAATTGAACTTTTAGTGAGGGATTTTTATGACCAATCGATTTATCAAGTTTAATGATGAAATCTTAGACGCTAAAAAAGTGATGATGTTGCAAGACCTTGCACGTTTACTTTTAGAAAATAATCAAACGCATGTCAAAATTCAAAAATTCCCTTATTATGATCCGATCGAAAATGAATTAATCGCTAGTGTCTTCTGGACACACCGTCCAAGTCATATTGAAATTACTGGACTAAAGACAGATGTTTTACTTGCGACCTATGGTTATCGATTAATGGATGAATTTATTGTGAATGAAGTACTAGATAATCAAGAATTTAAACATCCAAGCTTCTTTAAACAAGTCTTCAAATTATTAGAAGATATGCGTGTGCTAAATGCGATTGTTAAAATTCGCCCAAGTATGAAAGATGCAATCGCTTTGCGCAAACAAATTCGTCTTAACTATACTGAGTCACAAATCAGTGTTTATCGTACAAAAACAACTTATACTGATTTAATCTTCTTATATTTAGAGAAATCACTATTAACTGAAGACTTTTATGAAGTGCCTAGTATTAGACCTGATTTAGATCCAATCTTACAAAGTATGTATATGTATCTGCCTAATTTCTTTATGAACTACACATCAGAAGACAATAAGTTCTTAGCTGAACGTATTATGTATCAGCTTGATGACTTATTAGATGAAGACATGCTAAATGAGTATTATTACATTCCACGTAAAGTTTATAAAGAAATCCAAGCTGAAACTTTCGATGACCTTAAACGTGTGGATGCAGCAAATGTTGACGGTAAAGATGACACAGATGAAGATGATGACATCGAGACAGCTGAAGCTGACACCAAAGCACAAGACTCTAAATCGCAAGGTGGTTCTTACCTAGAAATGGAACTCCATGAAGGCGAGAACAGTGAAGCTGTCAGTGATAATGACAACGCACGTGAAGGTGATGCTTCTGATGATATGACAGATATGATGACTAAAAAGGGTAAAGGATCAAATGAGACCATAGATAATGAGTCGGGTGGCCAAACAGGTGCTTCATCACAACCTTTTGCCTTAAAAGGTATCAATGAAAATGTGGAAATTAAATGGAATGTGCCGGAAATAACAGCTGAGGATCGTGCAGCATATCACGAAGTAGAACGAGAAGTACAATACGAAATCAAGGATTTAACACAAATCATTGAAAAAACGATAGAACGTGAACAAGTTGATGAACGTCATAACCTTACTAAAGGACGTTTACAAAGAGACTTAATCAATTGGTTTATTGATGACCAATATAAAATGTTCTATAAAAAACAAGATTTAAGTCGTTCCTTCGATGCGACATTCACATTACTTGTTGATGCATCAGCAAGTATGATTGATAAAATGGAAGAAACTATCAAAGGTGTCGTATTATTCCATGAAACCTTGAAAAAACTGAATGTAAAACATGAAGTTTTAGCATTTAATGAGGATGCATTTGATGCTGATGACAAAACGCAACCTAATATTATTGATGAAATTATCAATTATAATTATTCTATCGGTTCAAAAGACAGCGCTAGAATAATGGAATTAACGCCACAAGATGATAATAGGGATGGTGTCGCAATCAGAATTGCAAGTGAACGCTTATTAAGCAGACCGCATCACCAACAATTTTTAATCATCTTTTCTGATGGTGAACCTTCAGCATATAATTATGATCAAGATGGTATTATTGACACGTACGAAGCTGTTGAAGAAGCTAGAAAATATGGTATTGAGATATTTAACGTATTCTTAAGTCAAGAAGAAATTACTGAAGATATTGAACGTACCATCCATAATATTTATGGACAATACGCTTTATTTGTAGAAGGTGTTGAGAACTTACCGAGTCAACTTTCACCTTTATTGAAAAAACTATTATTAAAGTCTGTTTAAAGACCTTATACAATACGCATACAAAACACAATAAGACATTATCTTGTTGATTGTATGCGTATTATTTTGTTTTAAAATTAGTAAAATGACATATTTCACTGATTATGTAACAAATTTCGCGTGATACTTTTTAAATTTTCTGAAAGTTTATATGGCAATTCCTAGTGCATTATGCTAAAATAAAGCAATATTTAAGATTTATAGTAACAGAAGGAGCACATCAAAATGAATAAAAACACATGGATTATCGGGTTTACCTTGTTTGCCATCTTCTTTGGCGCCGGAAACCTTATCTTCCCACCAAACTTAGGACTAGATAGCGGTCATTATTTCTGGCCAGCTATTCTCGCATTTGTATTAACGGGAATCGGGCTTCCGTTATTAGGTGTGGTAGTAGGTGCTTTAGATAAACAAGGTTATATTGGATCATTTAATAAAATATCACCTATTTTCTCAGTAGTATTCCTAGTGGCTATTTATTTAACAATCGGACCGTTGTTCGCAATTCCGCGTACAGCGTCAACATCATTTGAAATGACTGTTACACCGATCATTAATACAAGCAGCCCAATTGCGTTATTTATTTTCTCAGTTATTTATTTCGCAGTAGTATTATATCTTTGTTTGAGTCCTGGTAAAATGGTAGACCGTATCGGTTCATTATTAACGCCAGCATTGTTGATTACAATCATTGCTATGATTATCAAAGGATTTATGGACTTCGGTGGTAATCCATCTAGCCATGGTACAGAAGCATATACATCAACATTAACTGGTTTCTCTCAAGGTTTTACACAAGGTTACCTTACAATGGATGCAATTGCCGCAATTGCTTTCTCTATGATTGTAGTAAATGCAGTTAAAGCAACAGGAGTGACACATGCTGATACAATCTTCAAACAAACAGCAATGGCAGGTGTAATTGCAGCAGCTGGTTTAATGTTCATTTATATTTCTCTAGGTTATATCGGTAACCATATGGTTGTATCTCCAGAGAAATTAAAAGATTTAGCAGCACATGACCAAAACGTCGGTACATACTTACTGACTACAATTGCCGGAACTGGTTATGGTGAGTTTGGTAAATACTTATTAGGTATCATCGTTGCACTTGCTTGTTTAACAACAGCATGTGGACTTGTAGTATCAGTAAGTCAATACTTTAATAGTATTTTCCCTAAAATCTCTTACAAAGCTTATGTATTAGTCTTTACTGGTATCAGTTTAGTACTTGCTAACTTAGGTTTAAACCAAGTTATTCAACTTTCAATTCCAGTATTGATGATTTTATATCCAATCGGAATTACAACTGTATTATTAATTTTGATGGCACGATTTGTTCCAATGAAACCAATCGTCCAACAATTTACAATTATTGTGATTACAATTACATCATTAATTAGTGTAGCGGTTGCTAAAGAATGGATTCATTTTGGAGCTTGGAGCAAATTACCACTTGCTAGCAACAGCCTAGAATGGTTCCCAATTGCGATTGCAGCTGTAATTATCGGGTACTTAATCAGCTTAGGCGCAAAAAATCAAAAACCAATCGTTTACGAAAAAGAATAATTCTATAAATCTAGAACGGGAGTGTACAAATCATACGTACACTCCCGTTTTCTATTCTTATTCGTTTTCTATATCTACATACAATAGTTTTACTTTGTCTTTTAACAATTTAATTTCTGCAGGCGTATCAAATAATATTTCTCCATCAATGTCCATTTTAGTATTTGGAGTCGTTTCTAAAGTTGCTTCATCAGTGGATACTAATGTGATATTCTCAGTGATATCATTCCAATTCATACTGTCTTTCACGTGGAAGAAATCCTTAATTAAACTCATATTATGATTTTTGAATAGGAAGATATTCATTTTACCATCGCAAGGGGATAAGTCTTCTAAAGGAATTCTGCTTCCACCGACAAAATTACCATTAGCGATGAGGATCATGGATGTTTCTCCTGAATAACTTTCACCATTTGCTTTAACTTCATATTTATAGGTTTCAGGATCAGCAATTACTTTTAAAGTAGTAAAGATATAACTTAACTTACCAAAAACTTTCTTACTGTTTGAATCTACATTTTCTGCATTTTCTACCATCATACCGATTCCGGCAAAGTTTAACGCAATATGACCATTAATATCTAATACATCAAAAGATTTCACTTTAGCTTCAAGCAATTGTTGTGCTGCTTGTACAGGTCTAGCAGCCAAATTTAATGTTTTAGCAAAATCATTAAACGTTCCGCCTGGAATAATGCCGATAGGAATATTCAACTCATTTTTTACGACGCCGTTTACTAACTCATTAACTGTACCATCGCCGCCTAAGATAAAGAAGATATCATATGAATGGTCATCATTTTGAGCTACAGTATCACAAAACTTTTTAATATCTCCTTCTTCTTTACTTAATTTAATTGTTAAATCATCACACATTTGAACTAAGCTTTCTGTTACTTGTCCAATAGATTTATACAGATTGCCTTGACCTGCAGCTTGATGATAAAACAAAACACCTTTATTGAAGTGTTGTGTCATTAGTTACCAGACTCCTTTGAACTTATCTCGTTATACTTACCCAAAAATTAATATTGTTCAATCATACAAAAGAAAAAACGATTATCTTTCACCAAAACGGTAGGGGAGATAATCGTTTTTGTTTGTTATTGTACTTTATTTTCTTTCATTGTTAATAAGCGTTCTTTCATATCCGCTTCTAAATGTTGCAATTCTTGTTCAGCTTGTTGACGTTTTTCACGACCTTCAGCTTGAATTTGCAATGTTTGTTCAACTGTTTCAATAATATTCTCGTGTGTTGATTTTAATGTTTCAATATCAACAATTCCACGTTCATTTTCAACAGCTGTATCCACTGCATTTTGTTTTAACAACTCTGAGTTCGCAGTTAACAGGTCATTGGTAGTATCAGTAACTGCACGTTGTGCTGACATTGCTTGTCGTTGACGCATCAATGTTAACGCAATAGCCATTTGGTTTTTCCACAATGGAATACTTGTCAAAATGGAGCTTTGAATTTTTTCGGCAAGTGTTTGGTTCACATTTTGAATCATACGAATTTGTGGTGCAGTTTGTAGTGATATTTGTCTAGATAACTGTAAATCGTAGATACGTTTATCTAAACGATCCGCAAATTGTTCTAAATCAGCTACTTCTTGAATATCCATTTGATTGCCTGATTCATATGCCTTTTGTCTTTTCTCAGGTAATTCTTGTTCTAAGATTGCTTGTTTCTTTTCTTGTGCCGCTGCAATATAAAGATTAAGTTCTTCAAAGTAGTCTTTATTTTGATCATATAGACCGTTTAATAATTGAATATCTCTGTTCAATCCATCTTTATGATTTTTTAATTCAACAGAAATACGGTCTACTTGAGAGCCAACTGATTGCATTCTTGAGAAAATTTCATTCGCAGAAGCTTTAGCGCGTTTAAAAATTTTCTTTATGAAAGAATCTTTTTCTTGTTTAAAGTCATCGGGTTGTACTTCTTTAAGTTTTACCATTAATTGATTTAATGTATCTCCGATAGGGCCTGTATCTTTAGACTTTACTTCAGTCAGCATTTTATGTGCGAAAGTCGACATACTAGATTGTGCATTAGAACCGAATTTCATCAGTGAGTCATAATTCATCGGTTCAATCTGATTTGCCAATTCTTGAATTTTCTTTTGTTGTTCTGGCGTGAAATCTTTATTAGCCTCCATGAGTGTCTGGTCATTTGAAATCTGGCTCTGTAACTCTGGATGTGTCGGCATTTCATTTTCGTTAGCCATTAATCATGCTCCTTTCTTTGTAAGTGACGTTGTTGCTCTATTTTATTCATTTCCATTTCAACATCAAGACGTGTATAGTCTTCTTCATTTAATCGCTTTAAATCTGCAACTAGAGTTCTTTTAACTTCATCTAAGGTAATACGTGTTTGTTCTAACTTTTGTTTTTCTTCTTTAGATTTTGCTGGCATTTTTGCCAATCTTGTATAGCTTTCAATCAAGTTCAACGCATTGTCTAAGTGCGAATAGAAAAAGCTATCAACAATAAAGAACTTTTGTGGTTGCTGTCTCACCGTAAAATATATCGTTCGTGCTAACCTATGAATTTCGTTAACTTGCTTGAAATCTTTTATTGATCGCACGTTGATAAAGGATTTTAGTAGTTTTCTAACTTTTGTTTGCGCATTATTTAAATGGTGACGCACAAATCTAAAGTCTCTTCGTGTTAATCCTATTTCATTTAAATATTTTTTGGATGTGAAAAATTGAGTAGGAAGGTAAAAAGCAAAGAATGCTGCAATACCGATTCCTAAATCATATACAAATAATATATCGAATGCATAAATACTTGTGAGCCAAGCGACAATAGCAGCTGGAACACCTACAAGTGTTCCATAAATTCGAGAAATATAATATCTCAATTTACATCTTCCTTTTTAAATAGTTCTAAATCTTTCTAAAGATGAATCTGTATCTAGATGTTCAATGTTGTAGTCTGTGACATTGGAAGCAGGGGAAGCACCCTCGATTATCGCTTGTGTGAATTGTTCGAGTTCTTGTTCTTCACCTTGGGCATATATTTCTACATATTGCTCAACATTTTGTACTGTTCCTGTAATATGATATTTTTGTGCAAGGCGTTCAGTAAAATAACGGAATCCGACACCTTGTACTTGTCCAAATACTTGAATTTTTCTACGTTGCATAAGATCACCTCTTTGTTTTATTATACGAATTTTCAGGGCAAAAAACTAATATTTACTACACAACCCAATATCTAAAAATACAAACACATTTCTTGAAATTATCTCTTCAATAGTTAAGAATATAAAGAGAAATGATTTTCTAAAAAGGGGATTTTAAAGTGTGGACAGTCAATATAATCAGAGCTGACTATGAGGGATGGTGGTTGTTCGATGATTGGCGCGATAATATCTATGAACAATTTCAATTTGAACAATATGAGGATATGCTTAAAAAATACAGAGAACTGATTTGTTTGTCTAAAATGAAGTTTGATAATTTCATAAAAGGTAAGTACAACATTTATGCATTCTACAATAATTGTGATATGGGGTTTTGTGAAGATTGCGATGAAGATATGCAAATATTTTATAGCTTTATCGTATTATATAATAACGAAGTATATTACGACCTCCCAATTATTGACTAATTATTTTTTACTATTTGTATTGCAATGATATGGGGAATGCACTATAATGGGTTTTAAGCAATAGTTTTATTCCATATTGCAAAGAATATTTAGCTCAAACACATATAGAACATACCGATAACATTGCTTTTGCGTGATCTGCAACTAAGGGTGGTATCGTAAGATTTATATTGAGTCATGAACAGTTATTAACCCACCTGCAGCATATACATAAGACTGTTGAAAAGTGATTAGAATGATATAGATATCAAGATTTACTTTTGTGGTTTTACAATACTCTAATTATCGTAAGTATTTTTTGTAATATGCGAATAAGCATATTGAATTTTAGTCTTGGAGGTTTCACAAATTATGAAACAAGGTACAGTTAAATGGTTCAACGCTGAAAAAGGATTCGGTTTTATCGAAGTTGAAGGAGAAAACGATGTATTCGTACACTTCTCAGCAATTAACCAAGAAGGTTACAAATCATTAGAAGAAGGTCAATCAGTAGAATTTGAAGTAGTTGAAGGCGACCGCGGTCCTCAAGCTGCAAACGTTGTTAAACTATAATTAATAGATGGCTTTTATTGATTATTAAACACTTTACACTTTGTAAAGTGTTTTTTTCTTTGCGTTTTTCCGTTAAATATTTCATCCATATAATGAAAAGATTTTGTAAAATTAACTTGAATTTCTTGTAAATTAAATATCATTTGATTGATATTATGCTATATTTTATTTATTCAAATGGCATGATAGACAGAGAGCCTGACACCTTAGAGAGGAGCATCATCAATGCACAAGAAAGCACATATCAATCAAAACTATTCAATTCGTAAATTCACAATAGGAACCGCCTCTATTTTATTGGGTACTGGTATATTCTTTAGTATCTCCCACAATGCAGATGCTGCAGAAACTACAACATCTTACCAAGGAGTTACTGAAAAAGCACAAACACCTAGTCCATCATCACCCCTTACAGCAGAGCAAAGTCAAGCACTATCTGCTTCAAATCCAACTACGCCGACAACTATCACTCCAACTGCATCGTCCGAACCAGTGACTGCCCCCGTAATAAATGCAACAAGCAACTGTTATAAAATTGGTGATTATGCATGGGTCGACGCAGATGCGGATGGTATTCAAGGTGAGCAAGAACAACCTTTAGCAAATGTAAAAATTGAGTTGTCTCAAAATGGTAAAACTATTGCTACTACTACGACTGATGCCAATGGTAAATACCTATTCACTAATGTAGCGAATGGTGCATACGAACTTAATTATGAAAGCCCAGAAGGCTATACACCTACACAATCTCAAGCCGGTGAAGACATTACTGTTGACTCAAATAATATTCCTGATGAAGTCATAATTAATAATGAGGACGATTTAACAGTAGATGTCGGTTATTTACAAGATGAACTGACACCGGTCGCAAAATATAATTTAGGAAACTTTGTGTGGAACGATCTGAATCGTAACGGTATTCAAGACCAAGACGAACCTGGTTTAAAAGATGTACAAGTCACACTTACAAAACCTGATACTTCAACTCAAACTACAACTACGAACGATAACGGTAACTATGAATTTAAAGATTTGCCTAATGGTAAATATAAAGTTGCTTTCGCAACGCCTGTTGGCTTTGAACCGACTTTAACTGGTCAAGGCGACTTAGATGTCGATTCTAATGGGGTTACAACTGATGTAGAAATCGCTGATGCTTATAATGAATTTGTAGATAGTGGTTTCTATAAAAAGCCTACTTCATTTAAATTAGGCGATTTAGCGTGGATTGACGCAGATGGTGATGGTGTACAAGGAGAATTGGAAAAAGGCCTTGCTGGTGTTACAGTAGAATTAATACAAAACGATCAAATCATCGCATCAACTCAAACAGATGAAAAAGGACATTATCAATTTGATAACGTCGCAAACGGAACATATCAAGTTGCTTTCAGTGTGCCTGATGGTTACTCACCTACACAAGTTCAAGCTGAAGATGATGTAACAAAAGATTCTAATGGTACACCTGTAGATGTCACAATTAATAATGCGGATGATTTAACAGTAGATATCGGTTATTTAGTAGATATACCAGCACCTGTCGCAAAATATAATCTAGGAAACTTTGTATGGAACGACTTGAATCATAATGGTATTCAAGATAAAGGTGAACCTGGTTTAAAAGATATACAAGTCACACTTACAAAACCTGATACTTCAACTCAAACTACAACTACGAACGATAACGGTAACTATGAATTTAAAGATTTGCCTAATGGTAAATATAAAGTTGCTTTCGCAACGCCTGTTGGCTTTGAACCGACTTTAACTGGTCAAGGCGACTTAGATGTCGATTCTAATGGGGTTACAACTGATGTAGAAATCGCTGATGCTTATAATGAATTTGTAGATAGTGGTTTCTATAAAAAAGAAGTTGAACAACCGAAAAAAGATGAATCTAAAGTAGATGAAATAAATAACAACCCGCCTCAAATTACTGAAGAAGAAATTGATTATTCAACTCAACTACTTGAACAACCAAATCAATATATGGATGACAATATGAATGAAGTTACTCTTTTAGAAAAAGTAACACCAGAATATGAAGACTACACAGACTACTCAACTTTGTTATTAGAGCAAAGTAACAAAGCAGATCAGGAATCTGAATATGATATGGACGTTTCTACATTAATCCTAGAACAACTAAGTAATATCAATTACGAAGAGGATTACACAGATTATTCTTCATTATTATTAGAAAAAACAAATGCTACTTATAAAGAAACAAGTACTGAAGATTACACGGATTATTCCACATTACTGCTAGAACAGGGCAATACTGCTTACAATCTTTAAAATATAATTCGAAACAAAAAAACGAACTGATCTCATCTCAGTTCGTTTTTTACATTTATGATTTATTTTACTTTTGTATCATTAATAATTAATTGACGTAGTGATTGACGTTTGATAACTTCTCTTGCTTTACCATCTTTCACAAATAACACTGCAGGTTTCTGCATTTGGTTATAGTTAGATGACATAGAGTAGTGATATGCACCTGTTGATAATATCGCAAGGTAATCGCCACGATGAACAGATGAAGGTAATTTCACATCTCGCGCAATAATATCGCCAGACTCACATAATTTACCAGAGATAGTGACTGTATCGTCCGCTTCTTCATCACGATTAACTAATAAGGCATCATACTTCGCACCATATAATGCTGTACGGATGTGATCACTCATACCACCGTCAATAGATACATATTTGTTAATACCAGGAATTTCTTTAATTGTACCGACTTCATAAAGCGTTACACCAGCTTCTCCCACAATAGAACGTCCTGGTTCAATACCAATTGTTGGTAGTGGATAATCTGCTTCTTTCGCAATATCTTTTAAAGCATCTGTAATTTCTTTGATACCTGACTCGATAGGGAAGCTGACATCACCTTCAACATAACGGATACCGAAGCCGCCACCAATATTTAGTAAATCCACTTCTAAATTCAAATCTTTTAACCATTTAATCACAATTTTAGCTGTTTCAATCATTGCTTCTGTGCCTTCAATTTGAGAACCAATATGGAAATGAATACCTTTTAAGTTTAATTTATCGCTATTTTGAATTTTTTCAATCGCTTGATCTGCTAAACCATAGCGAATAGATAAACCAAATTTACTATCTTCTTGGCCCGTTTGAATAAATACATGGGTATGTGCTTCTACACCAGGATTTACACGTAGTACAACATCAGCTGTTTCTGATGCATATCTATTAATTAATTCGATTTCATCTAAAGAATCAATCACGAAATAACCGATTTTACTTTCTAATGCATAACGAATTTCGTGTTTTGTTTTGTTATTACCATGGAAGTGGATGTTTGCTGGGTCGTAACCGGCTTCTAAAGCAGTATAAAGTTCACCTTCAGATACAACATCTAAGCTTAATCCTTCTTCTTGTACAAGCTTAACCATTTGTAGGCAAGTAAATGCTTTTGAAGCATATGAAATATTATAATCAAGGCCGCTAGCTTCAAATGCTTCTTTATATCTGTGCATTTGATTACGGATTTGGTCCTCATCATAAACAATCAGTGGGGTACCGAAGCTTTGAGCAATCATTTCTAAACTTGTGCCACCCATTGTTAATTTACCATTTTTATATTCTACAACCATTTTATCGAATCTCCTTTATCAAAGAATCATGGTTTAGCGCAC
Source organism: Staphylococcus sp. HMSC072B07 (assembly GCF_001815505.1). Classification (NCBI taxonomy): domain Bacteria; kingdom Bacillati; phylum Bacillota; class Bacilli; order Caryophanales; family Staphylococcaceae; genus Staphylococcus; species Staphylococcus sp. HMSC072B07. Next base: position 100,388 of record NZ_KV820907.1, on the reverse strand, counting down.
TTAATTGTTCAGAGTTCGCGCCGACACCTTTAAACGTATATTCATCAATACGCATATCTTCATTATATAGTATCACTTCATCTTGTGCAGTAACGGTTTCATCAACCGCAACGAACATATGACTCATCATCAAAGCTTTGATAGGGTAACGTTTACCATTAATAATGGCTTCGTGTTTAGCTCTGGTTCTTAAAATACCGTCACCGTAACCCATATCAACAACCGCAAGTTTTGTATGATCTTGTTCGACTTCATACGCAAAGCTATAACCGCAATAGTCACCTTTATTTACATCTCTGACTTGAATCACATTACCTTTAACAGTAAGTGATTGACTGATAACGTCTTCTGATAAGCTGCTGTAAGGTCTTGAGCCATATAAAGCAATACCGACACGTGCATGCGTGTGATGCGGTAAAAGTTGTTGTTCTTCTCGATAAAATGAAGCACTGTTTTGTGCATGAATTAAATCAAAATGATACCCCTCAGAAAGTAATGCATCGACAACGTCAACCCACGCTTGTTTTTCAATACCATATTCAGGAACATCAAATTCATCTGCGTAACCAAAATGTGTCCATAAACCACTGATAATCATCTGATCTTCATTTTGGTTATTCGCATGATCTTCAAGTACTTCTTTAATTTCTTGTATGGTTTTAAGCCCAGAACGATGAAGTAAGTTCTCAAATTCTAAGTGAACATGGATACCTTGTAACTCTTCTTTATATTGATAGTAATAAGTTAAAGAGGGCAGGGTCATGTGAATATGATTATCTCTTACCGCATCAAAATCATAAACAGCGTTCATTAAAAAAATCGTCGCATTTGGTGCAATTTTTCTGACACGAATAGCTTCAGCAAGTGAAGTTGTGCTGAATGTATCAATGCCAGCTTCTAAAAAGGCTTCTACAGAAAATTCTAACCCATAGTTATAAGCATTGTTCTTCACAACGGCCATTAAATTTTGGTTATGACGTACTTTTTTCGCATTATCTATAAATTGTTGACGGTTTACCGACCAAATCGCTGTCATGAAGAAACCTCCTTGCCATATTGGAATAATAGATTTTCATAATAATCCGCAATACGGATTAATTGTGCTTCGTCGAAGTTAAGTTTCGGTGTATGCAAACCATGTACCCAGTCATTTGCTTCATTACGAATACCGACAAAAGCAAAGTAACTTGGCGCAATTTGGCTATAGAAACTGAAATCTTCACCGAATAAATAAGGTTTTTCTAATTCTACTACATTAAAGTCCGCATCTTTTAAAGCTTTAACGACACCATCATGTAAAGTAGGGTCATTAAAAGTAGGTGGGTAACCTTCTTCAAACTTCACTTCGCAATTAACACCAAATAATAATTGTACACTTTGCGCAATTTTAGACATTTGATCTTTTACTGCTTGTAGATCATTTGTGTCATACGTACGAATTGTACCTTCTAAGTAACCTTGACTAGGAACTGTGTTAATCGCTTCACCAGCATTAAAACGACCAATATGAACTATATTTCTTTGTAAACCATTCAAATGATATTGTTGAATTTGACTCACTTGGTTTAATACATGGATTAAACCTTCACCACATGAGCGTCCTTGTTCTTTATTCGCAACATGGCTAGATTGTCCTTTTAAGAAGAATCGATATTCTGTGGCACTCGCAGTAATTTCTTCATTCATAATTGTTACAGTGCCTTCATCATTAAATGGCATAACATGGATACCAAAAACCGCTTCGATTGGATGATGATCAAATGAACCAGCTTTGATCAAACGGTTAGCACCTGCGCCTGTTTCTTCAGCAGGTTGAAAAATAAACACTACATTTTGCGGTAATTCGCCTTTGTCAAATAAAGCTTTGCATCGTCTGACAAATAAGAGTAGGGCAGTTGTATGGCCATCATGTCCACACGCATGCATCACATTTGCTTTTGAACTTTTAAAGTCGATGTCATTTTCTTCATCAATCGGTAAAGCATCAATATCGGCTCTAAACGCAATTGTATGATTACCGTTACCTTTTAAGTGTGCAACGACACCTGTTTCTAAAGGACGTTCATAAGGTACGCCGATAGATTCTAAAAAAGCAATGATATGATTCGTTGTTTCGTATTCTTCCAAACTTAGTTCTGGGTTTTGATGTAAATGGCGACGATGTTGTGTTACAAATTCTAATTCAGTTTGTGTCATAATATCCTTCCTTTTGTCTTACTTAATAATATGTATAAAAGGCGTATGTGAGGCTCTGCAAAACGCACACGATACGCCTTTTTTGATTTATTTAATAGTTGTTAACGTCTGGTTTTTGATTAGTCATTTAATTTACGTAAAGCAGATACGATTTCGCGTTTAGAATCTTCAACTTCAGAAGTTTGTTTGATTACTTTCGCTGGTGTACCTGCAACTACAGTACCGGCTGGAACGTCTTGTGTCACAATTGCACCTGCAGCAACAATTGCGCCTTTACCAACACGAACGCCTTCTAAGATAACTGCATTGGCACCGATTAATACATCATCTTCAATTACAACAGGGGATGCACTTGGTGGTTCGATAACACCTGCTAATACAGCACCTGCACCGACATGTACATTTTTACCTGTTGTTGCACGACCACCTAATGTCGCACCCATGTCGATCATTGTACCTTCGCCGACTACCGCACCGATATTGATTGTTGCGCCCATCATCACAACTGCACCATCTTCGATAATCGCTTGTTCACGAATGAATGAACCTGGTTCAATACGCGCGTTTGTATGACGTAAATCTTTTAGTGGAATCGCAGAGTTGCGACGATCCATTTCAATTTCTACATCTTCAATGTAGTTTTGATATTCGTCATAGAATTTATCCCAGTCATCTGCTTCACAGAAAATCACTTTAGAATCTTCTCCGCCGAATACTTTAAATGATTCAGGGAATTCTACGTTTTTGAACGCTCCGTTAATATAAACTTTTAGTGGTGTTGATTTTTTCGCATCACTAATATATTGAATAATCTCCTCAGCTGTTAAATCTTTTGCCATGGTAAAAACCTCTCCTTTGTTTAATTAATTATTTAAATTATCAAATGTATAATACCCATTTGGTTTAGAAACCAATCGCTCAGCGGCTGTAATTGCACCGTTCGCAAAGATATCTTTTGATTGTGCACGATGTGTTAATTCAATCGTTTCATCGACACCAGCAAACAATACTTCATGTTCACCAACAATTGTACCGCCACGAACAGCACTAATTCCGATATCTTCAGGTTTTCTACGTTCAGTTGTTTGTGAGCGATCATAGACAGGATTTACTTCTTTAATATCTTTGATAACATCTAACAATTTAATCAATGTACCGCTTGGTGCATCTACTTTTTTATTATGATGTGCTTCGATTAATTCGATATCGTAACCTTGTAAAAGTGGTACGGCAACTTCTAATAATTTTGTCATGACATGGATACCATAACTCATATTTGCACTAAAGAAGACTGGCATGTCTTTACTTAATGCTTGTAGTTTTTCTTGAATTTTTTCTTTTTCACCCGTTGTAGCTACAACAACTGGTAATTTGAAATCTTGGTCTAATAACGGTAATAATAATTCCGGATTAGAGAAATCAATCGCTACTTCAGCATCTTTTGCTTCACTGATTTGTGAATAAGTAGGGTAGGGATAGTCATTTTCAGGATCTGGAACGATAACACCTACAATTTCATGTCCTTGCTCTTCAGCCAAACGTGCCACACGTTTGTTCATTGCACCATATCCGATTAACAAAATTTTCATTAAAGTTCACCTGCTTTATATTTGGCATATGCTTCTTCAAGTTGTTTACGGTCTGATTCTTCTAAAGTCACTAACGGTAAACGTACTTCGTAGTTACCGAATCCTTCAACAGCAGTAAGTGCTTTGATTGGGATAGGGTTAACATCTACTGATAACGCATTTAACAAACGGTTAATTGGTTCGAAATCTTTATCAATAGATTCGCCACGTTTTGCTTTTTCATAAAGTGCTTGGAAATCACCAGGAATCGCGTTTGCGACAACTGAAATTACACCATGGCCGCCTTCAGCGTAATAACGTACAACATTATCATCGTTACCGCTATATAATGAGAACTCAGATAAGTCTAAGCGTTCTTTTAACGCACGGTGATGTTCAAAATCATTAGTCGCATCTTTCAATGCTACAATATAAGGATTTTTCGCTAACTCAACCATTGTTTCTACATCAATTCTCATATTTGTTCTTGATGGTACATCATATAAAACAACAGGTAGTTCTACTGCATCTGCCACTGTAGTGAAGTGGGCGATTAAACCACGTTGGCTTGTTTTATTGTAGTAAGGTGTAATCAGCATAATTGCATCTGCACCTAATTCTTTAGCACGTAATGAAGCATCTAAAGATTTTTTAGTTGAGTTTGTACCTGTACCAGCAATAACAGTTGCTCTGCCATTCACTTGTTTAATAACTGCTTCTAATACTTTTTCTTTTTCATCTTCAGTTAAAGTAGGGTTCTCTGCAGTTGTACCATTTACAATAATCGCTTGGATATTATTGTCTAATAAATAATTAACATGTTTCTCTAATGCTTGATAATCGACTTCATTATTTGTGAATGGGGTCGTAAGAGCTACCCCAACTCCTTCAAATAAACAACTCATATTAAGAAACTCCTTTCATTGATAAAACTTGTTCTAAAATTTGGACTGTATTCAATGCTGCGCCTTTAAGTAAGTTATCTGATGTTACCCAAATATGGAATGTATTATCTAATGAATCGTCTTTACGGATACGACCGACAAAGACTTCATCTTTACCAGTAGAATAAACAGCCAATGGATATTCATTATTTTCTGGATTGTCTACTAAGACAACACGATCATCGTTTTCAAATAGTTCTTGAATTTCTTTTACTGTCGCTGGTTTATCTAAAGTAACGTCCATTTCAACACTGTGGCTGTCTTGTACAGGTACACGCACACAAGTTGCTGTTACTTTTAAGTCTGGTAAGTTTAAAATTTTACGTGTCTCATCAATCATTTTTTGTTCTTCTTTTGTATAACCATTTTCTAAGAAGACATCAATGTGAGGTAACACGTTGTTATAAATAGGATGAGGATAAGTTTTTGGTTCTTCTCCTTTTTCTCCATTTAATAAATCTTCACGGCCAGCGTAACCTGAACCTGATACTGCTTGATATGTTGTATAAGCAACACGTTTTAAACCATATTTATCTTGTAATGGTTTTAAAGGTACCACTGATTGGATTGTTGAACAGTTAGGGTTTGCGATGATACCTCTTGTAAATATAGGTTCATTGACTTCTGGTACGACTAAATCGATATCATCGTGCATTCTCCATTGACTTGAGTTGTCGATAACAATGGCTCCCGCTTCTTCAAAAATAGGTGAGAAGTGTTCACTTGTAGCGCCCCCAGCACTCATCAATACATAATCAAAATGTTCGCTTGCAGCGTCTTCTGTTAGTTCTTGAACTGTATATGTTTTACCTTGAAACTCGATTTCTTTTCCTGCTGATCTTGCTGAAGAAAATATTACAAGCTCATCAAATGGAATATTTTTACGATCGATTGTCTCTAACATTTTGCTTCCTACTAAACCTGTTGCACCTGCGATTGCTAATTTTGTCATATTCAATTCACTCCATATTATTATTTAAGAAAGTCGTTAATTCTTTCTTGAGTTTCTGATTCTTGCTGCTTTCCAACTTTTAAATATCAAATGTTTCATAAAGTTGTTTGACTGCACGTTCTCCGTTATCAGCATCGATAACATAAGAGATACTGATTTCAGATGTCGTTGTTTGATAGAACGGAATACCTGCATTAATTAAACTGATGAAAGCTTTCGATGCGACACCTGACATATCTCTCATACCTGATCCAATCAAGGAAATCTTTGCGTAGGCATCATTTAAATTATAATCTAAAGCTTGATAACTTTCTGACAATTTGTTAAAAATACCTTTGATTTGTGTCAAATCAGTATCTTTAATTGTAAATGAGAGCTGTAACCCTTCAAGGTTGACGATTTGAGAAATCATATCAACATTGACTTGTCCTTCTTCAAGTAAAGTAAATAAATCTGTTAAGAGTTTATTATCAGATAGGGGATAGCTGATAGTGACATGCATCATTTTGCTATCTAAAGCTACGCCCGTTACTGCTTTTTTCTCTAGTATTTCTGTTTGTGACATAATCCACGTTCCTTCCACATTTGATAACGTTCTTCCTAAATACAATGGAATGTTATAGTTATTTGCGAGTTCGACACTGCGTGTTTCTAAAACCCCAGCACCCAGTGCGCTCATTTCCATCATTTCTTCGTAAGAAACTACACTTAAACGTTTGGCATCTTTATAAATACGAGGGTCAGTCGCATAGACACCGTCAACGTCTGTATAAATTTCACATGGTGTTTGATTGGCTGCTGCTAATGCAACTGCTGTCGTATCCGAACCACCTCGGCCAAGCGTAGTCAATTCAAGTTCATCATTGATACCTTGGAACCCGGCTACAACAAGTACATCATGCGTTTCAAATGCTTTATCAAAAGTATCAGGGTTGATTTCTGCAATCCTGCTTTTGAGATGATGTCCAACTGTTTTAATTCCGGCTTGATATCCTGTCATGGCTCTTGCTTGAACGCCTATATCGTTTAGCACCATAGACAAGTAGGAAACAGTTTGCTGTTCACCAGTTGTTAATAAGAGGGCAAGCTCTTGTTGTTTTGGTTCGCTGGTCAGCGCAGCTACATTTTCCATTAATTGGTCAGTTGTTTTTCCCATTGCACTGACCACGACAATAAGTTGTTCGTCATTTTCAATTCTATTTTTCAGCATTTCAGCAATATTCCTAATTTTCGTAAAATCGCTGACAGACGAACCGCCGAATTTTAAAACACTTCTCTTCATTGCTTTACATATCCTCCTCGATAGTAGGGGAGAATCACATATATAAAAAGAGCAAGTCCGGAATGCGAACTTGCTCGTAAATTTATATACAAGTGATGCACTCCATTATTTGATAATAATGACAGACCCTTAGCTCTTAACCTGAAAGTCCAACAATCATAACTCTGCATTTATGATTATTTCGGCATCTCACCCTTTCCTTACCAACTGCAACAGACAGTAGGCGTGGCAAGTACTTATGATTGATGCGCCTCATCAAAAAACTATTCAATTAATTAGTATGTATCACATTATACATAGTTACCATTGAGATGTAAACCAGAAATATATGATTTTTGGAAATTTACTGAAAAAAGCCTAAATTCCGAAAGTATTTACTAATTAAGTGTAATTTATACTTTGTTTTTTTCATCGTCTATTATCAATTTTTTAGCTATATACTCTATATAGACTGAACTGTAGGGATTAAACATAGAAAAAGAGGTTAGGATTTTTCACCTAACCTCTGCATAATTTCTAGCTTAATACACCAGTTTCTTTTAGGTACTCTTCGTAACTGATTTCTTTAGAAAGGGCACCTTGTGGATTTAAGTCGATCACACGGTTTGCGATTGTGTTAATAAACTCAAAGTCATGTGATGTGAAGATGATTGAACCTTTGAATGATTTCAAACCATCGTTGACTGCAGTAATACTTTCTAAGTCTAAGTGGTTTGTTGGTTCATCCATTAAGAGAACATTCGCACTTGAAAGCATCATTTTACTTAACATGCAACGTACTTTCTCTCCACCTGAAAGGACACTTGCTTTCTTCTTCACTTCTTCACCGCTGAATAACATACGACCTAAGAAACCACGTAAGAATGTCTCAGTTTGTTCATCTTCAGGTGCATATTGTCTTAACCAGTCGACTAATGTCATATTCACACCATCGAAGAATTCTGAGTTATCTTTAGGGAAGTACGTACGTGAAGTTGTCACACCCCATTTAACTGTACCTTCATCTGGTTCCATTTCTCCAGCTAAAATTTTAAGTAATGTTGTTTTCGCAATTTCGCTATCTCCAACAAGTACAGCTTTATCGTTAGGGAACATTGTAAATGAAATGTTATCTAAGACTTTTTCACCGTCAATTGTTTTTGATACGTTTTCTACAAATAATAAGTCATTACCGATTTCACGTTCTGGTGAAAACTTCACGAAAGGATAACGACGAGATGATGGTTGAATATCATCTAACTCGATTTTTTCCAATTGTTTCTTACGGCTTGTTGCTTGTTTAGATTTAGAAGCGTTCGCAGAGAAACGTGCAATGAAGTCTTGTAATTCTTTAATTTTTTCTTCTTTTTTCTTGTTTTGTTCTTGCGCCATTTTTTGAGCAAGTTGACTTGATTGATACCAGAAGTCATAGTTTCCGACATACACTTTGATTTTACCGAAGTCTAAATCAGCAATATGTGTACATACGTTATTTAAGAAGTGACGGTCGTGGGAAACTACAATAACTGTATTTTCAAAGTTGATTAAGAAATCTTCTAACCAGCTGATTGCAGGGATATCTAAACCGTTGGTAGGCTCATCAAGTAAAAGAACATCAGGTTCACCGAATAAACTTTGAGCTAATAATACTTTTACTTTTTGGTTGTTTTCTAATTCAGACATCTTTTTATCATGTAAATCAGCAGGGATGCCTAGACCTGATAATAATGTTGCTGCATCTGCTTCAGCATTCCAACCATTCATTTCTGCGAATTCGCCTTCTAATTCTGCAGCACGAATACCATCTTCATCACTGAAGTCTGGTTTCATATAGATTTCGTCTTTTTCTTTCATCACTTCATATAAACGCTCGTGACCTTGAATCACAACATCTAATACGCGCTCGTCTTCATAAGCAAAGTGATCCTGTTTTAAAATCGCAAGTCTTTCGTTTTTACCCATTGAAACATGACCTGTTTGTGAATCTAATTCACCAGAAAGTATTTTTAAGAAAGTAGATTTACCTGCACCGTTTGCGCCAATCAAACCATAGCAATTACCTTCTGTAAATTTGATATTTACATCTTCAAACAATTTACGATCGCCAAATCGCAAACTTACATCAGTAACTTGTAACATGAATTTCCTCCATTAATTGATATTTCTAACGCATGAATTATACCACACAAATACGTTTCTTTCGATATATGGCGGTTAAACAAACATAATTCACCTATATTATAGAAAGAATCAATAGAAGTTATGTCTATAAAAATGTTAACCGTGTTATAATATGCCTAATACAGAAAGTGGAAGGAGTTATTATGGCTTTAAAAGATAACGATATTATCGGTACAATTGAATTTCTCAAAGTAGTCGGTTTGAATGGTTCAACATACCAATTAGCAGGCCCAAATGGCGAAGAAGTGAAACTCAATCAATCAGAAGTAAATGAAGAGGATGACCTGGAAATAGGTGAAGAATATAGTTTCTTTATTTACCCAAACCGTTCTGGCGAATTATTTGCGACTCAAAATATGCCAGACATCACAACAACCAAATATGACTATGTTAAAGTACTAAAAACAGATCGCGATGGTGCGAAAGTAGATGCAGGACTTCCTCGTGAAGTTTTAATCCCATGGGAAGATTTACCAAAAGTTAAATCATTATGGCCGCAAAACGGCGATGAAGTGCTTGCGACATTAAGAATCGATAGTGAGAGACAAATGTTTGCGCGTCTCGCTTCAGAAACGATCGTCAGTCAAATGTACACACCTGTACATGATGATTCACTTCAAAACAATATTATCGAAGCACGTGCCTATCGTGTATTAAAGATTGGAAGTTTCTTACTATCTAAAGATGGTTATAAAATCTTTGTACATGAAAGCGAAAGAAAATCAGAACCTAGACTAGGGGAAGCAGTCAATGTGAGAATTATTGGTCATAATGAAAAAGGCGAGTTGAATGGTACATTCTTACCATTGGCTCATGAACGTCTTGATGATGATGGCCAAGTAATTTTTGATTTACTTGTAGAATATGATGGAGAACTGCCGTTTTGGGATAAATCAAGTCCAGAAGCAATCAAAGAAGTGTTCAATATGAGTAAAGGGTCATTCAAACGTGCAATCGGTCATTTATATAAGAAGAAAATCATTAACATTGAAACAGGCAAAATCAGCTTAACCAAAAAAGGGGAAGCGATTGCTGAATCAGAAAACCAATCTTAATAATATGAAAAACATTGAAACTAGGGTGCACTGCATCCTAGTTTTTTCTATTTTTTGTAATCTCACTGTAAAAAAAGCACCTAAAAGAGCGATTTTTACATTCAAAATCAAAGCCACGCAATTTATTTCTCCTTTTTTCAAATTTTTTTACAGAAATTTTCAATCTAATTTCCATTGAGCAATTATGAAGATCATATTAACGCAATATTAAAACGTTGATATGACGCGGTTTATTGTGCGTTTGTAAACTTTGTAAAGATTGTAAATTTAATCTGATTTCTCATTCACTGTATATTTACAATTCCTCTATTTGTAATTAACAATCCGTCTGTAATATAGGTGTTGAAAGTAATTACATACAGCTTGAGCAAACAAAAAAATCATAACGCTCAAATGTTTATTTTAGGAGGATTTCTTATCATGAAAAAATGGCAAGTTTTAGGAACTACAGTAATTGGTGCTTCATTATTATTAGGCGCATGTGGAAACAGCGGCGGCGGTAGCAACGACAGCGGAGATAGCAAGGATAAAGAAGTCAAAGGCGAAGTTAAAGGTGACGGTTCTTCAACTGTAGGACCAATTATTGAAATTTTAAATGAGAAATTTGCTCAAAAATATCCGAACGTTACGGTTTCATCAGGTACTTCTGGTACAGGTGGCGGTTTTGAAAAATTCATCAATAACGAAACTGATTTCTCAAACGCTTCACGTCCAATCAAAGATGAAGAGAAAAAGAAATTAGAAGAAAAAGGCATCAAATACTCTGAATGGAAGATCGCTAAAGACGGTGTAACAATCGCAGTCAACAAAGACAACGATTTCGTTAAAGAGTTAACAGTTGATGAGTTGAAAAAAATCTACTCTGGTCAAGCTAAAACTTGGAAAGATGTTAACCCTAAATTCCCAGCTAAAGAAATCAAAGCATTCTCACCAGACCAATCACATGGTACTTACGATTTCTTCAGTGAAGAAGTTATGAACAAAGAAGATATCAAAGCTGAGAAAAACGCAGATACAAACGTTATCGTACAATCAGTTAAAAATAACAAAAACGGTGTAGGTTACTTTGGTTACAACTTCTACGAGCAAAACAAAGATTCATTAAAAGAAGTTAAAATCAAAGGTAAAGACGGTAAAGCAATCGAACCAACTAAGAAATCTATCCAAGATGGTTCTTACGCATTAAGCCGTGACTTATATGTATACACTAACGACAAAAAACTTAAAGACAATAAAGGTCTTAACACATTCATCAAATTTATCTTAGAAGATAAAGGTAAATCAGCAGAAAAAGCTGGCTATGTAGCATTACCTGAAAAAGACTACAAAGATCAACTTAAAAAACTAGAAGATTCAACTAAATAATCACAGCAGTACTCAAGTTAAACTTCCATTAGCAGTGAAACCTTCAACTTAAGTTTCGCATCTCATAAGCACTTGTCCACCCGAGCTGTGTCTCGGGTGCGCTTGTTTTAAGACTTATTCACACAATCAAATTGTTTAACACTTATTATTTTTCCAAGGGAAGGAAGAAGGGAATTATGAAATCTCAACACAACGTTAGAGAAATGATTGCTCATAACCAAAGAAACAAAAAAGGTGTCAGTGACAAACTTGTTCCTATTGTTTTAGCGGTTATCGCAGTGATATCGATTCTTACAACAATTGGTATCTTATTTACTCTATTAACAGAAACTATTACATTCTTCACACGTGTATCTATCGTAGAATTCTTGTTTACAAGAGAGTGGAACCCATTCTCTAGCGACCCGAAATACGGTATTTGGGCATTAATATTTGGTACGTTGAAAGTTACTGTCATTGCGACACTCTTTGCGGTACCTATCGGATTAGGCGCAGCGATTTATTTGAGCGAATATGCATCAGACAGAATGCGTAAAATTATTAAACCTGTACTTGAAATTTTAGCAGGGATCCCAACAATTGTGTTTGGTTTCTTCGCATTAACATTCGTAACACCAATGTTACGTAGTATCTTCCCTGAATTAGGAAGCTTCAACTCAATTTCACCAGGTTTAGTCGTAGGGGTTATGATCATCCCATTAATCACAAGTTTAAGTGAAGATGCGATGGCATCAGTACCGAACAAAATTCGTGAAGGTGCATTAGGATTAGGCGCAACAAAATTTGAAGTTGCGACAAAAGTTGTTTTACCAGCAGCCATTTCAGGGATTGTTGCTTCAATTGTTTTAGCAATCTCAAGAGCCATCGGTGAAACAATGATTGTATCTTTAGCAGCAGGTAGTACACCAGATGCAACATTTAATTTAACTGGTTCAATTCAGACTATGACAGGTTATATCGTACAAGTTGCAACAGGTGATGCAACATTCGGATCTGATACGTATTACAGTATTTACGCTGTAGGATTTACGCTTTTCCTTTTCACACTTGTAATGAATTTAATCTCTCAATGGATTGCAAAACGTTTCAGAGAGGAGTATTAAGATGGCGACTACAACAACTACAAACCAAAGTGGCAGCAGCAGAGCGCTGGTTAACCAACAACAAGTTGAAAAGAAATTATCATCTCGTTTAACTAAAAACAAAGTGTTGAAGTGGGTATTCTTCGCTTGTACTTTAATCGGACTTATTGTGCTAGCAGCATTATTAATCGATACATTAATCAAAGGGGTTCCTTATTTAAAACCATCATTCTTTACGAACTTCTCATCTTCAATGCCTTCAATGGCAGGGATTAAAGGTGCATTAGTTGGTACATTATGGTTAATGATTACAATCATTCCTATCTCAATTATTTTAGGTGTAGGTACAGCGATTTATCTTGAAGAATATGCGAAAGATAATGCATTCACAAGTTTCGTTAAAATCAGTATTTCAAACTTAGCTGGTGTACCTTCAGTTGTATTCGGTTTATTAGGACTTACGATTTTCGTTCGTGGTATGGGAATTGAATCTTTATCACTAGGTAAATCAGTCATTGCAGCCGCTTTAACAATGTCATTACTGATTTTGCCAGTAATCATTGTATCAAGCCAAGAAGCAATTCGTGCTGTACCTAAATCAGTACGAGAAGCAAGTTATGGATTAGGCGGCAACAAATGGCAAACAATTTACAAAATTGTTTTACCAGCTGCATTACCTGGTATCTTAACAGGATTCATCTTATCGTTATCACGTGCATTAGGTGAAACAGCACCATTAATCTTAATCGGTATCCCAACAATCTTATTACGCTTACCAACTGGTATCTTCGATATGTTCCAAGCAATGCCGATTCAAATTTACAACTGGGCAAAAATGCCGCAAGAAGCATTCCAACATGTCGCATCAGCCGGCATCATCGTTTTACTTGTATTGTTACTAGCGATGAATGGTTTAGCGATATTCTTAAGAAATAAATTCAGTAAAAAATACTAATTGATAAATTGAAGCTCACGAATAATAATTGATCAAAGGAGTTTTGACAGAATGGAAAAAGTTCAAGACAGAAAACAAGGACAAGACAAGGCAAAGCTAAATGAAGAGTTACAAAGCCACGCGTCAGAACGTACAATTAAAGTAGAATCATACTCTAATGAATCGTCTAAAATTGAAACAGATACAAACAAAGAAATTGTTTACTCAACTCAAAATTTAGACTTATGGTACGGTGAAAACCACGCATTAAAAAATATTAACTTAGATATTTTAGAAAACAATGTCACAGCGATTATCGGACCTTCAGGTTGCGGTAAATCAACGTATATCAAAACATTAAACAGAATGGTAGAACTTGTACCAAGTGTTAAAACAGCAGGTAAAATTCTTTACCGCGGCAACGATATTTTCAGCAATAAACAATCTGTTGAAAAATTACGTACAAACGTAGGTATGGTGTTCCAACAACCGAACCCATTCCCGAAATCAATTTATGATAACATCACATATGGTCCAAAAATCCACGGCATCAAAGACAAGAAAGTCTTAGATGAAATCGTTGAAAAATCATTACGCGGCGCAGCAATCTGGGATGAATTAAAAGACAGATTAAACCAAAACGCATATGGTTTATCAGGTGGACAGCAACAGCGTGTATGTATCGCTAGATGTTTAGCAATCGAACCTGATGTAATCTTAATGGATGAACCTACATCAGCACTTGACCCGATTTCAACATTAAAAGTTGAAGAATTGGTTCAAGAATTAAAACAAAAATATTCTATCATCATGGTAACGCATAACATGCAACAGGCAGCACGTATTTCAGACAAAACAGCATTCTTCTTAAATGGTTACGTAAACGAGTACGATGATACTGATAAGCTCTTCTCTAATCCTTCTGACAAACAAACAGAAGACTACATTTCAGGACGTTTCGGTTAATGACTGTTATCCGTCAGCATTATGAAGAGCAACTAAAAGACTTAATCAAAGATTTACGTGCTTTGGGTATTAAAGTCTACTTCAGTATCGAAAAAGCGGTTCAATCTTTAAATAAAGAAGATCGAAATTTCGCTCGCCAAATCATTAAAGGTGATTTGGATATTAACCAATTAGAAGATGAAATCAATGAAAAAGTTGTGATGTTAATCACAAAACAACAACCGATTGCGACAGATTTACGTATGATGATTGCTGCATTAAAAATCGCATCAGAATTTGAACGAATCGGTGATAATGCCGCAAGCATTGCGAAAATCCGTAAACGTGTAAAAATCACTGATCATTACATTTTAACGCGTTTAAAAACAATGGGTGATTTAGGGTTGCTTATGCTGAAAGATTTAGATACAGCATTTAAAAATAAAGACGTAACTTTAATTCTTGAAATTATCGAACGAGATAAAGATATTGACGATTTATATAAAGACATCGTAAATACAACTTATTTAATCGATAATGATCCATTTGTGGCAGGGCAAGCCCATTTAGCCGCAAGACATTTAGAACGTATGGGAGACCATATCGCAAATATCGCTGAAAATATTTACTACTATATTACTGGCGAAGCTTACGAATCAATGGTCTAAAAATATAAAAACAGGGAGAACACTCAATGCGAGCGTTCTCCCTGTTTTATTTGTGTATTTCAACAATATATAAAGCTTGATATGAACTTTTCTTATGATTGTTGGTTAATTTCTTCTGTTAATTCTTCAAGTTCATCTACAAGACTGCTGATATAACTGATTGTCTCACGCAGTGGGGCATCTGTTGTAATATCAATACCTGCTGTTTTTGCTAAGTCTACAGGTGATAAACTGCCGCCAGCTTTCAAGGTATTCAACCAATCTTCTACTGCAGGTTGTCCTTCGTTTTTAATACGTTGTGACATCACTGTACCTATTGTTAAACCAGCAGAATACGTATAAGAATAGAGTCCCATATAGTAGTGTGGTTGACGCATCCAAGTCAACTCTGCTCCTTCAGAAATTTCAACTGCATCACCAAAGAAGTCTTGATAAACTTTGCGTGTAATATCATTAAGTGTAGAGGCTGTTAATGTTTCACCTGCATCTACTAAGCGATAAACTTCTCTTTGATACGTTGCTTCTAATAAGTGCGTCACCATATTGTGATAGTATGTTCTTGAAATAATAGAACCGATTACCCAACGTTTAAATTTAGGGTCATTACTGCTTTCAAAGAGATAGTTCGACATTAACATTTCATTGGTAGTAGATGGTGCTTCTACAAAGTACATAGACGCTTCTGATTCTAAGAAGTTTTGATGACTTTGTGCAAGATTGAAATGACCTGCATGTCCTAATTCATGTGCTAATACAAAGGCTTCATTCATTTTACCAGTCCATGAGATAAAGACATAGCTATGAGAAGCATATGGACTTGCACAATAAGCACCTGTTTCTTTACCTTTATTTTGCGCAAAATCTATCCAACGATCATCATAAGCAGCTTGTACCATGTTCAAGTAGTCATCGCCTAAAATACCTAATGCATTATAGATATAGTTTTTAGAATCTTCAATTGAGATTTCTGGATCGTATGATGGATCAATAGAGACTTTCAAGTCTTCAAATTTCATATGATCAAAACCATGTACTTTTTGAAGTAATTTCGCATATCGTTGCATGACAGGTGCTAATTCACTCATAATGACATCAATTTGACGGTCATACATTTCCCTTGTCACTTCTTGTTCTTCCAACAAGTAGTCAATGACTGAATCATAGCCTCTTAAATCCGCTTCAATTTTCTCTTGTTGTACATGCGTATTATAAATCGCAGCTGTCGTATGTTGATATTTACGTAAAGCTTCACTGAAATGTTTAAAACTTTTACGTCTGAATGTTGTATCAGGATTATCTTCATATTCATTTTCGAAAGTAGGGTAGTCTAATGGATATGTTTTACCATCTACTTCAAATGGCTCAAAATGAATATCCAACATTTTAGTGATACCGTACATATCATAAGCTGCACTGAATGTCGGTGATAAAGCTGCTAATGTTTTTTCCACCTCGAATGACAATTGGTGTGGTTTACGACGTTTCAATTGTTTTAAATAATGTGGATAAGGTGTATCAGCAATCAATTCGTCGATTTGAGCATCAGATAATGCGAGAATTTCTGACTCAACAAAAGCAAGTTGACTCGCAATTTTTCCGTATGATGTACTAAGTTTAGCACTCAATTTTTGACGATTTGGGTCAGTAGTATCTACGCTGTGATACATTTCCGCGTAATTACCTAAACGATCAATTTGAACTAATAAATCTACAAATCGAGGTAATGCTGCTTTCACTTGTTCTACTGAATCTAAATGATTTTCAAACGTCTTATTGAACGCAAGTGTATCACTTAATACTTCTTCTAATGTTTGATAAAATGCTTCATCACTTTCAAATAAATCCGATAAGTCCCATTTCTCTTGCTTAGGAATATCTTTTCTTAATGGTAATCCTTGGCTCATATAGAATTCCTCCTGCAATCTTAATAATTGTTATGAGTAAATTATACATCAAGCGATTCATGAAAGCATCTAGCACAAGCTTTGATTTATTTCATGTTTTAATCACTTTACTGTACAATATGTATAAAGCAAACGATTAAATTCTCATAGAAATGAGAGGAGTAAGTATATGACGATTTTTGATATGCCGAATTATTTATGGATTACGATTGTAGCAGTATTAATCGTAACTGTCTTTTTCGGACTCGCTTTAAGTAAATGGGTAGCACCTGCAGTATTAACATTTGTAGTACTAGGCGTGCTTGCATTCTTCTTGCCAAACTTTTTTGATATCACCTATCAGCCATTATTAGGGTATGCTGCGTTTATGGCAATTATCAGTTTAATTGAAAGTTTCTTAGTCTGGTATTTCACACGCGACTTCAGACGTCGCCGTTTAGAAAAACGTCTTCAAAAAGAGCTGCATGAACATGAAGGCAGACGTTCACGCATACATGGTTTCCGCAGAAATAAATAAATATATTTATAACAAACAAGGCTGTTTTCTAAGCAGTCTTGTTTTATTTTGTTTATACTATAGCGCCAACGCACTCTTCTTTTAAAATGAATATTTACGTATTATAATTAAACAATAATGCCTATAGATAGAAAGGAAGTGAACAGCATCTCAAAAGATGATGTTTAAACTTACATAACTTTAACTGAGATGTCTTTCATGAAACGATTACTTACATCACTTGCTGCAGGTGCAGTCATACTTGCTGGATGCAGTAATAACGGAGGTTCCTCATCAGCTGATAATCAATTAAAAGTCGAACTCCCTCTAAAAACGACAACACTTGCACCGTATGATACAGATGTTCCTGTAACAATTGGAGCGGCTGAAACATTATTTAAAACAACAACGAAAGGTGAAATTAAACCACACCTCGTTAAATCATACGACCAACCATCTGATGATACATTAACTTTCACCTTAAAAGACGGCATTAAATTCCAAAATGGACATGCCTTAACAGGACAAGCTGTCAAAGATAGCTTAGAGCAAGGTTTGAAAAAAAGTGACCTGCTGAAAGCAACATTACCTATTGAATCTATTAAAGCTGAAGGCCAAAAAGTAACGATTAAGACTAAAGGTGCGTATCCAGAGTTGATTTCCGAACTTGCGAGTCCTTTTACCGCTATTTATGATACAAAATCCAAAACAGATATCAAACAAACACCTGTCGGTACAGGCCCATATGCCATTAAAGATTTCAAACGAACACAACAAATCAATTTAAGTCAAAATAAAGATTATTGGCATGGTAAACCAGAATTAAAATCTATGAAAGTTACCTTTAATGAAGATGGCAGTTCAAGAACAGAACATGTACTCTCTGGCCGTACGGATGTCACTACTAATGTACCTGTAGATAAAATCAACAGCGTCAAAAAATCAGATAAAGCAAAATTAGAAAATACTTCAGGTTTCAGAACATCACTATTACTTTACAACCACACAAGTCCTAAAATGACTAAAGACGTGCGAGAAGCATTAGATGCTGTGATTAATCGCCAACAAATCAGTGATAAAGTCGCTGATCATTATGCAGCACCAGCCAATGGTCCGTTCAATACAAAACTAGATTTTATTAAAGATAAAGCCATTCCGAAACAAGATATCTCTAAAGCCAAAGCACTAATGGAAAAAGCAGGCTATTCAGAGAAACATCCATTAAAATTGAATGTTTCATCTTATTCAGGCAGACCTGAACTGACTAAAATCTTACAAGTCATTCAATCTGATGCGAAAAAAGCACATATTCAAATTAAAATTCAAAACGTAGATGATATTGAAGGCTTCTTGAAAAACAAAAAAGATTGGGATGCCTCTATGTATAGTTTCGGTACGATTCCTAGAGGAGATACAGGTTACTTCTTTAATATGGCATATAAAAAAGATGGTGCAGTGAATAAGGGCGCTTATCATAATCACAAAGTAGATCAATTGATTGAACAATTGAATCATACTGTAGATAAAAATGAGCGTCATCACTTAACAAATGAAATATTAGAAGTATCAAAGCAAGATATTCCAAATAGTTATATCCTTTATAATGACCAAATCAATGCGATGAACCAAAACGTCGAAAATGTTCAAACGACACCAGAAGGTATTTACCTGATTGATGAAAAGGTAGATAAACGAAAATGATAATTAAACACTTACTCTCTAGAATAGGACAAATGATCTTAGTATTATTTGTCCTTTCTACTATTACATTTATATTGATGAAACTTTCGCCTGGTGATCCAGTCAATAAAATGCTGCATTTAGATGTTGCAAATGTATCTCATGACAAAATTGAACAAGCCAGAGCACAATTAGGATTAAATCAACCGATAATTGTGCAGTGGTGGGAGTGGTTTACACATATGTTACGTTTGGACTTCGGCACGAGTATTCAAACACAGGAGCCAGTACTGAATGAACTATTATTCTTCACACCACCCACACTCACTATCGCATTTGGTACATTACTGATTACGTTGTTATTATCTTTAACACTTGGAACGTTAGCTGCTGTTTATTATCACACTTGGATTGATCGTACCATTCGTGTGTTAACTTCAGCTTTTGTTTCAATTCCTTCATTCTTTTTAGGAATGTTACTGATTTATTTCGTAGCACAAAAATTAGAGCTATTACCAGCAGCTGGTATTGATACGCCTGCTGGTTATATTTTGCCTATTATCGCGTTAAGTATCGGTTTAAGTGCGTATCACATTCGCTTAATGCGTTCGACTTTAATCGATTTATATCGAAGCAGGGAAGTGAAAGCGTCACGTGCACGTGGCATGTCAGAAAGTTATATTCTATTTAAAGACATCTTCAAACCTGCTTTGATACCCGTGATTTCTATTATCGGTATGTCTATTAGCGGTTTAATCGGAAGTACTGTTGTAATCGAGAATTTATTCGATATACCGGGTATCGGTTATTTCTTAGTTGAAAGCATTCGTTCGAGAGATTATCCTGTCGTTCAAGGCGCTGTATTAATGATAGGCGCCTTTGTGGTGATTGGAAATGCGATTGCGGATATCATTATCTTATTCTTAGACCCGACACAACGCTATAAACATTTGAAACCTAAATCTTTATGGTCACGCAGAAGAGAAGGGCGAGTGAAACAATGATGAAACTGACGAAACATAATATCATTTTTTATATTTTCGCTATCTATTTGCTTTTACTCATTCTTCTTCAATTTACAGTAACAAGTAACCAAGCATTAACGGTACATTTAAACGATGCATTACAAAATCCAAGCCTACAACACTGGCTTGGGACTGATGATTATGGCAGAGATTTATTTGCGCGACTCGTGATAGGTGCACGTTATACACTTGCGATTACACTGCTAACAATTGCTTTAATCGTAATAATAGGTGTACCGCTAGGTTTGATTGCGGGTTATCGCAAAGGTATCTTAGACACCATTATTATGAGAATCATTGATATTGGTTTAGGTATCCCTGACTTTGTCTTAATGATTGCATTTGCGAGTTTCTTTAAACCAAGTATTTGGAATTTAGTCATTGCCATTACAATCATTAACTGGATGACTTATACGAGAGTAACGCGTACGATTGTAAATACAGAGATGGACAAAAATTATATTAAACTAGCTCGTTATTTCCATGTGCCAGGCTATGTAATTATCTTTAAGCACTTATTACCGCAAGTGCTTCCTTCATTAATCGTCTTGATGATTGTAGATATTGGTAAAATCATCCTATATATTTCATCACTTTCATTCTTAGGGTTAGGCGCACAACCACCTTCACCAGAATGGGGTGCGATGTTAGCGGCTGGTAGAGATTTCTTTACTGAACATCCGATTATGTTATTAGCACCTGCAACATTGATTTCCATTACTATTTTGCTCTTTAATTTGGCAGGGGATGCATTGCGAGACCGTATCTCAGAAAGAAGGGATATTCATGACTAAAACCTTGATGCAATTGAATAATTTGAATATCACTGATCAACAGAAACGTCCCCTAATAAAGGACTTAAACTTGTCTATTATAGAAGGTAAAGTGAATGTATTAATCGGTGAAAGTGGTTCAGGCAAAAGCTTAACCGCAAGTGCATTAATCGGTCAAACGCCTAGAGAATTAAAAGTATCTTATAATCAATTCTATTTTGAGAACCAACCCATTCAATCTATTAAACCATTATTAGGTAAACAAATTGGGTATATCTCACAAGATTATGCGCATAGTTTTAATAATCACACCCGTCTTGGCAAACAATTAAGTGCCATATATCGTACGCATTATGCTGTTTCTAAACAAGAAGCATTAGAACATATTGAACGCGCCTTGAATTGGGTGAATTTAGACAGCAATAATATCTTATCTAAATATCGTTTCATGTTATCAGGTGGACAGTTAGAACGATTGTACATCGCGAGTGTTTTAATGTTAGAACCCGATTTAATTATTGCGGATGAACCTGTCGCATCGTTAGATGTATTAAATGGCCAACGTATTATGAAGCTGATTAAGCACTTAGCTGAAGCTCACAATACAACTTTACTGTTAATCACACATAACTTAACACATGTGATTCAATATGCGGATGAAATTAATGTTATTAAAGATGGAACCATCATTGAAAGTGGACCTATATCGCAATTTAAAGAAGGTAATATTGCTGGATATACAAAGCACTTGTTAAATGCGAGAAGTCGCTTAATACGAAAGGAAGATACGCATGATTAAAATTAAACATCTCAGTTTTGCGTATGACAAAGCAGATATTCTTCATAACATTAACCTCAATATTCAAAAGGGCGAATTAGTAGGGATTATCGGTGAATCAGGCTCTGGTAAAACGACATTAATGAACTTGATTCTAGGTGAATTAACGCCTGTTCAAGGCACAATAGATATTAATTCGCCTCGTATCTTGCCAATTTTTCAACAAGCGACACAGAGTTTCAATCCAAAGTTAACGATTAAAGCATCATTAATAGAACCTTTAAAATACTATGCGAATGCTGAACACTCATTTGACCAAGTTGTATTACCTTTAATGTCACAATTAGACTTAGATAGCCAACTCTTAACGCGTTATCCAGATCAAGTCAGTGGGGGGCAATTACAACGATTTAATGTATTAAGAACGGTTATGTTGCAGCCTGATGTTTTAATTTGCGATGAAATCACATCAAGTTTAGATGTTGTTGCTGAACAAAAATTAGTCGAAAAGCTTAAAGCCATCCATAATCAACAACAAACAACAATGATCATTATTTCTCATGATATAGCAATGTTAAATCAAATTGTTGAACGAATGATTGTCATTCAAAACGGTCAAATTGTAGATGACTTCAAAACAAAACAATTATTTGATGAATCACGTCATTCATATACTAAAGAACTCATAGCTGCTTATAATGAAGATTAAATTACTCATATAGTATCCAGGTACAAAAAGGTATCTGGATACTATTTATGTAATATCTTAGATTATGTAAACTAGAGATAGATCAGCTGATTCAATTAATGACCAATGCTTAATCAAAGCTTTTTACATACTTAAATCCATAACTTGCTATATGTACGAATTTACCTAAATTAAAATACATAAAAACAGCTTTTTTGGTTTAGAATTTGAGGAAGTTCAAACTAAAGCAAACAAAGACTCAAACACAAGTTACAAATCATGACCAAGCAACATAAACATAACAACAAAAGTATCAATACATACACAATAGAGTATAGGTAAAACCACTTCTTCTGCTCAATACATAACTTCCTATAATATATATTATGTAAACTAAAAGAACAAAAAGAATAGTTACATACAGCTACCTCGCTTTTATGGTCATATTTACCATATATTCAGTTTTGCTAACTTATGTTATTTTCTGCATACAGTCAGCTGAACTGACTTATCTTAATTACCGTGGATCTTCATATTAATTTATTCAAACTACAAATCTAAGTTCAAATCGCATATCTCATTATTATAAATCAGCTTAGTCATTTCTAATTGCTATTATGAAACGCCATTGGTATTTATCCATCATATCTAATTCTCATTGCAGCTCAGAGCGTCTCTCAGCATCTTATTTTATGATAAATACCTTATTTATGTTCACAATATCCATCTTTGACATTACTTAAATCAATCCAGTTTAAACATCGTTAATCATACCATTTTAATTATAACTACTTTGCGTCATCTGTATGATTATCCGTAATGTTAATTCTCGATGCAATACAGAAGCTCTCTCAGCATTCAAATTTTCTAATAACAGTATTTATAATGCTTAAACACCAATATCTAAACATACTCAGTCAATCCTTATATGCAATATTTTAAATACAATAACACTAACTAGTTTACATAACATAAATATATTTAATTCTATCTTTTACAGTCATTTAGCTTTCCAAACAACTAAACCTCTTAATTTTTAGCTATTTATCGCTAAATAACTGTATACATTAATCACTTGATGCTAAAATCGATAAACGGTTTAACATGCTGGATCAAAAAATTGATGATAAATTTAGTGCATTAGATGGTAGAATTGTTAAACTTGATACAAAGTTTGACGGTTTCCAAAAAAGCTCAAATACTCAGTTCAATGGTTAATGACAACTATGCTCAGCATGATTCTAATAGTTTTTGGTGTATCGACTTACTTTATATAACATCTTTTTGTATTTTGAGGCTTATTTTAAGTCTTTTAATCCCCTGGTATTACTTATTTATAACTCCTCTCCTTATGCATTTATGTATATTTGCATACCTTCTTACCAATTTAAGTAAAGAGTATTCTATTTAACTTCACTTTAAACACCATTTAATTATACAATTTACTTCTTTTGTTGATTATCATCTTATTTTAACTGTTTATGAATTTTTTAACATGTAATTTTTCATTAAAGGGTATATACTAATGTATATATTTCATGAAAGAGGTGTTAAAATTGTCTACTAATCACATTAGATGGTCAAGTTTAATCATCGGTTTATTATTCGCATTGATTGGAATTTTAAGCGTGAGCTTCCCTGTCGAAAACTTAACAGTCATCACTTGGTTATTCGGGATTTTCTTCATATTTAATGGTATTGCTGAATTATTCTTCAGACGTTTAACGAAAGCCTTTGTCGGCGTTTCTAGCGGCTGGTTAATGATACTTGGTATTCTTAATATTATTTTCGGTATTTTATTTATTGTTTTTACTAATGTAGGCCAAGTCGCAATTATTTATATGCTTGCATTTTGGTTTATCTTTTCATCTGCATTAGGTGTCTTTACTGTGACACCAGTAGAGCGTACGAATAAGGTATATCACTTTTTCTCATTACTTGTTAATATCATTGGTATTATCGCAGGTATCATTTTATTGTTCAATCCATTAATAGGTGCATTTTTAATCGCTTTCTTTGTTGGTTTCACTTTCCTATTAATCGGTTTAAACTATGTATTTGACGCATTTGCGCACTAATTAAATCAAAAAAACGTGCTTTCTTCAAAATTTGATGAGGAAAGCACGTTTTTTATTATGTTAAGTTACTTCTTAAAAGCATAACCTTTATTTTTTTACTTTTTGACGGATGTTATTCAACGTATTGAAAATCCAATATTTCACTTTTTGAATTGGTTTATAGAAATCTCCGATTAATTCTTCAATTTGTACATTGAAGCCGCGTTTGAAGCGGTACACACCGTAGTCTTCACTATCTTCAGTGAAATCACCTGATAAACCATAGAAATTATAACGATCATAACCATGTTCGAAGCAATAGTTAATCATGAACCAATGCATCATATAAGGTCCCATGTATTGATTATATTTCTCTGAAGAACCACCAGAGAAGTAGTTCACTTCATAGGCATTTGCGAAATAAACCCCTGCAGCTAAATCTAAAATTGAACCATCTGTTTGACGCAATTCGCTCGCTTTCAGCAATTCTTTTTGGTCATGTTCAATTTGTTTATCCAACTCTGAGATTTTCTTCAATTGTTTATCAGATTTATTTTCTTTCGCCATCATTTGATCACGACGGCCTTCTTTATCATTTAATGACTCTTGTAGCGATGTGATGTACTCATCTAAATCAATATAAGCTAATGGGATTAATACTTTATCACCATAGTGCTCAATGAAGTTTTTGAAGTACTCATCTGTTTTTGAAACGAAACCAGCACGTTCTTCAGTTTCACGATATAACTTGAAGAATTTATCTAGTTCGTCTTCACCTAAGAAACGAACTTTTACCCCATAATTAATTGACTTATTGATATTACGTTTACGTTGGCTATCAAATTGTTTTTTAAGAGAGGCTGGTGTTTCGTCTTTAAGATCTAAGACACCCATCCAACGCACTTGGCTTGAAGTGTCGTATTTTGTTGTGAAGCCATGGTGATGGTAACCGTGTGATTTAAATAAGTTCACAAGCGCATCATTTTGTTCACGACTTGGGAATGGGTTTACGTCTTTATCATAAATTTGGTAAATCCAATATGGATCTAATTTCACATATAAGCAATTATGCTGACGTAAGTATTTCTCTAACTCACGTAAATAAAACTCTACAAGACCTAAATCGCTATAGTCCATGACCGGACCACGGTTTGAATAATAAACATAACTTCCCATTGTAGGAATTTTAGAGAATAAACTTGCTGCAATCACACGGTTGTCGATGTCTTTAATCCCTAATAATACAACTTCAAAACCGTCTGCTTCTCTTGTGCCGATATTTTCTTTCGTTTGAAAATAATGGCTTTCTAGCGATGGATTCTGCACAAAATTGTCATATTCTTTAACTGTCAACTCTGTAAATTTCATTTCTTTATTTCCCTTCTACCTTATGTTTATCTATCTTTGATTTTCTTAAGCGTTGTATAAAGTTTATACATCGGCTTATTAATCGGTGCAATAAAGTCTACAACATATTCAATTACATCTGCGTTAAATCCTTTTTTGAACTTCACAACGCCTGCATCCTCAGCGTCTTCAGTAAAGTGGCCGCTGATACCATAGAAGTTATAACGATCGATACCATGGTTGATCGCATAGTTGATCATTTCCCATTGCACTGCATAACTTCCCGCAAAGTGACGGTATTCATTCGCAGTACCACCTGCATAATAAACAACTTCAAATGGATTAATAATAAAGAATCCAGCTGAAATCGGTAGTTCATTACCATGTTTTTGTTGTAAGTCGCGTGCTTCAGCAACTTTTTGATGATGTGCTTCTAATTGTTGTTCAAGGTTTTCTTTTTTGCGTGCAGCTTTTTGGTTCTCAGGATTCTTATTCAAGTCTTTCTCAGCTTTATTGATTTCTTTTTCTAAATTCTTTTGTTCAGCGTTCAATTCATTAATATAATCTTCAAAATCAATGTAAGCCATCGGTACTAAGACACGATCTTTATAGTGTTTTAGTCTGTGATAATAGAAGTCGTCTTCACGATCATCAAAGTCTTTCGCTTCTGCAGTATCTTCCATAAATTTACGGAAAATATGCATTTCATCTTCACCTAAGAAGCGGACTTTTACACCATTACGTTTTACTTTTTTCGTATTACGTTTACGTAGACTATCCATCCCTTTTAAAACATCTTGTGGTGTTTTATCTTTTAAATCTAATACTGAATGGAAACGAATTTGAATAATCGGATCAAAGCCAGTTGTAAAGCCTTGATGGATATAACCCAGTTGTTCCATTTTATCAAATATCCAATCATGACCGGCATTTCCTGTAATCTCACCATCATGGTTACGGTATTGATATGGTAAATATGGATCTACTCTTAAGTATAATGCATTGTATTGTTTAACATATGCCTTTAATTCTCTAAAGAAGTAATGGACTAATTCTTTATTATCATAATCAATGACCGGCCCACGGTTTGAATAGAAATATTTAAAGAATTTCATTACTGGCACAGCTGTAAGTAAACATGCTGCAATGACATTGTCATCTTTGTCTTTCACCCCGACAAGATGTGTTTCTGTACCTTCTGCAACTTTCAACTCATAGTTGCCTACCATTTGTGTAAAATGGCTATACGGCATTTTATCTGTAAAATCTCCAAATTCAGCTGTAGTTAAATTGGTAAACTTCATAATTTCAATAACTCCTAATTCGTATTCTCTATCTTTTAATTTCTTATTGGTATCAATTTTCAATCTTCATTATTATACAATACCCAAAAGGAAAACTAAAATTGAAACCTTTCATTTCTGTTGTTTTATTATGTATGTTAAGCAAGAATTCAACTTCTTACAACTATTCTGGTTCGCCTTTAAGTAAGTACCTTGTGTAATAACCTTGCTTATCTATCATAACACGCACACGTGTCAAACCGTTATCAAAACCACTATATATAAAGCGAAAATCAGAGTCTGAGACAGACCCTGATTTAAAAAAACATTTTATGATTGTGCAGTTGTTTTATTTTCATCTAATGCTTTACGAATACTTTGTAAGTAACCTCTTGTTGTTGCTTCTTCGTCATTTGCGAAACGTTTGACGATTTCACTGCCAATGACTGCACCATCAGCGAAACGTGTCACTTCTGCGACTTGTTCTGGTGTTCTGATACCGAATCCTGCTACAACAGGAACATTTGCTTTTTCTTGAATGAATGCAATTTTTTGTTGTAATTCTGGGTGGAACGCTCCATTATCTCCAGTTGTCGCATTCATTGTTACAGTATAGATAAAACCTTCAGCATGTGCTGCGATGTGTTCAATACGTTCGTTTGAAGCGGTCATAGCAATTAATGAGATGATATTGACTTTGCGATCAGGGAAACGTGCTTTGAGTTGTTCTGCAAGTTCAAATGGTAAATCCGGAATAATTAAACCGTATACACCTGCTGCCTCACAGTCTTCTAGAAATGCTGCTTCTCCATAATGTAAAATCACATTATAGTAAGTCATTAAGACATATTTAGACCCTTGTAATTCATTTTTATGTGCTTTAAGCTCATCTAAAATCACGCGTGCACTCATACCTTCTTTAATCGCCTTACTGCCTGCATCCATAATTGTTGGACCATCTGCGACAGGATCTGAGAATGGTAGGCCGATTTCAACAATATCAGCCCCTTCTTCTTGTAAGACTTTTAAATTATCAATAAATTTTTTATTACCCATAATATAAGGAATAAATAGTTTACTCATGACCTTCACCTCGTTCTTGTGTATATTTACGAATTGTATCCATGTCTTTATCTCCTCGACCTGAAACAGTAACAACAATAATTTCATCTTTGCCCATTGTCGGTGCTAATTTTTCTACATAACTTAAGGCATGTGCACTTTCAATTGCTGGAATAATGCCTTCTGCTTTCGTAAATCTGATTAAAGCTTCCATCGCTTCTTCATCTGATGCACTTGGGTATTCCGCACGACCAATATCATGGTAGTAACTATGCTCAGGTCCAATACCTGGATAATCTAGACCCGCTGAAATAGAGTGTGCTAAACCGATTTGACCGTTGTCATCTTGTAATAGATACATTTTCGTACCATGTAAGACACCAACAGAGCCTTTACCGATTGCTAAAGCATGTTTTTCTGTGTCTTCACCTTCACCTGCAGCTTCTACACCATACAATTTTACGTCTTTATCTTGTACAAAAGGATAGAACGTACCAATTGAGTTAGAACCGCCGCCTACACATGCAACTACTGCGTCAGGTAAACGACCTTCTTTTTCTAAAATTTGTGATTTGATTTCATTGCCGATAACACTTTGGAAATCACGAACCATTGTTGGGAACGGATCTGGTCCTAATGCTGAACCTAATAAATAGTGTGTATCGTCAACGTGGCTGACCCAATATTGTAACGCCTTGTTTACCGCATCCGATAATGTACCTTGACCATCTGTCACAGACACTACTTTGGCACCTAATAATTCCATTCTGAATACGTTCAATGCTTGACGTTGGATATCTTCTTCACCCATGAAAACCACAAGTTCCATATCAAAGAGTGCTGCTACGGTTGCACTGGCTACACCATGTTGGCCTGCACCTGTTTCAGCAACCAATTTACGTTTGCCCATACGTTTAGCTAGTAAGGCTTGACCTAAAGCATTATTAATTTTATGTGCGCCTGTATGGTTTAAGTCTTCGCGTTTTAAATAAATTTTTGCGCCACCTAACTCTTCTGTATAGGATTTCGCATAAGTTAAAGGTGTTTCACGTCCTACATAATCTTTTAAATAGTAATCTAATTCTTGTTGGAATTCGGGATCATTTTTAGCTTCATCATAAGCCTGTTTTAATTCTTGAATCGCTGGCATTAATGTTTCTGGGACATAGCGTCCGCCATAATTACCAAAGAATCCAAGTTCATCTACTTCAGTTTGAATGGGTTGTGTTGTTTCGTTCGTCATTTTTATCTCTCTCCTTAATATAATTTGAAATTTGTTTCATTGCTTGTGGATCTTTTCGACCTTCTACTTCAATGCCACTTGCGATGTCGAATCCTGTTGTTTGAATATCGAGTTGTTCGAATTGTTGAATCTTCTCTAAATCCATACCGCCTGCCACTAAATACGGAACATCTGAGAGTTGTTTCAGTAATTGCCAATCAAATGATTGACCAGTGCCGCCATAATGGATGGAAGGTGTATCGATAATAAATAAATCTACTTCGTTTCGATAAGTTTCAATGGCTTCAACTAGTTCAGAACTTGCTGGAAGTGCTTTGTATATTTGAATGTCAGGATATTGTGAGTTGCACCATCGTAATAGTGCAACATCTTCATCTCCGTGAAATTGAATCGTATCAATATTTGTTTCTTCTATAAGTTTTGCAACAATTTCCTTTGTTGGATTAACGACCACTACTACTTTATGAATCTTTTCTGGTACAAGTTTTGTTAATTGTGCAATGTCTTCTATACTTTGATGACGTTTACTTTTGGGATAGTGGATAAAGCCTATCGCATCTATATCATTCTCTATGGCTCGTGTAACATCGTCTTCTGATTGAAAGCCGCAATATTTTAAGAACATCTTACTGCTCCTTTTTTAGCTGTAAGCTTGGTAAGAATTGGGATAAATCATCACACTTCATAAGTGATTCACCAACTAAGATGCCATCTATACCTGAACCCACAATTTTTTCGACGTCTTCTTGTGTATGAATGCCGCTTTCTGAAATATAGTAATAACCATCTTTTTTATTCTCTAGTATTTCATTAGTGTGTTTGACATTCGTCACAAAACGTGTTAAATCACGGTTGTTTACACCAATAATATCTGGCGCAAGTTGATAAGCTCTCGCTAATTCTTGCTTACTGTGTACTTCTACTAACACATCTAAATCTAAAGACTTCGCATATTGATAAAGTTCATGCATTTGTTGATCATCTAAAATATTGACGATGAGTAAAATGATGGATGCACCTGCACGATATGCCACATCAATTTGAATCGGTTCTATCATAAAGTCTTTACATAATACAGGTAATGTCGTTTCTTTTGTAAGTTTATTTAAGCGTTCATAACTGCCGCCGAAATAATATTCATCAGTCAGGATAGAAATTGCTTGTGCACCGTATGCTTCATAATCTTTAACTTGTTGTGTCAAATCTCGATCAGGTAATTTCTTAACTGAAGGACTTTTAGATTTAATTTCTGCGATGACTGATAAATGACTGCGTTCTTTTAAACGTTCACTTAATTTCTTTTTATATTTAACATTGGTTACTGGAAGTGTACGTAATAAACGATCATAGTACCCTTCTTCTAATAACGATTTCTTATATTCAACAATGTCATCCAATATAGTCATACACTTGCCCTCCTGTTTTTTTATATTGAGCAAAAGCTTTACCTTCATCGATTAATTGTTGTGCTAATGTCACACCTTCTTGAATCGAATCTGCTTTTTCTGCGACATACAATGCGATACCAGCATTTAATACCACGACATCACGTTTACTTGAATGATCTTTGCCAGTTAAAATATTTAAGGTAATTTCTAAGTTTTCTGCAGGTGTCCCGCCTTTTAATGTTTCATTACTTGCTGGTGTTAAGCCCACATCTTCAGCATTTAAATGATAAGACGTAATACCTGTTTCTTGGTTCACTTCATAAATAATGTTTTCTCCAGACAATGTCGCTTCGTCCATTCCGTTTGCGCCGTGTAACACGATGGCACGTTTTCGACCTAAGTCATAGAGTGTTTCAGCCATTGGTTTCACAAACTCTGGATTGTAAACCCCTACGACTTGATACTCTAATTTGAATGGATGAATCATAGGTCCTAAGATGTTAAAGATGGTTGGACCTTCTAACATTTTGCGAATCGGTTGGATATATTTCATGACCGGATACGTGTCTGTCGCATTTAAAAAGGCTAAACCTGTTTCTTGCATTCTTGTTTCAACATCAGCAACTTGCGAACTAGCGATTCCCATTTTATTGAGTAAGTCACTGCTGCCTGAAGCGGATGTGATACTGCGGTTGCCGTGTTTTAGTACGTTGACACCTGCTGCAGCGACGATGAAAGAAGCGGTTGTTGAAATATTGAAGCTATTTGATTTATCGCCACCTGTACCACATACACACATAGCACCAGGGTAAACCGGTTGTACAGGATACATCGTTTGAATCATTGCTGCTACTAAATAAGTGACTTCTGTTTGATTTAATGGGCGAGCAGTATAATCACGTAACAATTCTGCTTTTGTTTCATTATCAATATCCGGGTTTATTAACGTTTGGATAAATATATTAATGTCTTGTTGCGTTAAGTTCGGTTGTGTTTGGATTTTTTGAATAAGTGTCATGGCTGCTAGCCCCTTTCTCAACGAGTTTAATAAAGTTATGAATAATCTCAGTTCCATGTTCAGTCGCAAAAGATTCTGGATGATACTGGATACCATAATGTGGTTTATCTTGATGTTCGAAAGATTGAATACAATCCGTTGTTTCTCCTGTAATAACTAATGATTCTGGGGATGTTTCTGGATCGCTGATGAGCGAATGGTAACGCATGATTTTAAATGCTTCAGGCAACCCTTCGTATAAGACTGTCGGTTTTAATTGGTGCATCGTATCAATCTTGCCATGCAAGACACTGGCACCTTGGATAACATGGCCTTTGTAGTAACATGTCAAAGCCTGTGCACCTAAGCAGATACCTAAAATCGGCAAGTCTTCAAAATGTTTAATAATACGATTTAAGTCGTCTGTATCTTCAGGATGACCAGGTCCCGGTGAAATAATCACCGCATCTGGTTGTAAGTCAAAGACTGTCGGATCATCAGGGTATTTCACCACGACATCTGTGTAACCTGCTACGATATTCACTAAGTTATAAGTAAATGAGTCATAATTATCTACGATTAATATCATGGTGTAACCTCCAATAAGCTTTTCGCTTTAAGTTTCGTTTCTTCTAATTCTTTTTCAGGTATTGAATCATATACAACACCACATCCTGCCTCTACATCTACATACGTCTCATCAATTAACATCGTACGAATCGCTAAAGCGAAATCTAAATCGTGATTGCAGTTGATATAACCGACACCACCGCTGTAAACGCCACGTTTATACGGATGTGCTTCATAGATACGTTCAATTGCTCTGAGTTTTGGTGCACCTGATACCGTGCCTGTTGGTAATAAGCTTGCGATAATGTCCATAGGTGACATTTTTTCATTTAGCTGCCCAGTTACGACACTGACGATATGCATCACGTGTTCATATTTTTCAATTTCCATTAAACGTTCAATTTTAGATGTTCCTGTCTTACTGACACGATGAATATCATTTCTTCCTAAATCTACTAACATACGATGTTCACTTAACTCTTTTTCATCACTTAACAATTGCTGTGCATTAGCTTCGTCTTCTTCAGGTGTTTGTCCCCTTTTGATTGTTCCGGCAATTGGATTAGTTACAACTTCATTACCTTTAACTTTGACGAAACTTTCAGGTGAACTTCCGACGATAATCGGTTCATCGATATTTAAGTAATACATATATGGACTTGGATTTTGACGTTTCAACTTACGATACAGTTGATAAGATAAGTCATGTAATTTATCGCCGAACTCATGTTTATAACGATAAATTCTTGAAGGAACAACTTGGAACATATCCCCCTCAGTAATCAACTGTTTAAATTTCGAAATATTTTGAATAAATTGATTATCTTGAATATTAGGAATAATATCTTTTTGACTTGGCACAAAAGAAGTATCCGGCTGATACAATTTAACATTTTGTAAAGCATCTATTTGTTGGCTTACTCTTTTTTCAATCGCTTCAGGCGGCTCATTCGAGAATAAGTTTGTAGATATCACATACAAGTATTCTTTATAATGATCAAATACATATACATTTTCAATCATGTATAAATGAACATCAGTTTGATTTGGTTTATCAGCAACTTGTCTTTTCTTTAGTACTGGAAATTCATGTCTGACTAAATCAAAACTACATGAGCCGATAAATCCTGAAATAAATGGTAGATCTTTTAATAAGTCCTCTTCAATCTCTGCGTAATAGCTTTGAACATAATCTTTAAGTCTTTGATAAGGTTGTTTCGTTTCTGTGATTGTTTGTTCTGGTGTTTTTATTGTAAGTTCATCTTCAGTCAATATCACCTCACCGTATATATCAAAGGCAACGACTGAATAACGACCTTTAGTTTTATTTTGACTTGCACTTTCTAAAATAATTTTTCGCTTTGCTAATTGTGCTAATGCTTCAGGGGTAATATCAGCATTTAATCTCTTGTATACTACATCCATTATGTTAATTCTCCTCCCATAATAAAAAGCGTCCTTGTTTGTTGTAACAAGGACGCTTTTGGCGCGGTACCACCTTTATTAGCCATCAGTTTGATGACCCACTCATACTTGATTGAATTGTCAGCTTCCAACAAAACCCAATTCATTAGGCATCGAGGTTAGTTTGCATCAACCACTAACTTTCTGAATTTACTCTAACTGCTTAACTACTTCATTTTATCTCTTCACTGTATTTCTCTTTTTCTTTTTAACTCAATATAAAAACACCACAATAACGCTCTTCCGATAAGGACGCGTTACCGTGGTGCCACCTTAGTTCAACATTTTCATGTTCTTATTCATTATTTAAATTGTTGATCTTGCACATTAAAAGCCCAATTCACATTATATGTTGTACTGATTTACATCAACCATCAGTTTTCTGTGTGCTACAAATCATATAAGCTACGTTTACTTCTAACGTCGTTTGCAATGTACTTTGAATAATACACGCTCTTTTTTGGGTTGTCAACACATAAATTCAAAAATTCTAACTATTTCGAATTAATCTTCAACCATTTCTGAATAAAGATAGACTTCAAGTAAACGTTGTGTCGCTTTGATTGAATCAAGATGCGTACGCTCTAACGCATGTGAAGATTCGATACCCGCACCAAATAAACCGTGTTTTATATCTGCTCCTGCGCGTAACGCAGCTGAAGCATCTGAGCCATAGTAAGGATAAATATCAACTTTGTATGGAATATTATTTTCTTTCGCCAATTGTGTAAGATGTTGGCGTAATTTTTTATGATATGGTCCTGATGCATCTTTAGCACAAATCGACACTGTATATTCGTCTGACGTTTGACCATCACCTAACGCACCCATATCAAATGCAATGTATTCATTCACTTTACCTGGAATTGACGCATTCGCACCATAACCAATTTCTTCATTATTTGAAATAAAGAAGTGTGTCGTATAAGGCAATGTTTTATCATTGTTGCTATAGTCTTCTAAGAAATCCATAATCATCGCAACACTTGCCTTGTCATCTAAGTGACGGGATTTAATAAAGTCATTCTCTGTAATGATTGTTCTAGGATCTAAACTTACAAAGTCCCCTACTTCAATACCTAATTGGCGTGTATTTTCTTCATTATGTGTTACCGCATCAATTCTGATTTCCATATGTTCTTTATCTCGTGGAATATTATGGTTGTCTTTATAAACATGAACTGAAGTTTCATGTAAACAAATAGTGCCTGTATAGTTTTTACCTGAATCTGTATGAATCGTACAGTATTCACCTTCAATTGCGTTGAACGCATAACCGCCAATCAACTCAATACCTAAGCGACCATCTTCTTTAATTTCTTTGACCATTGCGCCTAAAGTATCTACATGTGCAGTAATACAACGATGATCTACATCATTTTCACCTTTAACTGTAATCATCAATGCACCTTTATTTGTCACATAAGTCGGATACCCTAAATCCTCCGCAAAAGATTGCACATACTCTATAGCTTGATAAGCATCACCTGATGGGCTTGGAATTTCGGTTAATGTTTTAATAGTTTCAAAAATATTTTTTGACATAAAAGACCCCTCCTTACTCTTATTGTACCGATTAATTTTCCAAATAGAAATCGAAATAGATAAGTGAAAGACCTTGCACCATTTGAAAATATACACTATAATATCGCTATTCTGAAAATTTAGACAGAGGTGAGTCTTTTGACTAAAAATATTTTATTTGTTGGTTTAGGTTTAATCGGAGGCAGTTTAGCTACCAATTTCAAGTACTTTCATGATGATGTCAATATCATCGCCTATGATTCTAATCCAAGTCAACTTGATAAAGCCCTATCTATTGGGATTATTGATGAAAAAGTATTAGATTATGAAGCAGCAGTAGCAAAAGCAGACATTATCATTTATGCAACACCTGTCCAACAAACCGTTCAATATCTAAAGACTCTTACAAATTTGTCTACAAAACCTGGGTTGATCATTACAGATACTGGAAGCACTAAAGGGACAATTCAAGCCTTTGAAAAACAATTACTAGCAGAGAACATTCACTTGATCGGAGGACATCCAATGGCCGGCAGCCACAAATCAGGCATCTTAAACGCTAAAAAGAATTTATTCGAAAATGCTTACTACATGCTGGTGCATTCAGAAAAAGACAACGATGCAGCTTCAGAAGAAATTAAACAGTTACTCCAAGCCACACGCGCAAAAGTCATTGCTACATCACCTGAAGAACATGATTTTGTGACGAGTATTGTCAGTCATATTCCTCATATCGCTGCAGCATCTTTAGTCAATTTAAGTTTAAATCATGATCAAGATTCCCCGTTAATTAAACAGTTAGCAGCTGGTGGTTTCCGAGATATCACACGTATTGCCAGCAGCAGTCCTGAAATGTGGAGCGATATTATGCATGAGAATAAAGCATATATCTTATCTGGTATCGAAGAATGGCAAACACAACTCGCCCTACTTGCTTCACAAATCAAAAATGACGATAACGAAGGTATTTATCAATTTTTCGAACAAGCACGTGAGTACCGTAATCAGTTACCAGCGAAAAAACCAGGTGCTGTGTCTAGTTCCTACGAATTATACGTCGACATTCCTGACGAACCTGGTATGATCAGCAAAGTAACATCCATCCTAAGTTTACATAATATTTCTATAAGTAACATTAATATTGTGGAAGTCAGAGAAGATATCTATGGTGCATTACGCATCAGTTTCAAAACACCTGAAGATCGTGAACTTGGCATTAAAGCCTTAAATGAATTCGATACTTACAGTCTATAAATCATTAAAAGCTCCCTTCAAAGCATACATCAAGCTTTATAGGGAGCTTTCTTTACATTTTATGGCCTGCCATAAGACCTAAGCGTCCGTATTTCGTACCAGCATCTGTATAAGATATGGCTTTTGAAACAATACCTTTACCATATTTTTCTTGTAGTTGATCAATTGCTTTCGCTAAAGCTTCACTTCGTTTTCTTTCATACTCATCTACAAACAGATTTAATTGTTGGATACCTTCAGGCACAAATTGTGTTAATGAAACACTGAGCGTGCGATAAAGCAGCTCTTTTTCGCATAATTGATTTGCCCACTTTTCTACGCCTTTCCAAATCTCTTTTTCCAAATTTGTCGGTTCGTCTAATGTGAACTGTTTATGCACGCCTCCACCATCTTTATAACCAAAAGAAAAATGAATAGTACGTGCACGCATTTTACGTAATCTAACGCGCATTGCTACATCTTCAATTAACTCTTGCATGACGACTTTCGCATCTTCATACGTATAGTCGTGCATTAATATCTGACTCTTACAAATCGATGGATTGGTAATTTTATGTTTCTCCCGTATTTTACTTTGATCAATCCCATGTGCATGCAGATGTAAATCAATCCCTTTAATTCCGAAATCTCGTTTTAAGTATTGATAAGGATAATGTGCTAAATCACCAATCGTAAATATCCCACGCTTATTCAATTTCTTTTCGGTACGTGTATTGATCCCCCAAAACTTATGCAACGGTTGGATATTCCATAACTTCTCTGGCACATTTTGATAACGCCATTCCGCAATACGGTTATCATTATGTTTTGCTTCAATATCCATCGCAAGTTTACTCAGCAACATATTTGAACCGATACCGATTGTACAGTATATCTGTGTCTGTTCATAAATTTCTTTCATCAATTTGATACAAAATGAATGGACGGTACTACTGAAGCGATGATAACTGTCTGTCACATCCATAAAAAATTCATCAATACTATACTGATGCAAATCTTCAGGTGGTACATACTGCAAAGCAATTTTAGAAATCATAATCGAAACGTCCAGATATTTACGCATACTGGGATTAATAATATAAATATCATTGCGGTGCGGAATTTCAAACAATCTTGAACCTGTGGTTATACCGATGGCTTTTAATGGTGGTGTTGCTGCTAATACAACAGAACCTTGTCGTTTTGTATCAGCGACCACCGCAAGCTTTGTCTTTAAAGGATCTAAACCTTTTGAGATACACGATACACTCGCAAAGAAGCTTTTTTGGTCAATACATAAAATATCTCTATCCTCTAATAAATGGTAATCATACATTGTAACACCCCCGCTTCTGATACTTTTAGTATATACGAACACTTGTTCTTATTCAATACTAAAGAGAACAAATGTTCTATTTTAAAAATTATTATATTCCTAATCTCTTCGATACATTAGTGGTATAATAAACTTACATCAAACAAGGGAGGCGTTCTCATGCCATTAGTAAACATTAAATTAATCGAAGGTCGTACAGACGAACAATTAAAAGCATTAGTGAAAGAAGTAACAGATGCTGTAGAAAAAACTACAAATGCTGATCGCAACGCTATCAGTGTAGTATTAGAAGAAATGAAACCAACACATTACGGTGTCGGCGGCGTTAGAAAATCAGACCAATAATAAAAAAAGGTGAGCAGCAGTTAATCATTAACACTAACCGCTTCTCACCTTTCTTATTTTACCTCTCTATCTCCTCTTTCACCTTTACCTCTCATCTATTTCTATCCTCTTTACTACTTACCTCTCCTTCACCTTAACTTCCTTCGTTTCACATCTCTATCCACTTTACACACACATACAGACCACCCACACCGCTTTAAACGTAAAAAACAGCCGACATCTATATGCCGACTGCTTTCTACTCAATCCATATATTCCATCAATATGAACCAAAGTACTGCGCTGTTAATTTTGTCCTTCTTTTTTCTTGTTGCTGTTATCATTGCTATTGTCATTTAAAAATTCTTCAATTGCCTTTTTATTCGCAGGCTTATCTACTTCTAACGCACTGCCGCTTTCAGGTGTTTGAATATCTTGATAAGTCCCTTTCATCGGAACCGTTAATGTCTTCACGTCTTTATCACCGCGGATACCGAAGTTCATACCTGTTTGAATTAACGCAGAGTCTGGAATATCTGTATTCAAATAACCACGTAAAATACCTGCGACTTTAGGTAATTTGAAAATCGCACCTGGTTTTGTCATTTCTTGTTTTAACGCTTGAATCACTTGTTGTTGTCGTCTGACACGACCAAAGTCACCTTCAGGGTCATGACGAAAACGTGCATAACCTAACAGCTCTTTACCATTTAAATTATGATGCCCTTTTTTCAGTGAGACACCAATTAATTCTGACATATCTTTCTCTACATCAATCGGAACACCATCAGGAGCTAACTCATCGACCATTTTCTCGAAACCTTCGAAATCCACGACCGCATAGTATTCAGGGTTAATACCATAGTTTTCAACCAAAGCTTTTCTTAAAAGCTCAGCACCGCCTAATGAATAGGCTGCATTAATTTTATAGTCTCTATATCCTGGAATTTTTGCGTATGTATCACGCATCACAGAGACTACTTTCATTTTTTTATGAATATAGTCATATTGTGCTACCATGATAGAGTCTGTTCTAGATTTACCGCCATCTGATTTGTCTGCCCCTAAGAGTAAAATAGAAATCTTACCGTCGTTTTTAACAGGACCGTTAAACTTCTCTACTTTCATATTTGAATTATGTTTTTTCGCATAATTAATACCGCTTCTATACCCAGACACCGCATATACAACCATAATAATAAATACAATTAAGATACCTAAAATCACAAACGGAAGTTTGCGCATGCGTTTCTTGGTGCGTTTCGGAAGCGGTTGTTCGCCACTGCTTCGTTTATAATTGTCATTATTCGTTTCATTTGTCATTTTAACCAACCTTATACTTCAAAATTAACAGCCTATGTAATATAATTAATACATACTAAAGTTATATAATTTTCTTTTAAAAATCAAGTATTTTCTAAGCAAATGGTACTAAGGTCCCATAAAAAGAAAGGATAGATTGAATGAATATCAATACAGCTTATTTTGCCGGGGGATGCTTTTGGTGCATGACTAAACCTTTCGATACCTTTGATGGTGTTGAAAAAGTTACATCCGGCTACATGGGAGGCACTGTTGATCATCCCACGTATGAACAAGTTAAAACAGGTCAAACCGGTCATTTAGAAACCGTTAAAATAGAGTACGACGTTGCCTTAATTTCATACAATAAATTACTTGAGATTTTCTTTTCAGTCATCGATCCTACCGACGCTGAAGGTCAATATCAAGATCGAGGCTCACAGTACCGTACAGCTATATTCTATACTAATGAAGACCAACAAGAAACCGCTGAACAATATATCGAGTCATTAAAATCAACTATCAACAAAGATAAAGCTGTTGCGACGAAGGTTTTACCTGTTGCGACATTCTATGAAGCAGAAACATATCATCAAGACTTCTATAAAAAGAATCCAGAACGTTATCAAGAAGAACAAGCACA
Organism: Staphylococcus sp. HMSC072B07; assembly: GCF_001815505.1. NCBI lineage: Bacteria > Bacillati > Bacillota > Bacilli > Caryophanales > Staphylococcaceae > Staphylococcus > Staphylococcus sp. HMSC072B07. Next base: position 60,120 of record NZ_KV820907.1, on the reverse strand, counting down.
ACGTGAAGCCATCAAACAACAACGAAAAGACTCATAAGCTGATTATCATATAAAAATGCGCAAGCTCATCATAATGATTGATGACAGACTTGCGCATTTTTTCTATGCTTTATTTTGTTTTAGAATTGATTCTGCTGTTTGCTCTGCATTTGACCAACGCGATGCATACATCATATCCGTCCAGTTTTGGAATAATTGTTGCGCATAAGAAATCCAATGGGCTGGCAACAAGTCTAGAGAATCTCCTCTGAAGTAGTTTTTAGGTTTAACTGCGGTTTCTTTAGACTTATCACTATCACGTTTAAATTCATTTAACAACGTATCATTCTCATATTCAAAATGACCGCCGATAAATAAATCTGTTTGATTGCGATTAGAGATAAAGTCTATACCCGTATACGGACTATACGTAATCACATTTAAGTCTTCTTCTTCCATGACTTCTCCTGGATCCATATAAGAACCTCTAGATTGCGGAATAATGTATTCTGGTATTTCAGATAACGCAGGATGTGCTTGTAAAATATGATAGCGATAAATTCCAGTGAGTTTCTTTTTAAACATTCGCTTATGAATACCGTAGCGATAATTCAAAGCAAATTGCGCACCCCAGCAAATAAACAAACGTTGTTTCACATGTGTATTCGACCAATCAAAAATCTTTCTTAATTCCTCGATGTAATAGACTTCAGAGAAATCAAGATGTTCTACAGGAGCCCCTGTCATAATCATGCCATCGTAATGGCGATGTTTGACAGCTTCAAACGTTTTATAATACTGTTCTGCATGATTATAAGAAGCAGACTGCGATTTGTGAGTAACCGGATAGATGAAGTCAACATTAATTGCGTGGCTCGTCAAACCAAGCAGTCTCAGCAACTGTCTTTCAGCATCTTGTTTCACCGGCATCAAATTAACAATCAATAAATTCAAACCTTCAGGTATACGCTTCTCTTTAAATTCGATTTGCTCTGTTTTTAGTACAGGCAGAATCGGAACGCTATCAATAAACAACATCTTAAATCGCGTCTAATCCTTTTTCTAAGTCAGCGATAATATCATCAATATGTTCAAGACCGATAGACACACGGATTGTTTCAGGTGTAATACCTGCTTTCAATTGATCTTCTTCATTTAATTGTGCGTGTGTTGTAGAAGCCGGATGAATCACTAATGATTTCGCATCGCCGACGTTCGCAAGTAAAGAGAAGAGTTCTAAAGATTCGATAAATTTAATGCCTGCGTCATAACCGCCTTTGACACCGAAAGTGAAAATAGAGCTTGCACCTTTAGGTAAATATTTTTCTTTTAAATCATAGTATTCGCTTGATGGTAAGCCTGCATATTTAACCCATTCAACTTTGTCATGGTTTTCTAAGAATTTCGCAACTTTTTCTGCGTTTTCAACATGACGTTCAACACGTAATGATAATGTTTCTAAACCTTGTAGTAATAAGAAAGCATTAAATGGAGAAAGTGCTGCACCTGTATCACGTAATAATGTTGTTCTGACTTTGAATGCTAAAGCAGCTGGTCCGAACGCTTCAGTGAACACTAAATCATGATAAGATGGATCAGGTTCTGTTAAGCTTGGGAATTTATCGTTTTGTGTCCAATCGAAGTTACCGCCATCAACGACAACACCACCCATTGAAGTACCATGACCACCAATAAATTTAGTCGCTGAATGTACCACAATGTTCGCACCGTATTTGATTGGTTGGATTAAGTATGGAGAAGCAAATGTATTATCAACAATTAATGGAATACCCGCTTCATGTGCAATTTCTGCTAATTTTTCGATATCTTCAACATTACCTTCAGGGTTACCGATTGTTTCGATATAAAGTGCTTTTGTATTCTCTTTAATCGCATTTTTAACTTCATCAAAGTTTTTACTGTCTACGATTGAAACATCAATACCGAATTTAGGTAACGTATGTGCAAATAATGTATGTGTACCACCGTATAACGTAGAGCTTGCGACAATGTGATCACCTGCATCTGCAACAGTTTGAATCGCATATGTGATTGCAGCCATACCTGAAGCTACCGCAACCCCAGCGACACCGCCTTCAAGTTCTGCTACACGTGTTTCAAACACTGCTACTGTCGGGTTTGTTAAACGTGAGTAAATATTACCTAATTCTTTTAAGCCGAATAAGTTCGCCGCATGTTGTGTATCATCAAATGTGAAAGATGTTGTTTGATAAATCGGTACTGCTCTCGAATGCGATGCTTCATCTACCTCTTGTCCTGCGTGTAATTGTAACGTTTCGAATTTAAAATCATTTGTCATGTTCATTTCCTCCTTAAATGTAAAAAACGAGCCTACCTGAAAAAGATAGACTCGCTACGGGCTTATCTTTCAGGTCTTCACCTGCTGGAATTAGCACCTAACTTAAATAGGTTGCCTGGTATCGTAGGGCCAGTCCCTCCACCATTCTTGATAAGTTTTTTTATTAATTTATTCAGAGTATAGACTGAAATTCAGACAATGTCAATAGACTTTTCTTAGTTTTCTGAATTTTGGATTAAAATAAAATATTTGGATAACAAAGTTTACATACGTTTAATCGTAAACCATTAAAAAAAGACCGAGACCTTTTTTGGCCTCGATCTTTATATGCACCTTGCAGTATGAAACGGTTCAACTAGTGTTTAGAACGAATCACTAACAACACTTTAATCATACTTTGCCATAAAGAACTGTGTCTTGAGTAAACTAAATATCGTGGTTCCCACTCTGGTTTGAATTTATCTTTATAACGTCTTAAACCGCTGAAGCGATATAACGTATTAAAGTTATCAAAGATTTTACCTGCGACACGTTCATTCCAATACGAGTATTCATTTTGACCGACATTGGATAAGGTCGCCATACCCATATTAAATGCTTTGTAGCCTTTTTCTTGGCTCCATAACAACATATGCAGATAGAGCGCATCCATCAACGGTAAATCTACATCTGGCAACCAACGAATTAAATCTACTGAAATGGAATCATTGTAATACGTCGGCATTAAACTGCAGAATGCGATGACACGGCCATTTTCTTCTTTTAGAATTCCAATCGGTGCTTTTGATAAATAGTCATGTGTGAAACGGCCGACTGAGAAATGCATTTCATTTTTACCGTCTAACCATTGATCACTAATATCTTCTAACTCTTTAAGGAATTCATCTGTATATGGCGGTTCTATAATCTCAAAATGAACATTTTGGTCTTCTAGTTTATTTAACGTTGCTCTGAATCCTCTACGTTTTTTACCAGAAGTTGTAAATGTCGTTAAATCAATGACCGCTTCTTCACCCAATTTAAAGAACTGGTTACCAAAATCATGATATAGCGGCATATGACGATTTGTCGCTTGATAGAAAATCACTTCATAACCCAAATCTCTAGCATAATGGTACAACGATTCAAATAAATCATTAAATCGTTTAGGGTTACCAATCGGATCACCTAATACCACAATACAATTAAGTTTAAAGCGATACATCACAAACGCTTCTTTCGATTCATCCATATACACAGTTTTATCTCCACTATGAAGCAAATGGCTTAAATAGTTGCCGCCGAATTTTTCGATAATCGCTTCACACTGTTCGATATCATTGGCTGGATAATCTTTACGATATGCATTTTCAAATAACCAGACAATAAACGTCACGATAATAATAACCACAAGAATGGTCAACCATAAGTAATAACGTAACATTGAGTTATCTACTTCAATACGGTAAGCATCTACCGCATCTAATACAAAGACAATCATATAGTGATTCAGTGTCAACATAATAATACTAATAATCAGCATTGAAACTATATGGCGTAAACGAATCGGACGTTTTAAGACTTGTGCTTTCATAAAGGCATAAATCAATAAACCAAATACTACAAGCAACCACGTAATTAATAAAAATGAGGTATTCGTATACACTGTAATCACAAAAATCAACACGATAGAAACCATCGCAAATAATATGGCTCTGCGACTTTGTTTAAAGATACCGCGAACGTTCAACATCAGAATTAAACAAGCACTCGTATGAATCGTCACCACAATATAATAAAACATATGGTTCGGATCATATAAGCCTTCATAAATAATACTGACGTTATTTAAGATAAAGACTAAACTCGTAAACATGACCAGTACCGCTAAAGAAAGCGATGGAATTTTAGAAGTGATGGATTTTTGATATGAAAATAAAAATGAAGTCACTTCTTTTGCTGGTGTATAGTACTTCGATTGTTCAATATAACGTTTAGCTGAAGTACCGAACTCAAACATTGATAAGATTAACGCAATAATCACTGGAATGATATAATACGCAAAACGATATAACATCAACGCTAAGACAATTTTTTCTTCTGGTAAATTCAAGTGCTTCAAGCCGACTAAAATCACGACATCAAATGCCCCGAAACCACCAGGAATAAAACTGATTAAACCGGCAATCGCCGCAATAATAAAGATACCGACAAATGATGTGAATGACACATCTAAGTTGACAATCCGTAATGCAAAATAGAGTACAAAACTTGCGGCTAACCATTCCACACCTGACACTAGTGTTAAATAGACACCTGTAAAACGACGAGACGGTTCTACTGGTTTTTTAATTGTGATAAAGATAAATACAGGCAAGAAACATGCGACCACATAGAGTAAAACATGTACTACTGGATAATCATTCAGTAAATGTTTCGCATTAAAGACATGGGTCACGACTAGAATCGACAGCATGCTTAAACCAGTCAACATCGATAATAAAACCAATGAAATATAATGCAATAACGTTTTCGTATCTTTCACGTAAGGTTTATAGACCGATAGACGTGCACCCGCACCGATAAAGCCTCCAAATCCGATAATAGAATTCAACGCATTGATAATATAGCTGACACGTAATACTTTAAATAAAGACATTTTCAATTTTAAAGTCCGTACCATCGTCACATCATACAGGCTTAATAATAATATAGATAAGCCACCAGCAACTAACAGACTCGTTAATTCAACACGATTCAATTTTTCAAACAGTACAAATAATTTTTTAAAGTTCATGGTTGAGAGTTCTTTGTATAAAGTCGTCACAACTAAGATAAAAAGAACAGTCGCAAACACAATTTTCGCACCGGTGATTAATCGACCTTTTAATTGTTTTGACATTGTTTCCCTCAATTCCTCACACCATTTCAAGCAATTCATGAAATGATTTATAATATACCAAAATGTTACCACATAACTATATGTCAAAGCACCAAAAAAATAAGACATGACACCTAACAAAAGTGTCATGCCTTATACGTTACTTTACTTCAATTGATTATTCGGATTATCTGCCCACTCATCATCAGCAACTTCATAAGGTCCTGAATCTTGACCATAATAACGGTTATAACGACGTTTATACATACCGAATAAGTGTGTGACTAACACTTTAATGACCGCATAACCAGGAATTGCGAGAATGACACCCACAATACCAAGTAAATTACCTGCACATAATAATACAAAGATAATTGTCAAAGGATGAATCTTTAATGTTTTACCCATAACGTTAGGTGAAATAAAGTGACCTTCAATAAATTGAACTGCTGTCCACACAACAATTAATTTTACTAACATAATCGGTGATGTAATCAACGCCATAATAATAGCTGGAGAAATTGCGATGGTTGGTCCTAAATAAGGAACCACACTAGTGACTGCCGCAATACTCGCTAAAACTAAGCTGTAATCTAAACCGATAATCGAATAACCGATAAAGAGTAAGATACCGATACAAAATGATACAATGATTTGACCTTGGATATATGAACCTACTTGTAAGCTCATACTTTCAATTACTTCATGCACATCTTGACGATATTTCGGTGGCATCACTTTTGTTAAACCTGCTTTGAAGCGATGACCATCTTTTAAGAAGAAGAAGAGTACGAATGGTGTTGTGACGATAACCACACCAATATTCACAACCGCTTCAGCGATTGACATAATCTTCGTTCCGAAACCATCAAAGAAATCTGAAACCATTGTCGGTACTTTCTTCGCTATTTTATCAAGCTGATCTTGAATTTGCGTATAGAAATCAGACATACCCGCAAAATGCGACCAGCTGGTTACTTGATCAACCATTTCATTAAATTTATCTACATAACGTGGGAAGTTATGCGCGAACGTTTTGATTTGATCGCTGATGACTGGAATTAGTAAATTAACCACTAACGCAATCACCGCTGCAGCAAAACAAAACAGAATAATAATCCCCCATAGTCTTGGGATATTATAACGTTCCATAAATTGAGTAACTGGATTTAACAAGTAGAATAAGATCAAACCTAAAATAACCGGCGCTGCAATCGTATTGAATATGATCACAAACGGGTGGAATATGTACGATACTTTATCAAATATAAATATTGTTAATCCAATCATAATCAACATCAGAAGACCGAACATCAAGTTCTTACCTCCGATAAATCTCATAAACCGTGTTTCACTCAGCGAAAAACGCTTCGGTTTATCATTATTTTCCATGTACTTCACCATTCCTTGCTATTGATTAATCATATTTTATCGCTATTTTGTAAAAAAAGAAACTTTTTATTTATCATTCCCTTCAACGCTACTCTTTACCCCTAACCCTAAAAATAAAAACTGATGCCTAAAAGAATTTAGACACCAGTTTGTGTTTGTTTTACTATGGTTTGACTATAGCGACTTTATCCCCATGTGTCACTTCACCTTCATGAACCAACTCTATTTCTGGTTGTTCTTGATTTGTGACGATAATCGGTGTGATAGTACTATCCGCATGTTTCTCAATATAATCTAAATCTACTTTCATCAACGGTTGGCCCAGTACAATTTTATCCCTTGCTTCAACTAAAATATCAAAGCCTTGGCCTTCCAATTTAACGGTTTCTAAGCCGAAATGAATTAATAATTCTACGCCGTCTTTAGATTCTAAACCAAGTGCATGTTTGGTTGGGAAGATCATCTTCACTGTACCATCAAATGGTGCGTAGACTTCACCTTTAGATGGTTGAATCGCAAAACCATCTCCCATCATTTTGCCAGAGAATACTTGGTCAGGTACCTCTGAAAGTGGAACGACTTTACCTGTAATCGGCGCATAAATTACTGCACCGCCCTCAGCTACAACTTCTGCTGTTTCTGCATCACCATCTTCTGTTACTGTCGTTTCTACTGGAGACGTAATCTTGCCATCCATAATCTGTTGCATATCATGTTTGATTTGATCTGACTTCGGTCCGAAAATCGCCTGCATATTATTGCCGACTTCAAGGACACCTGATGCTCCTAAATCTTTTAATTCTTGAACATCCACTTGAGACTTATCATTCACTTCTACACGTAAGCGTGTAATACATGCATCTAAATGTTTAATGTTGTTTTTACCACCCATCGCATCTAATACTTTAAATGGTAATTCACTCACTGACACGTTCGTTTGTGTCACTTCTTGATCTTCACGACCTGGTGTTTTCAAGTTCATTTTCTTAATTAAGAATGTGAATAAGAAGTAGTACACAACTGCATAACAAATACCGACTGGAATCACTAATAACGCATTGGAACGATCCCATGATAATAAGCCATATAAAATATAATCAATAAAACCGCCTGAGAAGGTCATACCGATTTTAACGCCTAATAAATGCATAATTAAGAATGAAGAACCTGCTAAAATGACATGTGCAACATAAAGAATCGGCGCTACAAATAAGAATGAGAATTCTAATGGTTCTGTAATCCCTGTTAAAAAGGCTGTAAGCCCTGCTGATAACATTAAACCTGCGACTACTTTTTTACGTTCTGGTTTCGCTTGACGATAAATCGCGAACGCTGCTGCTGGCAAACCGAACATCATAAATGGATATTTACCTGTGGTAAAAGCCCCTGCCGTAAACGGTACACCATCTTGGTATTGTGCCATCCAAATACGTTGGTCACCACGAATTAAGTTACCCGCTTCATTTGTATAATGTCCGAACTCAAACCAAAATGGTGCATAGAAAATATGATGTAAACCAAATGGAATAAGTGAACGTTCAATAATCCCGAAAATAAATGTCGTTAAAGCTAAGTTTTTACCTAATAAGAAATTAGATAAGTTATTTAAGCCATCTTGAACAGGTGGCCATACAAAACTTAAAACAATCCCTGTCACGATTGCGACTAATGATGTAATAATCGGTACAAATCGTTTCCCAGCAAAGAATCCTAAAAATTGAGGAAGTTGAATGTTGTAGAAGCGGTTGTAACATATCGCTGCTAAAGCCCCGATAATAATCCCGCCGAATACACCTGTTTGTAAGGTCGGTATGCCTAATATCAAAGCATGTGCCGGGTCTTTTGCTGATTGTCCTAACGTTTTAGCCCCTTCAGCATAAGAATAAATATCATCAATTGTAATACCTACGACTTTACCCATGGTCGCATTCATAATTAAATAACCGACTAGTGCCGCAATACCAGCAACACCATCACCGCCTGCTAAACCAAGTGCTGTCCCCATCGCAAAGAGTAATGGCAAGTTATCAAAGATGACCTGACCAGATACTTCCATAATCTGACTGACCATCTGAATATAATGATTTTCCATCCAAGGTGCGTAGTGTAAGATTTGTTCGTTGTGCATCGCATTACCGAACGCCAGTAAGATCCCAGCTGCAGGTAAAATCGCCACTGGCAACATTAAGGCTTTACCAATACGTTGTAATTGTCCAAAAAAGAATTTGAATAACTGTTTCATAGATAACCTCCTTGTATAAAAAAAGCACGAGCTAGAAACCTCCTAGAGTTTCATAGCTCGTGCTCAATGTGCATGACGCATCGATTAAAGTGTCTAAGGTGTTGTTTCTGTGTAGCTGTTTCTATTTAATTAAGACTGCTTTATCACCATGGTTAACATGGCCATGGTGTAACACTTCTAATGTGCGATCATTTAAATTTGTAACGACGATTGGTGTAATCGTACTTTCAGCATGTTCTTTAATGTAATCTAAGTCGACTTTCATTAAAGGTTGGCCTAAAACGAAGTTATCGTTTTCTTTAACTAAGATGTCGAAACCTTGACCTTCAAGTTTAACAGTTTCTAAACCGAAGTGAATCAATAATTCCACGCCATCTTCTGATTCAATACCAATCGCATGTTTTGTTGGGAAGACCATTTTCACAGTACCGTCGAATGGTGCATAAACATCACCATTATCTGGTTTGATTGCGATACCGTCGCCCATCATTTTTTCAGAGAATACTTTATCTGGTACTTCTGTAATATCTACTAATTCACCTGTAATCGGTGCATAAATCACTGCGTCACCTGTTTGCGCTACTTTCGTTGTTGCATCGCCTTCATCAATCACTGTAGTTTCTTCAGGAGATGTGATTTTACCATCCATAATCTGTTGCATATTATGTTTGATTTGATCTGATTTCGGACCAAAGATCGCTTGCATGTTATTACCGACTTCAAGCACACCTGAAGCACCTAAATCTTTCAAACCTTGTACATCTACTTTTGCTTTGTCATTTACTTCTACACGTAAACGTGTAATACATGCATCTAAATGTTTGATGTTAGATTCGCCACCCATCGCGTCTAACACTTTGAATGGTAATTCATTTGTTGAAACTGTAGATGTCTGCATCTCTTTGTCTTCACGACCTGGTGTTTTGTAGTTCATTTTTTGGATGACGAAGCGGAAGATAACATAGTAAATAACCGCATAAATTAATCCAACTGGAATAACTAACCACCATTGTGTCTTATTCGGCAAGATACCGAGTAAGAAGAAGTCGATAAATCCACCAGAGAATGTGTAACCTAAGTGCACATCTAATAAATAAAGAATTAAGAATGATAAACCATCTAATACTGCATGAATGAAGAATAATAATGGTGCTACGAATAAGAATGAGAATTCTAAAGGTTCAGTGATACCTGTTAAGAATGATGTCAAAGCACCAGATAACATTAAACCAGCAACCACTTTTTTATTTTCTTTTTTCGCTGTTTGATAAATCGCAAGTGCTGCTGCTGGTAAACCGAACATCATAACTGGGAATTCACCTTGCATGAATTTACCTGCAGTTAAAGGTACGTTATCACGAATTTGTTCGATAAAGATACGTTGGTCACCATGAATGATTTGACCCGCCAAGTTTTTATATGAACCGAATTCAAACCAGAACGGTGCATGGAAAATATGGTGTAAACCAAACGGAATCAATAGACGTTTAATGAAACCGAATAAGAATACAGCTAATCCTGTATTTGATGCTAATAAACCTTCACTGAATGCGTTTAAGCCGCCTTGGATAAATGGCCAAACAATCGCCATTGGAAACGCTAAAATAAATGATAACGTCGCCATCATAATTGGTACGAAACGTTTCCCTGCAAAGAATCCTAAATAACTTGGCAGCGAGATGTTATAGAACTTGTTATAACACCAGGCCGCTAAAGCCCCGATAATGATACCGCCGAACACACCCGTTTGGAGTGTCGGAATTCCTAATACTGTCGCAAAACCTTTTGCAGCATCTGCTGCTTTTTCAGGTGTTACATTTAAGAACATTCCCATTGTTTTGTTTAATACGATAAAACCGACGAATGCTGCGATAGCTGCAACACCATCTCCGCCAGCCAACCCGATTGCGACACCTAATGCGAAGATAATGGCCAAGTTATCAAAGATAATCCCACCGGCACCTTCCATCATTTTCGCAACGTTTTGAACACCTTCTACTTTAATAAAAGGCAGTAAACTTTGAAGCGCATCGCCTTGAAAGGCGTTCCCTAATGCTAAAAGTAAACCCGCTGCCGGTAAGATCGCAACAGGAAGCATTAACGCTTTACCAATACGTTGCAATTGACCGAAAAACTTTTTCCACATAAAAGTTTCCTCCTAAATTTATAAAGTTGTAAACATCACCTAGCGACATAGCAGCAAAGAAAAAAGGCATGAGTAATAAAAGCTGGAAGTACGACCAACTTTCATGACTCATGCCTAATCGAATTAGTTACACGTTATGATTTTGATTTTTATTCGCAAAATGATAAATATGCAACGTCAGATACGAGAGTTCCGCTTCATAGACAGGAACTTCAAGATGCTGCTGCATCATTTTAATGATTTTAACAGCTATATTATAGCACACGGGATAATGCGCTTTCAACATGTTTCCGAAATCTTCATTGACTTGAATAGTTTCACCTTTTTGCAAGCGTCTGATTAAGAATTGGATATGGCGGATAAAGCGTTGATAGATAATCGAACTTGTATCAATTGTATAACCTAAATCATGTTCCATAATTTGAACACTTTTATTGATAATCTCATTCGTCAATCTTACTTCGCTTAAAGTTAAATCATCTTTACTGCTTGCGATATGTAACGCGATAAAGCCGATTTCATCATCTGGAAAATCAATATCTAACAAGCCGTTTAAATGCTCTATCACTTGAACCGCAATTTGATATGATTCAGGGTATAGCTGTTTCGTTTCAATTAAGAATGGATTTTTAATAAATTGCTGCTGTTTGATACGTTTATACGCAAACAAGATATGATCCGTTAACGCGACGACTAAATCATTATCATCAACTGAGCGGTCCGCTTTCGTGATGATATCAATCGCTTCAATAATTGATTGTAAAACATCATCATCAGCCATCTCTACTAATGCTTTATAATGTTCTTGTTCAGATTTATGTTCTAATTTATAAACTTTATCAATCATTGCTTTGTCAGATAAGCGCATCCCTTTTTTCTTATTAAAACCGATACCTTTTCCGATAAGAACGACTTCGTGCTGTTGTGTTTCATCTTTACAGATGATGACGTTATTATTTAATGCTTTCTCTATCACGTAGCTGCTCATGAAGATCACCTTTTCTCCTCAATACTCTATCCTATTCATTATAGCCCATTTCACTATTGATAGCGCTGAATTAGAAATTATTTTACCATATCCTTGTACATACTTGGGCTATTTTTTATTATTTCATGTTTTTCTTCTCTAGAAATACAATAATTTGTCATTTTTTATACTTCTAAAAAAATAAAATCCCTTATCAACAACACATGATGTGTGTGATAAGGGAAGCAAATGGTTGAATCTCTTATTCAACTCATACTCTATTTATTATTTTTTACGTGATAATTGTTTAGCTGGATCGCCCCAACATTCAATACCAAATAAATTGATTTCCAAGTTCTCTGGTTTGAAGATCGGTTTCTTACCGGCTTTACGTTGGTCATGGTAATCTTTCATCACAGCCAGTGCAATGTTAGACAAGGCAATGATAGAAATAATATTGACGATTGCCATTAAGCCCATGAAGACATCCGCAGTACTCCATACTGTTTCTGTTTTCACGACTGCACCAAAGAAGACTAATAATACAACTAAACATCTAAAAATAAATAACACCGTTTTATTGTAAGATAAGAATTCAATGTTAGATTGACCATAATAGTAGTTACCGATAACAGATGAGAATGCGAACAATGTAATTGCGACAGATAAGAAAATACCGCCTGCACTGCCTAAATGTTCGTTCAATGCTGATTGTGTTACCGCAACCCCTTGTGGAGCACCTTCACCAAATTGTAAACCGCCGTATAATAAAATAACGATTGCTGTTGCAGTACATACTAAGATTGTATCGAAGAATACACCTAATGACTGAAGTAAACCTTGTTTTACTGGGTGTGGTACAGCTGCTGTTGCTGCCGCGTTCGGCGCAGAACCCATACCGGCTTCGTTTGAGAATAAACCACGTTTAATCCCTTGTAATACTGCCGCACCGACTGCACCGCCAGTCGCTTGTTCAATCCCAAAGGCACTCTTGAAGATTGTTAAAATCATTGGAATGATTTGGTCATAGTTCATGATTAAGATGACTAATACCACACCAATATAAATAATTGCCATAATCGGAACGATATATGAAGACAATGTTGCGATACTTCTTACACCACCGAAAATGATAATTCCTGTTAATACTGCAAGGACAATACCTGTTACGACTGGGCTGATATGATATTGTGTTTTCAATGATTCTGCAATGGTATTGGCTTGTACTGTATTAAACACAAAAGCGAATGTAATCGTAATTAATACCGCAAATAAGACACCTAACCATTTTTGATTCAAACCTTTTGTCATATAGTACGCTGGTCCCCCACGGAAACCGCCTGCTTTATCAGGTACTTTATAAACTTGTGCTAAAACGGATTCTACAAACGCACTGGCAGCACCGATAGACGCGATGACCCACATCCAAAAGACTGCACCTGGACCACCTAAGACAATCGCAGTCGCAACACCGGCAATATTACCCGTACCTACACGAGATCCTGCACTGATTGCGAAAGCTTGGAAAGGTGAAATCCCTTTTTCACCGCTATCTAATGTTTCAGGTTTTTCCACTAACGCTCTAAACATTTCTCCAAATGACGTAAACTGTATAAACCTGGAGCTGATTGTAAAGAAAAGTCCTGCAGTCAGCAGTAAACCGATTAAGTATTGTGACCAAATCAAGTCATTCCCTACTTCAACAAATGCTTTAAACCAACCAGGTACTAAACTATCAAAATCTTTCACATTTATTACCTCATATTCTGTTAAATATTTATGTATATCTGATACATAACAATGGAATATATCGACTGCTTTCTTCAATATACACCACTTAAATAAAAAAAATACCAAGAGGCAGGATTCTAAAAGAATGTGCTACCACTTGTTATTTCATTTGATTTACTCTATATTTTATCATCTTAGCAATTATCTGACTATATTTTTTTGAAAAACCTTATCCTTCACAAAGAAAAGCTGTTCAAATTAAAAGGGATATACGTCCCTTTTTTGAACAGCTTTACTTCATTAAATTTATGCTTCAGGTTCACTCATATCTGATACAGATAATGCTTCAACATCTCCGAAGCTATCTACATCAACCACAAATGAGCCATTTGTATATTGTTCTGTTAAATGTACATCTCCGACAGTACCTGTGAAAGTATCCTTGTTTGAATACAATGTATACGTCGCAGCTGGATTTTCAATCACATCAGCACCTACGATACGATGCGGTTTGCTTTTTAGTTCTTTCAACAGTTTAATACCGCGTTGTGCACGTTTAGCTTCTGTTAACACTTGATAGCCGATACGTTTAACTGCACCTCTTTGTGTTGCCATTAAAATCGTATTATCAGGATGTACGACTTGTGTCATCACTACGTAGTCATCATCTTTAAGGTTAATCGATTTTACCCCTGCAGCACGTAAACCAGTACTTGATAATTCATCAGAACTATAAGTTAATGACATACCTGTATGTGTAATGACTGAGAGTAATTGCGGTGTTTCAATACGCATCACATTAATCACTACATCGTCATCTTTTAATTTCATCGCAATCAGCGGTTTATTGAAACGTGTTGTCTTAAACAGACCTAACTCACTTTTCTTGATCATACCGTTTTTCGTAGCCATTAAATAATCCGCTTCTTGTTTGAAATCTGGTTCAGTAAAGACATCAATGACACGTTCATCATTTTCTATCGGCACAAGTTGTGAAATATGCTGACCAAGGTCTTTCCACTTGATATCAGATAGTTTATGCACCGGTAAGTAGAGATAACGGCCTTTATCTGTAAAGACTAAAGCGATATGTTGCGTATTCGTTTCTACGTAACGTAATAAGCTGTCGCCCTCTTTTAATCCGACTTCTTCTACTTTATTCGCATTGAAGCTTCGGATTGAAGTACGTTTGATGTAACCATCTTTAGATAAACTTAAAATTGTTTCCTCACTCGGCACAATCACTTCTTTAGAGATTTTAATTTCAGAAATCTCTGCTTCAATACGAGATAAACGTTCTGACTTAAAACGTTTACGAATCTCTTTCAATTCATCTTTAATCACGTTTAATAAAGCATCGTGGTTATCTAAGATATGACGTAAGCCTTTGATTTGCTCTTCTAATTCTTTATGTTCCGCTTCAAGCGCCACAATATCAGTGTTTGTTAAACGATATAATTGCAATGTCACAATAGCTTCTGCTTGTTCTTCAGTGAAGTCAAACTCTGCGACTAAATTATCTTTCGCATCACGTTTGTTTTTAGATCCGCGGATAATCGCAATGACTTCATCTAACACAGATAAAGCTTTCATTAAGCCTTCAACAATATGCATACGCTTTTCAGCGTGGAACAAGTCATAGCGCGTACGTTTCGTCACAACTTCAATTTGGTGATTCAAGTAACTATCGATAATTTGGCGGATGCCCATTTGTTTAGGGCGTCCTTCACTGATTGCGACCATGTTGAAGTTATAAGAGATTTGTAAATCTGTATTTTTGTATAAGAAGTTCAAAATCGCTTCACTATTAACATCTTTTTTCAATTCAATCGCAATACGTAATCCCGTACGGTCTGTTTCATCACGTACTTCGACAATACCATCCACTTTTTTATCTGCACGCAATTCATCAATCTTTTTCACTAACGCACTTTTATTCACTTCATATGGAATTTCAGACACTACTAATTCTTGTCTGCCGTTACGTAACGTTTCAGTTTCCACCATAGAGCGAACAACA
Source organism: Staphylococcus sp. HMSC072B07 (assembly GCF_001815505.1). Classification (NCBI taxonomy): domain Bacteria; kingdom Bacillati; phylum Bacillota; class Bacilli; order Caryophanales; family Staphylococcaceae; genus Staphylococcus; species Staphylococcus sp. HMSC072B07. The sequence goes on along the minus strand of NZ_KV820907.1, from coordinate 44,463 downwards.
ATACGTCCTTTACCTGTTTCATATGCTTTTTTAATACCGTCGACACCTTGAATAATGCCGCCAGTCGGGAAATCCGGCCCTTTTATGTGTTTCATTAACTGATTCACTGTAATATCTGGATTATCAATGAACTTCAAAGTTCCATTAATGACTTCACCTAAGTTGTGCGGCGGAATATCTGTCGCATAACCTGCAGAAATCCCTGTGGAACCGTTCACTAATAAGTTAGGGAAACGCGCAGGCAATACCATCGGTTCTGTTGTAGTATCATCATAGTTCGGCACAAACGAAACTGTTTCTTTATTGATGTCGCGTAATAATTCTTCAGAAAGTTGACTGAGTTTCGCTTCGGTATAGCGCATCGCAGCTGGCGGGTCATTATCAATACTCCCGTTATTACCATGCATTTCAATTAACACATGACGCAATTTCCAGTCTTGACTTAAACGCACCATCGCATCATAAACAGAAGAGTCGCCATGAGGGTGGAATTGTCCGATAACATCACCGACTGTTTTGGCACTCTTACGGAAGTTTTTATCAAATGTATTGCCGCTTGAGTACATCGCATATAATATACGACGTTGTACCGGCTTTAAACCGTCTCTGACATCTGGGAGGGCACGTTCTTGGATGATGTATTTACTGTAGCGGCCGAAGCGGTCGCCAATGACATCTTCTAACGAAAGGTCTTGGATGATTTCGCTCAATTTACTTCCTCCTCATCGTATGCTTCTTGATCTAGAATTTCGATTTCTTCGTTTTCTAGAATACTTTGATCTTCTTGCATACCAAATTGTACATGTCGTTCAATCCAATCACGACGTGGTGCAACTTTATCACCCATCAACGTCGTCACACGTTTTGATGAACGAACTTCATCTTCAACATTAACGCGAATTAACGTACGCGTTTCTGGATTCATTGTAGTTTCCCACAATTGGTCAGGGTTCATCTCACCTAAACCTTTATAACGTTGTAAGCTGAAACCTTTGCCTAATTGTTTTTGAAGATTTTCTAGTTCATCATCTGTCCAGGCATATTCTACTTTCTTCGCTTTACCTTTGCCTTTTTCTAATTTGTAAAGTGGCGGCAAGGCAATAAAGACACGGCCTGCTTGTACAAGCGGCTTCATGTATTTAAAGAAGAACGTTAATAATAAAACTTGAATATGTGCACCATCTGTATCGGCATCGGTCATAATAATGACACGATTATAGTTGCTGTCTTCTAATTTGAATTCAGTTCCTACACCTGCACCGATCGTATGAATGATAGTGTTGATTTCTTCGTTTTTGAAGATATCTTCTAAACGTGCTTTCTCAGTATTAATAACCTTACCACGTAATGGTAAAATAGCTTGATATTTGCGGTCACGACCGAGTTTAGCGGAACCGCCTGCAGAGTCACCCTCTACAAGATACAGTTCTTTCTTCTCTGTATTTTTACTTTGTGCTGGTGTTAACTTACCAGACAATAAAGTATCTTTGCGTTTGTTCTTTTTACCAGAACGTGCATCTTCACGTGCTTTACGTGCAGCTTCTCTGGCTTGTTGTGCTTTCACTGCTTTTTTGACAAGTGATTTAGATAATTGTCCTTTTTCTTCTAAGTAGAAAGGTAGTTTCTCTGCGACTACACTATCTACTGCACTTCTTGCTTCCGCCGTACCTAGTTTAGACTTCGTTTGTCCTTCGAATTGTAATAACTCTTCAGGAATACGGACAGAAATAATCGCTGTTAAGCCTTCACGAATATCATTACCATCTAAATTTTTATCTTTAGCTTTTAATTCACCAATGCGACGCGCATAATCATTAAACACACGTGTCATCGCAGTTTTAAATCCGACTTCATGTGTACCGCCGTCTTTAGTACGTACGTTATTGACAAAGCTTAAGATACTTTCAGAATATTGATCATTGTATTGGAAAGCGATATCGACTTCGATACCATTGGCTTCTCCTGAAAACGTCGCAACATCATGTAAAACTTCTTTGCCTTCGTTGACGTAAGACACGAATTCTTTGATGCCGTCTTCATAATGATAAATTTCTTCTCTTTCTTTACCAGAACGTAAGTCTGTTAAAGTGATTTTTAGATTTTTTAAAAGGAAGGCTGATTCTTGTAGGCGTTCGCTTAATGTATCAAAATTGAATGATGTGGCTGATTTAAAGATTTCTGGATCAGGTTTGAACGTTACTTTCGTTCCTTTTTTACGTGTTTTTCCTTTTTTCTCTAAACCAGTGGCAGGTAACCCCCCTTTATTAAAACGCTGTTCATAAATAAAGCCGTCTCTATAAATTTCAACTACTAACCATTCACTCAATGCGTTAACTACGGAAGCCCCTACACCATGTAAGCCGCCTGATGTTTTGTAGCCGCCTTGGCCGAACTTACCTCCGGCATGCAAGATTGTGAAGATAACTTCGACTGTCGGTTTACCAGATTTATGAATCCCCGTCGGCATCCCGCGTCCGTTATCTTCTATTGTGATACTATCGTCTTTATTGATAGTCACTTTGATTTCATTACCATAACCGTTCAATACCTCATCTACTGAGTTATCTACGATTTCATATACTAAGTGGTGTAAACCACGTTTATCGGTTGACCCAATATACATTCCTGGTCTTTTACGGACTGCTTCTAATCCTTCAAGTACTTGAATAGAATCGTCCGAATAGTTTTGTCGTTTATTTGTTGCCAATCGATTCTTCGCCTCCTACAAACGTACGTTCGTTTATAAAACATTACAATAAACATTCTTACTTAAATCAAATCAAAATGCAAGTCAGAAATTGATTTGCATGTGATAACATTTTACAACCTAACGAAAAAAGATTTCTTTCGATAAAAGATTTTGTTACTATGAAAATCGAACATTGTCGCTTAAACTATATATAACGAGAATGTGTCGTGAAAATAACAGAACAGTCCACTTCAAAGTCTTGGAGTGTGGTAAAATAACGTTATCGTCAATAAAGGAAGTGTCAAGGTCAATGATGATTGTACTCATGCTGCTGCTCGCCTACTTAGTAGGTTCATTCCCAAGCGGTATCATAATCGGAAAATTATTTTTCAAAAAAGATATAAGACAGTATGGAAGCGGTAATACCGGTGCTACTAACAGTTTTCGTGTGTTAGGACGACCAGCCGGATTTGCTGTAACTTTCTTAGATATATTTAAAGGTTTTATTGTAGTTTTCTTTCCACTATGGTTCCCAATCCATACGACAGGACCTATCAGTGAGTTCTTTACACATGGTATGATTGTCGGTGTATTTGCGATAGTCGGACATGTTTTCCCAGTCTTTCTTAAATTCAAAGGCGGAAAAGCTGTCGCAACCAGTGCGGGTGTCGTATTAGGTGTTGCTCCGATTTTACTCTTAATCTTAGCAGCTATCTTCTTTATTACATTAAAACTGACTAAATACGTATCCTTATCAAGTATCGTCGCAGCTATTTGCTGTGTCATCGGATCACTCATTATTCAAGATTATATCTTATTAGGTGTCAGCATCATCGTTGCTGTCTTATTGATTATCAGACACCGTACAAATATTATAAGAATCTTCAAAGGTGAAGAGCCTAAAATTAAATGGATGTAAATCACAAACCGGGACAAAATGTGTTCCGGTTTTTTTATAACTATACAAAATTTTGTCAAATCCGTTCTATACTTTTTAAAGAAATTGAGCATTTAAGGTTAATCATGGTGTTATAACGGTTATACTCTTATATATAAATCTTTATATGCAGCATAATATTTGGTAATAATGAGAGGAGTTTTACCATGGAATTGAAATTGACAGATAAAGCAATCAACTGGTTCAAAGATGAGTTTGAATTACCTCAAGAAGGAAAAGCCATTCACATCTTTGTGCGTTATGGCGGAGAACCTCAAATCAAACAAGGTTTCAGCCCTGCATTCAATATTGATAACCGCAATGATCAACCCATTGAAATTGGATTTGAACAAGACTATGACGGTGTAGACATCATTATTGCCGAAAAAGACTTATGGTACTTTGAAGATGTATCAATAACTATCGATGTTGATGACAAAGATGAAATTACTTTCAAATTTTAATAGCATCTCTAAACACATATAAAACTGGGGCATTCATATGTCCCAGTTTTTTGCGTTCATTTAATTATTGAATCCCATCAGTCACTTCAAATTGTTCGCCAGCTTTGTTTCGTTTTTCTACTTCTTGATAGACTTCGTGCCAGTCTGGGAAATAACGATCTAAACGAATCGGTGTATGCGTATCTTCTGTCATACATATCAGCTCAGTTGAACCTGTTGTCGCAATTTCTCCTTTTTCGTTATAAATTTCATAACGATATAAAGAGCGTAAACGTGAATAGCGTTCTACCCATGTTTTTATTCTTACTTTTTCAGGATAAGTCACAGGTTTAATAAACTTCACATCTAAGTGCGTGACTGGAGAAATGATGCCACGCGCTTCCATATCAGCATAATTAAAGCCAAGCTTGCTTATATAGTCTGTACGAGCAACTTCAAACCATGTCGCATAGTTCCCATGATAAATAAATCCCATTTTATCAGTTTCTTGGTATCTTGCTTCTATTTCAGTAATACTGTATATCATTTTTACGCCACACTTTCTATTCTCATTCCATGTTTTATCATAGCACAAAATGAAGAGGCTAAGACAGTTTCACACCATCTTAGCCTCACATCAAGTTCTATCAAAATAAGGTTGATGCCTTACGCATTTGCTAATTTATTACGTAATACAAGTTGTAAGATACCGCCATGACGGTAGTAGTCTAATTCAACTTGTGAATCGAAACGAGCGATTACATCGAATTCGATTGTTTCGCCATTTTCTTTTTTAGCAGTTACTTTAACTTTGTCATGTGGTTTTACAGATTCATCGATGTCTACTGAAATTTCTTCAGTACCATCTAATCCAAGGCTGTCAGCTGAGTCGCCGTCTTGGAATTGAAGCGGTAATACACCCATCATTACTAAGTTAGAACGGTGGATACGTTCGTAGCTTTGTGCAATAACTGTCTTAACGCCTAGTAAGTTTGTACCTTTAGCAGCCCAGTCACGAGAAGATCCCATACCGTAGTCGTTACCTGCTAAGACAACTAATCCAGTACCGTCTTCTTTGTATTTCATTGCTGCGTCATAGATTGGCATTACTTCGCCTGTAGGCCAGTAAGTTGTGAAGCCGCCTTCTGTACCTGGCGCTAATTGGTTTTTAATACGGATGTTTGCGAAAGTACCTCTTACCATTACTTCGTGGTTACCACGACGAGAACCGTATGAGTTGAACTCTCTGATTGGTACGTCATTTTCTTGCAAGTATTGACCTGCTGGCGTATCTTTACCGATTGCACCCGCTGGTGAAATGTGGTCAGTTGTTACTGAGTCACCGAATTTACCCATCACGCGTAGATCTTTAAGCGGTTCGATTTTTCCTGGTTCTTTTGATAAACCTTGGAAGAATGTAGGGTTTTGGATATAAGTTGAGTTAGGATCAAAGTCGTATAATGGTTGATCCGTAGTTTCAATTTCATTCCACATTTCGTTATTTGTGTATACATCTGAGTATTCTTCACGGAATAAGTCAGGTGTAACAGTGCTTTCAACAGTATCAGCAACTTCTTTGATTGATGGCCAGATATCATCTAAGTATACATCGTTGCCATCTTTGTCTTGACCGATTGGGTCATTTTGTAAGTCGATATCTACAGTACCTGCTAAAGCATATGCCACAACTAATGGTGGTGAAGCTAAGTAGTTACCTTTTACTAATGGGTGGATACGACCTTCGAAGTTACGGTTACCAGATAATACAGAAGTTACAAGTAAGTCTTCGCCTGAAATTGCTTTTTCAATTTCTGGTAATAATGGACCTGAGTTACCGATACATGTCGTACAACCATAACCTACTAAGTTAAAGCCTAATGCATCTAAGTACTCTTGTAAGCCTGAATCATCTAAATAGCCAGTTACAACTTTAGAACCTGGTGCAAGTGATGTTTTCACGTACTCAGGTACTTTCATGCCTTTTTCAACTGCTTTTTTCGCAACTAAACCAGCACCTAACATTACATATGGGTTAGATGTGTTTGTACATGAAGTGATTGCCGCAATAGCGATATCACCTGTTGTCATTTTAGCAGTGTGGCCATCTGCGAATTCGATTGTTGCTTCTTTATCGAATTCAGATTCGTCGAATCCGAAACCTTGGTTGCCTGCTGGTGCAGTCACTGCTTTTTCGAATTCTTGTTTCATGTCGCCTAATTTAATTAAGTCTTGTGGACGTTTAGGACCTGATAAAGAAGGTTCAACAGTAGATAAGTCTAATTCAAGAACATCTGTGTAAGAAGGATCTTCTTTTTCCACATCGAAGAACATATGGTTTTGTTTCAAGTATTCTTCAACTAATTCAATTTGTTCTTCAGTACGGCCGGTTAAACGTAAATATTTTAATGATTCTTCATCAACTGGGAAGAAACCACATGTTGCACCGTATTCAGGTGCCATGTTAGCGATTGTAGCACGGTCAGCTAATGGTAAGTGTTGAACACCAGGACCATAGAATTCTACGAATTTACCAACTACGCCTTTTTTACGTAACTCTTCAGTTACACGTAAAGCTAAGTCAGTTGCTGTTGCACCTTGTGGTAATTGGTTTTCTAAACGAACACCGATTACGTCTGGAATTGGGAAGTATGAAGGTTGACCTAACATACCTGCTTCAGCTTCAATACCGCCGACACCCCAACCTAATACGCCAAGACCGTTGATCATTGTCGTATGAGAGTCAGTACCGACTAATGTATCTGGGAATGCTACTGTTTCACCATCTACATCTCTTGCATGTACAACGTTAGCTAAGTACTCTAAGTTAACTTGGTGTACGATACCTGTTGCTGGTGGTACAGCATTGTAGTTATCGAATGCTTTTGTTGCCCAGTTTAAGAATTGGTAACGTTCGAAGTTACGGTGGAATTCTAATTTCATGTTTTGACGTAATGCATCTGGATTCGCATAGCTGTCTACTTGTACTGAGTGGTCAATAACTAAGTCTACAGGTACTTCCGGGTTAATTTTATTAATATCGCCGCCTACATCATCCATTGCTTTACGTAATGAAGCTAAGTCAACAACTGCTGGTACACCTGTGAAGTCTTGTAAGATAACACGAGATGGTTTAAATGGTACTTCACCTTCAGCGCCATCACCGAATTTCGCTAATTCTTTAATATGGTCATCAGTAATTACGAAGCCATCCTCTTGGCGTAATACCGATTCCAATAGTACTCGAATTGAATATGGCAATTTGTTGATTTTAGTTAAACCTTGTTCTTCTAATGACTGCAAATCGTAAAAAGTATACGTATTGTCGTTTAAAGTAAACGTTTTCTTTGCTTGCTCTTTTAAGTTAGAAGACATCTAAATCCCCCCTGATTAATATTATGCCTTTACTTAGATTGTATATTGATATGATAGCGAATACAACTGATATTCATTAAAAACCAAATGTTCATTGTTTTTGTTTTATAATCAGTATGTATAAGTATATCTTATCATATCCACTTCGTGTAATAAGTATCTATTATGTATTGAGAATAATTTTCATTTATTTAGCCTAAATAAAATTAAAAATGCGCTGCCTTTCAATTTAATAATTGAAAGACAACGCATCTAAAATTCAATTAAGAATCAAGATTTTGTGATTGTTGACGTACTTTACGTTTTTCTAGAATATCTTCTTCATAATCATGTTGTGAATATTTCACATATTCTTCTAAACGATGCTTATTAGGTGTCAATGTTAAGCCTAAGAACTTACGTTCACGGTTCGCATCTTTGTAGAAGGCAATCATCATTAATATGATCACAATGGAGAATGGCAAGGCACTGATAATCGCTGCACTTTGCAGTGAGTTCAAGCCTGTATCTCCACCTGAGAATAACAAGATGAACGCGATTAATGATTGCGCAACACCCCAAGTTACTTTAATGTATGATGCCGGTTCTAATGAACCATAAGAAGTCTGCATACCTAATACGAATGTAGCTGAGTCTGCAGAAGTAACGAAGAATGATGCAATCAATAGTAACGCAACAATTGATAATATAATGCCTAAAGGCAAGTGATTAAATACTGCGAATAATTGTGTCTCAGGTGACATTTCAAAGATTTCTTTGTGTTTTTTACCAGTTTCAATACCTAGTACACCAAACACACTGAACCAAATGAAGCTGACTAATGCTGGTACTAATAGCACGCCTGAAACGAATTCGCGAATTGAACGTCCTTTAGATACACGCGCAATGAACACACCTACGAATGGACTCCAGCTTAACCACCAGCCCCAATAGTATAGTGTCCAACCTGACATCCATTCACGTTTTTGTGGGTTTAATGCTGCTGTATCAAAGCTGTTGGCTAAGAATGTGTTCAACAAGCTACCTGTTGAGCTTGTCAACATGTCTAAGATTAGGACAGTTGGGCCAATAATTAATGCAACAATCATTAAGATTGTACCTAAACCGATGTTTAAGTTACTTAAGTATTGGATCCCTTTACTGATACCAGACCATGCTGATGCGATGAACATGATAGTCACAACAACGATAATAATACCTTGTACCCAAACATTGTTTGGAAGGCCGAATAAGTAATGTAAACCACCATTGATTTGTAGTGCACCCATACCTAATGATACTGCTACACCAACAACAGTCGCGAAGACTGCTAATACGTCAATGATAGTACCCACAGGTCCATCTACTTTATCTCCTAAAATAGGACGTAAAGTCTTAGATAATAAACCTGGTTCTCCTTTTCTGAACTGTGCATAAGCAAGTGCTAATGCTACTACACCATAAGTTGCCCATGCATGGAAGCCCCAGTGGAAGAACGTAGAACGTAACGCTTCAGTATAGGCTTGAGCTGTTTCAGGTTTCGCATTTGGCGGCGCCGCAAAATGTCCCATTGGTTCTGCTGCACCATAGAATACTAAACCGATACCCATACCGGCACTGAATAACATCGCAAACCATGAAATAGTATTGAATTCAGGTTTGTCGTTAGGCTTACCTAGTTTCAGTTTTCCAATTGGACTGAAGATAAGGAAAACACAGAAGAATACTAGGATTGTAGTTAAGATTAAGTAATACCAACCCAATTTATCGGTAATCCATAGTTTGATTGTATTTGTTACATGATCAAACTGTGATGGGAAGATTGCACCAGCGAGTACTACAATAAGTACAATAATTGAAGCGTAAATAAAGACTGGTGAGAGCTTCTTACCTCTTTGAGAAGAATCCATAATCAATTACTCCCTTTCTGATTTATTTTGTTGTCAATGATATGCTTTTGATATTTTATAACAAAATATCATTTTAGTGAAAAACCAAGTATAATCATAACAAAATCAAGTTGTATAGGCAAATTTAGGAAAATTGATTATACAATCGTATAAAAATTAATTTTATTAAAAATACATTGAGCAATAAACAACTTGATTTCTTACATTGAAATTATACATTACTTTAACATACCCTCTTACCAGATAAAAAACTAAGAATTTTTAACTTTTTTTAAGCAAACGCTTACTATTAGTAAAAAATCCAACATCTAAAAAAATGTATTTTATTACTTAAAACATTAATGTATAATTAACTTTAGTAAATTTAGGAGGACATACTCGTGTTTAAAGAATTTAAAGAGTTTGCGTTTAAAGGAAATGTATTAGATTTAGCTGTCGCAGTAGTAATGGGAGCTGCATTCAATAAGATTGTTACATCACTTGTCACTTATATTATTATGCCGTTAATCGGTTTGATTTTCGGAACAGTAGATTTTGCGAAAAACTGGTCAATGTTCGGTATTAAATATGGTTTATTTATTCAATCGATTATTGATTTCTTAATCGTCGCTTTTGCATTATTCTTATTCGTCAAAGTAGCTAACACTATGATGAAGAAAGAAGAAGTTGAAGAAGAACCAGAAGAAAATACAATCTTATTAACTGAAATCAGAGACTTACTTCAAAAACAGAATAACCCATCTGATCAATAAGATTTAGCACAAAATAAAAAGCAATGCCGCAATTTTAATAACTGCGGCATTGCTTTTTTTATTGAAATCTAAATTCTGCATGGCTTTGATAACCATTTGAATGAATCTGTAAAATACTTGGAATGCGTTGTTTTAACTCGCTGATATGAGAAATAATCCCCACCATTCGACCTGATGTTTTAATATTAATCAATGTATCCAATGCTGTTTCTAACGTTTCTTGGTCTAGCGTTCCAAATCCTTCATCGATAAAGATAGCTTCTAACGTAATACCGCCAGATTCTTGTTGTACCACTTCACTTAAGCCTAACGCTAAGGCTAATGCAGCTTGGAAAGATTCTCCGCCTGACAATGTACTAATCGGTCGTGATTTATTAGAATACCAGTCAAAGACTTCTATATCTAATCCACTGTAACCTACTGACACCGCTTCACTTCTCACCAATTTATACCTTTGATTTGTCATCTGGAAGAAACGTTTATTCGCATTATCAATAATCAAGTTTAAGTAATATCTCAACACGAAGTTTTCTAATGTTAATTTTTGAATATTTTTTCCAGATAAAATTTCTGAAAGTCTGAAAATCTCTTCTTGATCAGCTAATTCTTGCTGTAACGTTGTTATATTCTCTTTTAACGCCTTAAATTCTTTTTGATTAGATTGGATTTTGAATTCATGTTCATTCACTTGTCGCGTTTGCACATCTAACTTCTCTTTCGCCTCTTGAAGTTGCGCTTCCAAACTTTCTAAATCTGGTTCAGGTTGTCCTTGTATCAATTGTTTTAAATTCTCAATTTGGCTGGCTAGTTTAACTTGAGCGTCACGGAAATCTTTAATTTCTTGTTCAATAGATGCTTTCTCACTCATTTTTTCCAGAACATTTTTCACTTCATCTGGTGATTGAATACCTAGCGTTTCCATTTCTTTATTAGACTGTGTTTCTTGATTTTTGATTTGTTCTGAGAGTTCTGATAGACGCTCATTAACACTTTGAAGCGAGTTTTGTTTTAATGCAAAGTTTTGTTCAAGCTCTCTTATTTTTTCAGTTAACTTTGTCTGTTGTGTTTCATATTGACGGACTTCTTTTTCTTTAGTTTCATAATCATTTTTAAATGCCACTACATCTTTATATTCAGTATTTGATTCAAACGCTTTAATCAGTTTTTGCTGGTTCGTCAATTCTGCTTGTTGATTGGCTACTTTTAACTGTAATGACTGAATTGCTTCTTTAGTTTGTTGTTTTTGCTTTATTTTCTCTTCAAGTTCAGCATTAGCTTTTTGTTGTTGTTGTTTTATGGTTTCTGTATCTTTATATTGCTCCCTTAATGCTTCTATATCCACTTTGATTTTTTCAGTGCCATGTGTTTCTTCAAACGTATTGACTGCTTGTTGCCCGATTTTTATTTCTGTATTGAATTCGGCTGCTTTAGCTTTTAATTCATCTCTTTGTTTTTGTAAGTTTTCAAGCTCATGTCGATAAGCTCTTAATTGTTCGTAATCTACATGATCTGACAGTGATGTAATTTCATGACCACAAATTGGACATTGATCACCAGGTTCTAACATAGATTGTAATTTTCGAATCATTGTTTCTTGATTGTCTAATTCTAACTGATGTGTATTGAATGCTTTGATTTTTTCTTCTAGTTCATTTAAGGCCGTTTGATTTTCTTCTTGCTTTGTTTTTAGCCGTTCAATATTTTGTATTTGCTTTTGATATGTCGTAAAGGCAGTTTGATATTGTTCAGCTGCTTTAATTTCATTGTCAATTTCGAACAGTTTCTGGGTTAGTTGATTTACTTTTTCGTAATCCGGTTGAACTGTTTCATGACTTGAATCAAGTTGTTTTAAATGTGCTTGATGTTCATTTAATGCATCTTCTAGTTGTTTCACTTCAACTGTCAGCTCATCGATTAATTTATAAGCACTTTGATATTGAGATGCATTTTTATAAAAATATTGAGTTTCACTTATAAAATGTTGTGTTTGTTCGATTTGTGATTGATTTTCTTGTAATTGTTTTAACTGTTGTTTACTTTCTTCTAATTGCGTTGCAGTTTGTTTTAACTGTTTAGTTAAATTTTCAGATCTTTCTTGCGTTTGTGTGTAATCTTCACGCGATTGTTCAAGTGTCGTCAAAATTTGATGTAAAGGACGCACTTCACTCATTTGTTTTAAAAGTGTTTCTAACGATTCAATATGTTGTACTTCATTTGTTAAGTTTTGATACTTTTCTTGTTCTTGTTGTAATGCTTTGATGTTTTGATTCAGTTCAAGTGCTTTACGATACGTAGCATCTGCTTTTTCAAATTCATTTTGTTCTTTTTCTTTTTGTTTTGTCAGTTGTTTTAATAATGTTTCAGCTGTTGTTTCAAATTCTGGGATGTATAACATCAATTTATCTGTTTGAATACTTGGTGTTGTTTTCAAATTTTCTAAATGTTCATCTTCAAAAGTATCTACATTTTGCCAATGTTGCGCAATTGTTTGATAACGTAATTCAATTTGATGTTTTTCATCTTTAATCTCTTCTTCTAGTTGCTTTTTTAGGTGGTCAAAACGTACTGTGTTGAATAATGTACGTAAAATTGTTTGTTTCTCAGAACTTTTAGAGAATAAAAACTTTTTAAATTCACCTTGCGGCAAAATAAATAATTGTCTGAACTGACTGGCATTAACGCCTAATAATCTGATCAGATACTCTTTTCCTTGTCTGATTCGACTTTCTATAAGTTCATAGCCGTCATTTTTCCACTCGTAAATTAGTGCTTCGCCTTTTGTCTCGTTTTTATTTCCTTCTTTCACAAAGGGTGCTTGTCGGACGACTTTAAATAAACGATTTTTCAATCGAAATTCAAATGTGACAACCATTGGTGATTTACCATCTGCGAAATGGCTTCTAAGCTCTTTGCCTTTTCTGCTTTCTAAAGAAGCTTCATCAAACAAAGCATAGACAATCGCATCAAATAACATAGACTTTCCTGACCCTGTTTTACCGCTGATTAAAAACAGTTCGTTATCCTCTAGTTTAGAGAAATCTATTGTTTCGTCTAAGAAAGGCCCGAAGTTTTCTAAATGTAATGTCAATGGTCTCATGCTTCTTCACCTCGATTCATGCGATTTAACAAGTCATTAATTTTTTGTTCTTGTACTTTGCTTAATGATTTTTGTGTCATGCTTTCATAGAAATCCTCAATAATTTCTTTATCTGTCATTTGTTTAATCGCATTTTGTGTTTCATGTACTTCAAACGTTCGACTCTGATTAGATAGTGCTAATACGTTAGGATAGATTTGTTTTAAATTCATCATCGGATCATTAACATGTGAAAGTTGAGTTAAATTGAAATGGATGTAGTTTTCTTTATTTTTAACTTGTGCATTTTCTTGAATTGCTTCTTCATAAGTGGCATCAACGACTTCTAATTCTCTCAATGGTTTGAGTGGAATGAAAATAGATTCAATGTATCCTTCTTCATCTACAGTTAATTTACGATAACCTTTTGCTTGTTTCGTTTCTGAAAATGAGTACTGTAAGAGTGAGCCACTGTAATGAACAAAATCTGATTGAATACTGAATGGATGATGTAAATGGCCTAAGAGTACGCTATCAAATTGCTTCATAACATTTTCCGATATTTCTTCAACTGTTCCAATAGATAACTCACGTTCTGAATCTGACTTTATGCCGCCTGAAACAGTCAGATGACCGACTAATATATTAGTTTGATTAGAGTCTAATTGTGCTGTCATATGTTTTAAACAACATTGAATTGCTTGATCGTAGGACTTCAATTTTTCTTCTGGATAGAAATGCTGAATTTCTCCTAAAGTTGCGTATGGCAACATATAAAAATTCACACCATTAATCGTAATCGGTTCTGCAATGCGGTCTAAATTGGTGCGAATATATAAATGCGTATGCTCAAACCAGCTAGCTCCATAATTCAATCGTGTTCTGCCATCATGGTTACCGCTAATAATGATAAGTGGGATATTTAATGTTAAATTTAAAGTTCTTGTTGTTTCTTCTAATAATTTAACTGTTTCTTTATTTGGATAGCTCGTGTCATACAAGTCACCTGCAATGACAATGACGTCTGGTTGTTCTTCTTTCATCGCATTAATAAATTGGTTTAAAATGTAACGTTGGTCCTCTAAAAAAGATTGCCCATTTAAAATTTTACCTAGATGCCAATCGGCAGTATGTATGATTTTCATCTAATCACCTCTTTTATTGATTATAATACAAAACGTCCATCCCTTTATAGAGAATAGACGTTTATCATTGACTACTTATATAGCTTTTGAAATTTCGTAAAGGTATACACCATCCCAGCAATAATCGCTGAAATAATACCAATAACATGTTTGAGCTTCACTCCGAGTCACCTCACTTTATGCTTATTTCTTTACCCAAAATAAAAATAAACGATGCTTTACCAATCATTGCAAAACATCGTTTAAATTATATTTATTGTTTTATTTACTATTATCCATCAATCAGCTATTTGTTTTCTTAATTTTTTATATTTCATCAACATCGCAATTCGCCATGGTAAAATCATTGAAAATGCCAATAAGAAAAACATACCGCCGAGTTGACCTGGATCAATTTGACTGCTGATGACAAGTTTCATAACAGTACGAATCACTAGCAAGGAAATCAAAATGATTGGAAAGGCTTTCGAACGTTTCATATAAATCTCTTTGCCTTTTATCTCGAAACGAGATGTCCAAATCAATACAATTGAGAACATCAACCCAACTGCCATTGCTTCAAGTGCTTCAAGTCCTGTAATTCTAAAATAAGGAATAACATACATCAGTGCACCTGTAGACATAAAAATCGGCGGCAATATGAGTTTCTTCTCATTGACTGGATATTGTTGTGCTTTCATTCGTAATATAATAACGCCGATACTCATTAAAAATGCGACACCGACTGAGAATATAAGATATAACACCGTGACACCTTCTTTTCTACATTAAGTCTATCCTGAGAAATCATTTCATAGTATATCATTTTGTGTCTATATTTCCATATCAAAACGATTGAAAATGTATAAATACAAATAAAAAGAAAGCTATATGCCGCTGCACACAACTTTCTTTTTATAGATACTGATTATTTCATTTTTTGATCCATGTTTTTGTTCATCATCGTCATCATTTGATTGATTTTCTTTTGAGATGGTTTTTGGCCCATTTGCATCATCATCATACGTAACATCTCTTCGTTGATAGGAGGATTCTTTTTAAGATAATCCATCATATATTTTCTTGCTAGGAAGAATCCACCAACTAAACCGATGATAAGTGCAGCAATGATTAATAAAATTGCTATCCAAGTTGCCATTGTCTCACCCACTTTCTTTATCCTTTAGCATTTTACTAAAATAATTTCATCTTTTCAAGTTGAATCGATACTAAAACATAAGAATAAGAGCTATTCCTAGCTCATTGAAACGCTAACCGCTATTTTGGGTGTTTCAATTGTAGAATAGCTCTTATCTTTATCTTAATTCAAAACTTATAGGTTATTCAAAAGTTTTAAAACATTTTCTTTAGTGAAGCCATATTTTTCAACAACTAATCCGCCTGGTGCACTTGCGCCGAAACGATCGATACCAAGTACTTCGCCTTCTAAGCCGACATATTTATGCCAACCTAATGAAGAAGCCATTTCAATCGCTAAACGTTTTTTAATTGTTGGTGGGATAACTTCATCTTGGTAAGATTTTGGTTGTTGTTCAAATGCATGCCAGTTCGGCATAGAAACAACACGTACTGAGTTGCCGTTATCCGCAAAAGTTTTTGCTGCTTCTACTGCTAAGCTTACTTCTGAACCAGAAGCTAATACAAGATATTCTGGATTTTCTTCAGATTCATATACTACATAAGCACCTTTACGTACACCTTCTTCTACTGTTTCTTTAGAAACATCTAATACTGGAAGGTTTTGACGTGTTAATACTAATGAAGTTGGTGTTTGTTCACTCTCTAATGCAACTTCCCAAGCTACGCGTGTTTCGTTACCATCTGCTGGACGAATCACATTCATATTAGGAATTGCACGTAAACCTGCTAATTGTTCAATCGGTTCGTGAGTTGGACCATCTTCACCTACAGCGATTGAGTCATGTGTAAAGATAAATGTTGAGTTAAGACCCATAATTGCTGAAAGTCTTAATGCTGGTTTTAGGTAGTCACTGAACACGAAGAATGTCGCACCGTAAGGATTTACTCCACCGTGTGCTGCCATACCGTTTACAGCTGCTGCCATCGCAAATTCTCTAACACCAAACCAAATATTTTTACCTTCAGGTGTATTGCGATCATAGTCTGGTGCATCTTTAACATTTGATTTGTTTGAACCAGCTAAGTCTGCTGAACCACCGAAGAATGAAGGTACAGATTTGCTTAGTGCTTGAATGACTTCACCTGAGTCTGCACGTGTAGCACTTTCTGAACCGACTTCGAATTCTGGTAATTCTGCTTCATAGTTTTCAGGTAATTTACCAGCAATCGCATCTTTGAATTCTTGTGCTAATTCTGGATAAGATTCTGCGTATTTTTCAACTAAAGCTTTCCATGCTTCTTCGTTTTCAGTTGCACGTGTCAACATAGTTTCATTGAAGACATCATAAACTTCATCCGGAACGTAGAAACGTTTTTCTGGATCCAATTTATAGTTTTCTAATGTTAATGTACGTTCATCATCACCAAGTGGCGCACCATGTACACCATGTGTACCTGATTTATTTGGTGAACCGTAACCAATAACTGTTTTAACTTCAATCATAGTTGGACCATTTTGTTCTTTAGCTTTTTCAATGGCACTATTAATTTCTTCTAAATCATTACCATCTTTAACTAAGATGTGGTTCCAACCATATGATTCAAAACGTTTTTTGATGTCTTCAGAGAATGCTTTATCAAGATCACCATCAAGTGAAATATCATTTGAATCGTATAACACGATTAATTTGTCTAATTGTAAGTGACCTGCTAATGAAGCTGCTTCATGAGAAATACCTTCCATCAAGTCACCATCAGAAGCTAAAACATAAGTGTAATGATTTACGACTTCAGCATCTGGTTTGTTGAATTTACCTGCTAAGTGGTTTTCTGCCATTGCCATACCTACTGACATTGCGAAACCTTGTCCAAGTGGACCTGTAGTTACTTCGACACCTTGTGTGTGTCTGAACTCAGGATGTCCTGGAGTTTTAGAATCCCATTGTCTAAATTGTTTCAATTCTTCTAATTCTAAGCTGCCTGATACATGTAATAGGCTGTAAAGTAATGCAGAACCGTGCCCTGCAGATAAGATGAATCTATCTCTGTTAAAGTATTCATTTGAATTAGGGTTAAAGTTCAAATGTCTTGTCCATAATGTGTATGCCATTGGTGCAGCACCCATCGGTAATCCTGGGTGACCAGAATTTGCTTTTTCAATTGCATCAATACTCAATGCTCTGATTGTATTGATTGCAAGCTCATCTCTTTTATCGAACATCAATAAAACTTCCTTTCTATACAGCATGATTTTATGCCATTATACATTAAATTAGTTAAGTTTAACATTTATTGTCCTCATGAAATCGCTATCAAATATAATAAAAGTGATTAAAACAATCAAAATATACATTTTCATGAAAAAAGAGCCTTTAGAACATCAATTATTCTGTTCTAAAAGCTCTACATTTATTGTAGTATATTGAGTTTTATTGTCTTTTATTTTGCTCACGTTGTACTTGTTTTAATTTTTCTGGTGTTACATCATTTCCCTCAGGATCTAATACTTTTGTATTTTCAATTTGTTGTTTGAAACCTTCGCGGAATGTTTCAAGATATTTTTGATGTAACTCTGCTCTTTCTTTCGCTTCTTCTTTTGTTAAGCCTTCTTCTTTTTTCTTCTTAGAAAGTTCATTAATACGGTTAATTGTTTCTTTATGTTGATCTGCCATGCTATCGACCTCCATTAGTCTGATGATTATTTATCTTAGCAAACAATCGCTCAAAATAAAATCAATATGTTCTACTAAACTTATTCCCACTTACAGCAACCTTACACCATAGAACACATCGTGTTAGCAGTATAATCAATACACTTTATTTTTAAATCAGTGAACAGTTGCGACGATAGGTCTGTTATTTTGTTCGCCCTGTTCTATATATTGTTGCTCATGTTCGGCTTTTTGTTCTACCTTAGTTGGAAGTGTATGATCTGTCATTTCGTACACTTGTTCCTCATTACTTGACTGCTCTGCACCGATTAAAAACGCTGAAACTAACATAAAAGACATTAACAATACTGCTGTATATAGTAAAAAACTAGTTTGATATTTCCTAATCATTATTCGAACACCCCTAGAACATTTGTTTGTATTTAAACAATATCAGAACGATTGTTCGGTGTCAACACTTTTACGAACAAATGTTTGTAAAGGCTATATTAACGTGATATAATGAGAACAAACTAGAAGAGGATGTGCATATAAATGACTGAACTTACGAAGCGTCAAAGCGAAATTTATGAATATATAAAACAAGTCGTTCATACAAAAGGTTATCCGCCAAGTGTCAGAGAAATCGGTGAAGCAGTCGGACTTGCTTCAAGCTCTACTGTACACGGGCATCTATCACGATTAGAAAGCAAAGGGTATATTCGTCGTGACCCTACAAAACCACGCGCAATTGAAATTGTCAGCGACCAAATTGAAGATGCTGCTGAAATCGAAGGTACTATCCATGTACCAGTTATTGGTAAAGTCACAGCCGGTGTCCCAATCACAGCAGTAGAAAATGTAGAAGAATACTTCCCATTACCAGAACACTTTACATCAACACATAACAGCGACATTTTCATTTTAAATGTTGTTGGAGACAGTATGATTGAAGCTGGTATTTTAGATGGAGATAAAGTCATCGTCAGAAGTCAGACTATAGCAGAAAACGGTGATATTATTGTAGCTATGACAGAAGATGATGAAGCAACTGTAAAACGCTTCTACAAAGAAAAACATCGTTATAGATTACAACCTGAAAACAGTACAATGGAACCTATTTACTTAGAACATGTAACTGTTTTAGGTAAAGTTGTAGGTCTATTTAGAGAGCTATAGGCAATCGTATCTGTTCATAGGCATATCATCTCTTCTTAATTTTTGTTCGTGACAAATTATTTAAATTCAAATTAGATTAGTAAACTACTAACACCCCATAATGTCCAAAATTCATAGACATTATGGGGTGTTTTTAATTATTTTGTTGTGTTTATCTCCGTTCTGTTATTTTTTATACTTTGCATAAATAAATTGCAGCTTAAAGCAGCTTTAGTCTTGCATGCACCTTGCCTTTTTAGCTTAAAATGCAGCAATGCCATCATATTTTCATACTTTTGTATTTATATAAAAGAGAAATTCACTTATACTAAACATGAGTAATACTTGAGGAGTGAGATGAAATGGATTTAATTTACAAAGGTAAAACAAAAGATGTCTATCAAGACAAATATGGTGAAATTGTTCTTTTCTTCAAAGATGATATGACAGGAAAAGATGGCAAATTTGATCCAGGTGAAAACCAAGTTGGCTTAACTGTTGAGGGTTCAGGTAAAGCTGGTCTTAAAATGACAAGTTATTTCTTCGAAAAAATCAACGCTGCTGGTATTCCAACACATTATATCGACGCAAATATTGAAGATCGTCAAATGCGTGTTAAAAAAGTATCAGTATTCGGTCATGGATTAGAAGTTATTTGCAGATACCGCGCAGTGGGTTCATTTATCCGCAGATACGGTGACTATATCGAAGAAGGCGCACCACTTAACGCATATGTAGAAATGACTTTAAAAGATGATGAAAGACAAGATCCACTCATCAACAAAGCAGGTCTTGAAGCGTTAAACATCTTAAAACCAGGTGAATACGACGAAATTGCTAAATTAACAGTAAAAATTTCAGACATCATTAAAGAAGAGCTTGCACAAAAAGGTTTAGAACTTTACGACATTAAATTAGAATTTGGTCGCGATGAAAAAACTGGCGAAGTTTTACTTATTGACGAAATCTCTGGCGGTAACATGCGTGTGTTTGATAAAGACGGCAAATACATTGAACCTTTAGAGTTTGGAGAGTATTTATTCTAATTAAACGAAAGCTGAGATCGTTTTTTGATCTCAGCTTTTTTATTTATAAGGCTTTCACAAATTCTATATAGTGCTTGCTGCCTTCAATCAATTCGTTTTTCGTCGCATGATTCACTGTACCATATTGTTCAAAGTGTCCTTTATATTGGGCACCGATATAATTAAAAGTCGCAACGAATGGTGAAAGTAATGTGTCTAACGTGAATCGATTCGAACCTTCTTCTGAATAATCTTCTTCTAAACTGCCAACTGTCGTCGCAATCGCAAATTTTTTATCACGAAGTTTCGTTCCTTCTGGACCATATGCAAAATTAAATAAAAATACTTCATCTTGATATTGTTTCAATAATGGCGGACTACTATACCAATACAATGGAAATTGGAATACTATTGTATCGTAACTCATTAATCTTTCTTGTTCGCGTGCAACATCAATGTTTCTGTCAGGGTACAATTCATATAAATCGACAACATCAACTTGTTCGCTTATCAAAGCATTTTTCCACATACGATTAACTACTGAGTTTTCCATATCTGGATGGATAATAATGACTAATTTTCGCATCTTTGCACTCCTTTGATCTTCTTCAATACTCGAAATGATTATAACTTTTAAACATTTCTTTTGCCATGATGCTTCACAAAAATTGCGAACATTTTCTATTAAAAAAACTGTTAACCACAATTTGTGATTAACAGTTTATCCATTATTTAGCTTCCTTGATCTCCTCAGCTAATTTATCACTATATCCAAAGAACCAAGTTAATACAAAAGCTGTCGCAAATGAAATTACTAATACTAATAAATAAAGTGGCAATTGGCCAATATCTTTTAAGAATAATAAGATACCTGGCAATACAGTAATCGCCATACCTGATGCTTTTAAGTGGAAAAGTGCTGCGAAGAATCCACCTACTGCTCCACCAATCAAACCACAAACAAAAGGTTTAAAGTAACGTAAGTTTACACCGAAAATCGCAGGTTCTGTAATACCAAGTAGTGCTGAAAATGCTGAAGGTAAAGCTAACGCTTTTAATTTCGCTTTTTTCGTTTTAAGTCCTACCGCAACAGCTGCTGCGGCTTGAGCTGTCATAGCTGCTGAAATAATCGGATTGAATTCATTATAATGGAATTTTTCTAACAACTGAATTTCCATGAAGTTAAAGATGTGATGTACACCTGTAACCACGATAATTTGTTGGAAGAACCCAATTAAAAGTCCAGCGATACCGAATGGTAAAGCAAGTACCCATTCTGTTCCTGACAATATAATTGTTTCAATTGAATGGAATACAGGACCAATCACAAATAATCCTAAAGTAATCATCACAAGTAAGACTAAGAATGGTGTCACAATTAAATCAATCGCATCTGGAATACGTTTTCTCAATGCTTTTTCAAACTTAGCACCAATTAAACCAACGAAGAATGCAGGCAATACTGAACCTTGGTAACCGACAATCGGTATAAATCCAAAGAATTTAATAGCTTCTGCTGAACCATCACCTACTTCATACGCATTAGGCAATGCTGGGTTTACGAGCATCAATCCTAATACGATACCTAAAACAGGACTGCCACCAAAGACTTTAAAGGCACTCCAAGCAACTAATGCAGGCAGAAACGCAAAGGCAGTATCCGTCAGCACTTGTGTGAACAAAATAAAGTTTTGTGGGATATCTTTAGCTGTCATGCCCATCCAGCTTAAAATTTGGTCGTTCATTACGACACCGCGTAGTCCCATAAACAGACCTGTCGCAACTAAGACTGGAATAATCGGTACGAAAACATCACCGAACACACGAATCGCTCGTTGAAATGCATTGCCTTGTTTGGCACCCGCTTCTTTAACCTCTGATTTCGAACTGCCCTCTACACCTAATTGTGTAATTTCATTATAAATCTTGTTGACGGTACCGGTTCCAAAAATAATTTGAAATTGTCCCGAGTTATAAAAGGCACCTTTTACTTTTTCAATTTCTTCTACTTCTGCTTGATCTACTTTTTCATTATCTTTGACCATGATTCTTAAACGCGTCGCACAATGGGCAAGAGATTCAATATTTTCCTCTCCACCCACTGCTTGAATGACCGCTTCTGCTATTTTCTTATCACTCATTACTTTTCACCTCTCATAAACGTTGTCGTTTGTGTTTTTGTCGGCAGACTTTCTATCGCACCATATGCAGTAGTTGTTAATGCGCCGACCGCATTCGCAAATTTTAAAAATTGATGACTTTCTTCAAAAAGCTTGTGCTTACCATGTGTTAATAACTGATAGTTGATGGCACCGATAAAGGCATCACCCGCACCAGTCGTATCTAAAACTTCTACATTAAAACCAGTTTCTTGTGCAATTAAGCCTTCTTTTGTATAAAGCGCAGCACCTGCTTTGCCTTCTGTATAAATAACAGCTTCTACATTGCCTTTAAAAAGCGAATCGATTGCTGCTTGTTTATCTTTAATACGCGTAATAAACTCTAATTCTTCATCTGAAATTTTGACAATATGTGCTTTAGGTATAAATTCTAATACAGTATGGTGTAATGCATCTAAATCATCCCAAAGCGGGAAACGCAAGTTCGGATCAAAAACAATAGTCCCTTTTGCTTCTAACATTTGATCGATCAACATGCGGTGTGTTGCTTTCATTGGACAATCTACTAAATCAACCGAACAAAAATGCAGAATATCTGTCTCATCAAAGGATAAATCTGTTAACTGATCCGCTTCCAACAACATATCTGCTGAAGGTTTACGATAAAACGCAAAGTCTCGTTCACCCGCTGCGGTTAAGCTGACAAATGCAAGTGCTGTATTCGCTGTGGATGTTTGTTTCAAATACTGCGTATCGACACCAACATCCTTGAGTTTATCTTCTATTTTCTCGCCGAATGCATCATCACCGACTTGTGTAACTACTGCCGCATCGCCGCCTAATTTTGCGACACAACTTGCGACGTTTGTAGGTGCACCGCCGACTTGTGGTGAAAACTGTGTCACTTCTTTTAATTTCGCATCACGTTCACTAGGGATAAAATCGATTAATGCTTCTCCAACTGCATATAATTTATTCATGATTACCCTCTTTTCAATTCATATTGTTTCGTTTCCATTTTGACCGTTCCTGACTCTGACGATAGTTGACAATATTGATATGGTTCAACAGGAAACAGTCTAGACGTCATCACATGTGTACCTTCATTAATGAAGATTTCTATACTTGATGTATCTATAAAAATTCTCAATGATTTTAAAGCATCAAATAACTTTACACTTCTCTTTTGATTATCTTGATTGTTTGGTAATTCACCACTCTGGCTGCGATCTAGTTCAAAAACTCCTGTATTTTTATCATACGTTATTTTAACCGCTTCTTCGACTTGATTAGAAAAAACTATGCTTAATACATCCGCTTCATTTTCAACGATTGAAATGTTGATTTCTGAACGGTCTGGTTGAATCAAATCTAATACAGTGTTGTCATTAGTGATATCCATTGTTGTTTCATTACTGCGAACTCTCAACTTTTCTACATCTGGATGTACCGTTTGTATTAATGTATTCTCTTTAACTTTCAATACCCTCGGCAAAGTCAGACAATGTGCCCAGTTATAAACATCTGTTGGATAGTTAATGTCTGGTAAACCCATCCATCCGATTAAGACACGTTCGCCTTCTTTAGAAATAGTTGTTTGCGGCGCATAAAAATCAAAGCCGTGATCTAATTCAACAAATCCATCATGTTTCATTTCTAAAGTCTTTAAATCAAAATCTCCTATGATATAACCGGATTGATAGATATTGCGATAGTTCATCCCATCTGCTTCTAACCCTTGTGGACAAAAAATTAACACATCTTTATTTCCTAATTTAAATAAATCTGGGCATTCCCACATATATCCGAAATCTGATAAACCTGTTTGAATTTCTCCGAGTAAATGAAACTTGAATGATGTATCACCTTGATAGATTAAAGCACGCCCTGTTTGTGCTGTAGTTTGTGCACCAATCACGAAATAATAATCTCCATTTTCCTGCCAAACTTTCGGATCTCTAAAATGGTCGGTATAACCTTGCGGTGTACCTTCAATGAGTGGCTGTTTGTCCTTCACTTGAAACGCGTCATTTAATGTCGCTACCATTTGATAAGGTAAACGTTCCCAATCTTTTGTCCTATGATTACCTGTATAGAATAAATACAACTGGTCTTCAATTTGTATACTAGAGCCACTATAAGCACCGTGCGAATCATATGTGGTATCAGGATAGACGACTGGTCCTTTATTTTCAAAATGAATCAAATCATCAGAAACAACATGATACCAATATTTCAAACCATGAACAGGACCTAACGGATACCATTGATAAAATAAATGGTATTGACCTTTAAAGTAAATGAAGCCGTTCGGATCATTTAACAATCCCGAAACAGGTTGAACATGAAAGTGTTGTCGCCAAGGCGATTGATGCACTTTGTCTGTCATACTTTCAAATTCTTCATTTGTAATTGAAGATAACCCTCGATACCTTGCTTCGCGTGTCCATTCCATCCTATCACTCCTTTCTATTTGGAACCGGTTCCAAAATGCTATAAAAGTAAAACGCTTTCACAAACATTTTACTCATTGCTTTCAGATAAGTCAATACTGTTATTTTTAATAAACTCAAAATCCATCACTTCTATTTGTTTAATCGCTTCACCATTGATAATACGAATTAAATTTTGGGCAGCTTTCTCACCTGTTTGTTTATAGGGAAAGCTGATTGTCGCAAGAGATGGTGTGACAATAGAGGTTGTATCATAGCCTCCGAATCCCGCTATTGATAGTTGATTTGGAACTTGAATATGTTGATGATGGGCAGCTTTCAAAGTTCCTAACGCAATATTATCTGTCCCGCAAATTAATGCATCGTATTGAGACACTAACGGTTTTGCAGCGACTACAGCTTGTTGTAAATCAAAAGTTGTGTAATAAACATCAGGCGTTTGATTATATCGTTTTAAACCTGACAATATACCTTTTTTTCTTTCAACACCTACTGCTTTATCATATTCATCGACACCTAAATATGCGATACGTTTAAAGTTTTGTTGTCCAAATAATTCTCCAATAGTGCGCCCCGCTTCAAAATCATTTTGTATTACAGAAGGTACATGTTCATCTGACTGCCCGACTAATATAACAGGAGCCTTTATTTCTTGTATCGCTTCAATGTGTTGCTTTGTGATTTGTGTGGCGATTAATAAAATACCATCTACTTTATTTTTATTTAGTGTATATAATGCTTCTATTTCTTGTTCAATACTTTGACTCGTATTAACAATCAGGGTTTGGTACTTAATTTCACGTAAGTAAGTATCTGCACCTTCAAGAATCTGATTTGCCGCATAGGAATCAAGTCTAGGAATAATCGCACCAATCATGAATGTACGTTTGGCTTTTAAGGATTGTGCAAATTGATTAGGTGAATAGCCTGTTTCCTGTACAATTTTATCTATTTTATCCTTAGTTTTCTGGCTGACAGATCCACCATTTAAGTATCTTGATACTGTGCTTTTTGATACGTTTGCCATTGATGCGATATCTGAAATATTCATGGTCATCCTCCTTCCTTTATGATTTCAAGTCATTTAATATGTATTATAAAATATTATCCTTTTTTCTGCTTGTGCTTATTATAATCAAGAAATCATTCATTAATCAATAATTTCTGAATAAATTAATCTTTTCTTTATAAAACAAAAGGCAAAATCTCTGCTGAATACAGAAATTTTGCCTTTATTTTAAAGCTGATTAACTTGTGTAATTTTCAGTCCAGAAAGGCTGTCGTTCATCATTGAAATCAACACCGACACCTAAGTTTTTAAAGCTTGGTTGTAAAATATTTTTTCGATGTCCTTCTGAATTCATCAGACCTTCATGTGCGAAAATACTATTTTGATGGCCGTACGCTAAGTTTTCACCCGCGCTATTATAATCAATGCCATCCTTTTTCATACGATCAAATGGAGATTCTCCTTTTGGATTAGTATGATCAAAGTAATGGTTGTCAGCCATATCTTTACTGTGTTTTCGTGCAGTATTAGAGATTGCATCACTATATTTCAATACAGATAAGCCTTTTTGAACACGCTCTGCATTGACTATATCAAAGTTTTGCATCTCAAAACTCTGAGCAAGTGAAGACGATGGCGCACCGTAAGGTTTAGTTAAACGATGTTCCATTTCCTTACTAATCTGCATGACACCTGTTACTTGATTATTTTCATGCTTGTCATAAAAGACGGTCGTATAAATACCATCTTTATCAAAAACATCATATTCATCGCTCGTAATTTGGTATCTATAATTACCTTTCGTCATTTCATCAATCGGTTGGCCTAGTCTATCTCTTACAGCTGATTTCGGCGAACCATACTTGATTTTAGATTTAGAAGAGATAACATTTTGATTGCTATAGATACCATTCACTTTATTATTCATATAACTGACCATTACGAATGAATGGTAATCTTTATGGTATGTGTACCATTTTAAACCATATTCATTTGCGCTGACACGCTCAGGTTTACCTAAAGCCTGTTCGACTTCTTCTTTTGTCATATTCATTTGAATGTTATTTAAAGCAAAATCTTGCTTATCCGGCACTTTAAGTGCTGTTTCATTGGCACTTTCTTGTGCAGTGATTGCTTGTATTTTGGCTTTTGCTTGATTTTGAATGTCAATCATCCATGGTGTCTCTTTAAAAGGAATGATTAAAGCAGCAAGTAACAGGATGACTACAAATGAAAATGTGCGTCTGATCGTCTACACCTCCAGAAGGTAAAGCTTAGTCTCTATCACCATTGAAGATAGAGTTTCTTACGATGACATAATCTACTTTTCTTAATTCAAGCAAGTCTTTACCGCCTGCATAAGAAATAGAGCTTTGTAAGTCCTGTTGCATTTCATTCAATGTGTCTGCTAATGAACCTTTGTGTTCTACAAACATTTTCTTACCTTCAACGTTTTTGCGCTCACCTTTTTGGAATTCAGAAGCACTGCCGAAGTATTCTTTGTATAATTTACCATCAAGTTCTACTGTTTCACCTGGTGATTCTTCATGTGCCGCAAATAATGAGCCAATCATAACCATTGAAGCACCGAAACGAATTGATTTCGCGATGTCACCGTGAGTTCTGATACCGCCATCAGCAATGATTGGTTTACGCGCTGCTTTACTGCAGTGGTTTACTGCAGCTAATTGCCAACCGCCTGTACCGAATCCTGTTTTGATTTTTGTAATACATACACGGCCTGGTCCGATACCGACTTTTATCGCATCTGCACCAGCGTTTTCTAATTCTCTTACACCTTCAGGCGTACCTACGTTACCTGCGATCACAAATGAATCTGGTAAATATTCTTTCAAGTGGCGAATCATGTTAATGACTTGTTCTGAGTGACCATGAGCAATATCAATTGTGACATATTCAGGTTTTAAACCTTGTTCTGCAATTTCTTTAACGAAATCATATTCATTATCTTTAACACCTACAGAAATAGATGCGAATAATCCTTTATCTTGCATTTTTTTGATGAATGGAATACGCGCTGCTTCATCAAAACGATGCATAATATAGAAGTAATCATTTTCTGCGAACCACTCTGCAAGTTTTTCATTCATAACCGTCTGCATATTTGCAGGAACAACCGGCATCTTAAAACGACGCGGTCCGAATTGGATTGATGTATCACATTCTGAGCGGCTTTTCACTATACATTTATTAGGAATCATTTGGATATCTTCATAATCAAAAATTTTCATATCTATCTAACACCTTACCCTTTATTTTCTCTAACTCAAAAAGTCCAATATACATCATACTACCTCATTACGACTTTTACCATAAAAAAGCGTGTATTCTCTCTAAAAATACACAAAAAAAGAACACATTTCATTCAAGAAATGTGTTTCATGATAAATTGATTGCTAAAAACTAGAAATTACCAGCTTGCTTTTCTTACGCCAGGAATTTGACCTTTATGTGCATGTTCTCTGAATGCAATACGTGACATTTCGAATTTTCTCATTACGCCACGAGGTCTTCCAGTTACTTTACATCTACGAGTTAAACGTGTTGGTGATGAATCTCTAGGTAATTTTCTTAATGCTTCATAGTCACCTTTAGCTTTTAACTCTTGACGTTTTGCGTAATATTTAGCAACGAGTTCTTCTCGTTTTTGTTCTTTAACAACTTTTGATTTTTTTGCCATTAAAGTTCCTACCTTTCTTAATAGTAAATGTTCATAATCGTAATTATTACGATTTATATCATAACACAATTTCCATCTTTATCAATACTTTTTGCTCATTTTTTAGGCAAAGTTATTTACTAATCGTAAATTTTTCTATACAATAGAATACATTGAGCTTATGCTGCTTATTTTATCCATCTTGCACGATATGCATGATTGTGGTAAATTTAAGTGCGTAAGTATTGCTAATAACTTAATAGAAAGGGTGTCTACATTGCGCGTAAACGTAACATTAGCTTGCACAGAATGCGGCGATCGTAATTATATTACTACTAAAAACAAACGTAACAATCCTGAACGTATCGAAATGAAAAAATACTGCCCAAGATTGAACAAATATACATTACACCGCGAAACTAAATAATGTATTGAAACTACGATAGTGAACTTACCTATTCAAATCGGTAACGTTCACTTTTTTTATTGTTGGGTCTAAATATACACCTCTCCTTCTATTTTGTCTAATACGCTCTTACTATATCAACTAAGAATTTATGTCAATTTAACGGACACAATGAACAAAATTCTGTCATTTTTCTGAATTTTTTAAAATATTTGATTTAATGCATCAAAGGTCATTGATTAGTCGTATAAAAACAATTAGAATAGAGTACATATATTTTAATTTAAAGATTAGAGGTAACGCATATGGATGAAAACAAAATGAATAGAGGACTCAGTTCTCGCCATATATCAATGATTGCTATCGGGGGTGCAATCGGTACAGGTCTCTTTATCGCAATGGGCGGCGTCATTTCTCAAGCTGGTCCTGGCGGTGCGATTGCAGCGTATCTGATTATTGGTGTCATGTTATATTTCTTAATGTCATCAGTCGGAGAACTTGCAACCTTTTATCCTGTATCAGGTTCTTTCAGTTCTTATTCAACACGATTCGTTGACCCCTCACTTGGTTTTACAGTCGGTTGGTTATACTGGGCAATGTGGTCACTTGTGACAAGCGTTGATGTTATTATTGCATCAAATGTCTTGTACTATTGGGACACATTTAAGTTCTTCTCTCCACTTACATGGAGTTTAATATTTATCACGTTCTTACTATTATTGAATATCTTTACGGTAAGAGCCTTCGGTGAAGCGGAATTCTGGTTAGCAGCTATTAAAGTTGTGACGATTATCGTTTTCATCGTTATAGGTGTTTTAACTATCTTTGGTATTCTTGGCGGTCATACGTATGGTTTTAAAAACTTCACTGTCGGTGAAGCACCATTTGTTGGCGGTATCTCTGGTTTCTTAAGCGTTCTGCTTATCGCTGGATTCTCTGTCGGTGGTACGGAAATTGTAGCGGTCACAGCTGGTGAATCAGATGATCCTAAAAAATCAATGCCAAGTGCCATTAAATCAGTATTCTGGAGAATTTTATTATTCTATGTTCTCTCAATCGCAGTCATTTCAGCGATTTTACCTTACAATGAACCGTTATTACTTAATAAAAGTGAATCTGTAACACAAAGTCCATTTACGATTGTGTTCGATAGAGTCGGTATCGCCTTTGCAGCTTCTGTCATCAATGCGGTTATTTTAACATCACTATTATCAGCTGCTAACTCAGGTATCTATTCAACAAGTCGTATGTTGTTCTCACTTAGTACAGATCGACAAGCGCCGAAATTCTTAAGTTATTTGCATGGTAAAACAAAGTTACCGATTCCAGCCATCTTAACGAACTTCGTAATTGTTGTGGCGGTCATTATTTTAGCGAACTTCCATGCGAATGCGATTTTCACATTACTTGGTATTATAGGGCAACTTGTTATCTTCGTATGGGCAGCCGCAATCTTCTCGCAAATCAGATTGCGTAAAGGATTAAAAGCACAAGGTATAGATATTAATGAACGTTTACCTTATAAAACACCGTTATATCCGCTAGGACCGATTCTTGTTTTAGCTATACTCGTGTTCTTATTATTCGGTGGTTCATTTGAAAATATGATTCACTTGAATGTCGGCGGATTAATTAAAGACTTCGTACCGATTGTAGTGCTCTTTATTATTTTCATTGTCCATAAAATCATTAAGAAAACAAAACCTGTTAAATTGAAAGAAATGGATGTAAGAAGTTTCGAAGAATTTAATAAAGTGAAATAATTATTCACACTGACAGATTGGCTTTGGCCAATCTGTTTTTTTGTTTCTTCTTATAACTTTTAAGATTTTAACGTTTATGGATATGTAGTATAATAGGAGTAATAAGACGAGAAATCGAGGTGTTACAACATGGTAGGACAAACAAATTTATTTGACGATGTTTTGAAGGAAGATGAACGTTTTGTGATTGTCGTTCAGTCTCTTGAAGAAAAAAATGGCAGACTTATCAAAAGAACTTTAAGAGAATATCCAAGTCTAGAACATGATCAAATGGTACCTCTATTTGAACACTTAAAAGATGTTTACCTAAGTGAACCGTTTGAAACTGGACAATCATCATTTATTATCACAGTCTATACAAACTTAGACTACTCTGCTGATAATATTTATGCTCTTGTAAAACGAAACCATGGCATGCATGAATGGACACATACAGCTAAATAAGATGTATCGCATACAAAAGGAGACTCTCTTGAACAGAAAGTCTCCTTTTGTATTTAAATCTATAAAATTTTCTTTAAGGCATAGACAATACCGTCTGAGTTATGATCTAACGTCACAAAATCAGCGATTTCTTTTAACGCATCACGTGCATTGCCCATTGCGACAGCATACCCTGCTTCTTCCATCATAGAATAATCATTCATACTATCACCAAATGCGATAGTCTCACTGATATCGATGCCGACTTTTTCGCATAACGCATGTAATGCATTACCTTTAGACACACCATGCGGCACAAATTCTAAGAAGAAGGGTTTACTTGTCGTCACATCGATTTGGTCGTTAAACACACCGCCAAATGCTTGAGAGAGTTCTTGAATATGTGATTCGTAGTCTACGCCCAATACTTTTGCAACAGGATTTTGAATGAATGCTTTCAAATCATCTGTGCGATGCATAGGTAACCCTGTTAACTCAGACTCAATATTCATATACTCATGTTCACCTTCATAGATAATATGACCGTCTTGATACGTCAACACAAAGATATTATTATCGCGACAATAATCTACAATACGGTCAAAGTCTTTTTTAGAAATACTTTGTTCGGCTTCAAGCTCTCCATCTCTAACACGTGTTGTACGACTGCCGTTAAAACTGATGACATAACTATCATGCTCATGAAGATGCAAGTCTTTTGCGATTGGCAACATACCTTCTGTTGGACGTCCTGAAGCTAAGACAACATGATATCCTTTATCTTGTAATTCAATTAAATATTTTGCAGTATCTGGACTGACTTGATTCTCTGAATTCAACAAAGTATCATCCATATCCATTACTATCATTTTATAGCTGCTCATTTGATGTGCAGTGCTCCTTTCAAGCGTATTCCATCAAATTATATCGCATTTCTTCATTAATCATAAACTTTTTCAACGATAATTCCGCTTTTATTGACTGAAATTAATTCAGATTCACAATCTGGCAACTCTTTGTTCAATCTTCTGACTAATTTACCGCTTTTAGAAGGATCAATTAATGTTAAAATCGTCGGACCAGCCCCACTGATAACTGTCGCATAAGCATGATATTCACGACCTAACGCTTTAACGCGTTGAAATTCTGGGATTAAATCTTGACGATACGGTTCATGGAACCCATCCATTTCCATCAACATACCTGCTAATTGATAATCATGCTGCATCAATGCACTTAACATCGTGTTACTGATGGCACTGTATTGAACCGCTTGTTCATGTTCAAAGCTTTTCGGCAAAACTTGTCTAGAGTCATGTGTCTTCAACTCGTAGCTTGGAATAGTGATCACGAGGTTCACATATGGAGGTTCTATTGAAGAAATGTATGTTTCTTTTGTTTCATGATTATAAAATCCAGCAATCATCCCACCATAAATCACAGGGGCAACATTATCTGGATGTCCTTCTATTTCTGTTGCGGCTTCGACCATTTCAAATTCTGATAATTGTAAGTGACCGAAGAAATCTGCTAAATAAATACCTGCAACTAAAGCAGAAGCCGAGGACCCAAGTCCTCTGGCTAAAGGAATTTCACTCCGCATAGTGACATCTAATGGCGGCACTGACATATCATATTTCTGTTCAAGAAACTGTATAACTTGATAAATCAGATGGTGTTCATCTGTCGGTAAGCCATGCAAGTTGTCACCTTTATGATGGAAGTGCCATCGATCATCTGCACTCACTTCTGCTTCAACATATAGGAACTTATTTAATGCGAGTCCGATTGAATCAAAGCCTACGCCAAGATTGGCAGTAGAAGCGGGAACTTTAAGTTTTAAACTTTCTCCCATTAATGTATAGCTCCTTTGATATATTTAATAATACTTGCTTTATCATTTGGTAAAGATTTAATCGGGTTGTCTAATAATGAGATGGCAGTATCAGGGTCTTTCAAGCCATTACCAGTTAACACTGCAGTGACTGTAATATCTTTTGGTAATTTACCAGCCCTATGCAATTTTATTAATCCAGCAATTGAAGCGTTACTTGCAGGTTCTGCAAACACACCTTCTTTAGAAGCAAGTAATTGATAAGCTTCTAAGATTTCTTCATCTGTCACACTATCAATCAAGCCGTTTGATTCATCCAAAGCTTTCACTGCCTTATCCCAACTTGCTGGGTTACCGATACGAATCGCAGTTGCGACTGTTTCAGGATTTTTAATGACTTTGTTCTGTACGATTGGTGATGCACCTTCCGCTTGGAATCCAAATAATTTCGGTAATCCTGTTTGATGTTTATCATTAAACTCTTTGAAGCCTTTCCAATACGCAGTGATGTTACCTGCGTTACCGACTGGGATAGCTAATACATCTGGTGCTTTGCCGCCTAATTGATCGACTACTTCAAATGCACCTGTTTTTTGACCTTCGATACGGTATGGGTTAATTGAGTTAACAAGTTCAATTTCGCCTTCTTCTTTCGCAACTTCTTTAACAATTTCTAACGCTTCATCAAAGTTGCCTTCAATCGATACAATTTCTGCTCCGTACATGACAGCTTGTGATAATTTACCTAAAGCGATTTTACCTTCAGGAATAACTACGATTGCTTTCAAGCCTGAACGTGCCGCATATGCAGCTGCAGAAGCCGAAGTATTACCTGTTGATGCACAAATCACTACTTTTTTACCTTCTTCTTTTGCTTTAGTGACTGCCATGACCATACCACGGTCTTTAAATGAACCTGTCGGATTGGCACCTTCAAATTTTACAAACAAGTTAATACCTAACATGTCTGATAATGTATCACAATGAATCAACGGCGTTTGGCCTTCATTTAAAGTTACATTCGGTGTGTTGTCGTTAACTGGGAGATATGCTTTGTATTCTTGTACTAAACCTTGCCATCTTTTCATTTTAATTAAACCCCTTCTACTGGATAAACTTTTTCCACTGGATATTTGCCTTGTGCTAAAATCTCATCAGCTGGAACATTGATACTTTTTACAATGACAGCTGCTGTGTTGTCATCTCGTTCAATGACATTGAGTGATTTGTGAAGCGGTAATTGTGCTTTAACCTCTTCTTCCACTCGTTTAACCGGTGCACCATTTGTTTGTAAAACAACATAGTAACTACCTTTTTCTTTTAATTTTGTCGGTTCATCTGCGTCGATCATTTCTTTTGCATGACCTGTTTTCAATTCGAAATGCGGCGGTAAAGTATGCAAGTTAGATTCGAATTGCAGTGAAACGTTAAGTAAGTCGCTGACTACTGCACTACCTGTAGCTAAGCTACCTGCACCTTTACCATAGAACATCGTTTCTCCAACAGAGTCGCCGATAACATAAATCGCATTATATTCATCTTCAACTGATGCTAATTGATGTCTTTCATCGATTAAGGTTGGTGCAACAGATGTTTCAATAACACCATTATCAAATGTACCTTTACCGATTAATTTAATTTTATAACCAAGCGCTGTTGCGGCTTTGATATCCTCTACTGTTACTTCAGAAATACCTGTTACTTTAACTTCGTCTAAACTGATAACTCGGTTGAATGATAAGTATGTAACGATGACTACTTTACGTGCCGCATCGATACCTTCAACATCATCGGTTGGATCTGCTTCAGCAAAACCTAAACGTTGTGCCTCATCCAAAGCTTCTTTAAAGCTTGCGCCCTCTTTTGTCATCTTAGATAAAATGAAGTTGGATGTACCGTTTAAAATACCCATGAATTTACTGATGTTGTTCGCATTTAAACCATTGTTGATTGCGTTGACGATTGGAATACCGCCTGCCACACTGGCTTCGAATTTTAAAGCAACGCCATTTTCTTCTGCTAAATCTTCTAATGTGCGTAAATGAACCGCTAATAAATCTTTGTTAGCAGTAATCACATGTTTGCCCTGTTTTAATGATTTTTTCAACCACTCAACAGTAGGTTCGATACCGCCCATCACTTCAATCACAATGTCGACTTCATCATCATTTAAGATTTCATCCACATCTTCAGTCAGATGGTATTTACTGATATTTAAGGGACGTTTTTTCTTTTTATCTCTAACAAGAATATGTTTGATGTGAAGATCTTTGTGAATCGTATCTTTAATCTGTTGATGATTCTCTTCAATAATTTTAACTACTCCTGAGCCCACTGTTCCCAGACCGAGCAAAGCGATGTTTAACTTCTTCATAATTACATTCCTCCGTTTGTTCGTTCTAAAAAAACACCTGTACTATTGAAAAATACTTGATTATGGTTTAGTATAAATTCATTCATCAAAATTGTAAAGTTCAAAAAATTTGGAATATGTTGAAATTTTAGCATTTTTCACCCAAAAAACAAAGCAGTATATTATTAAGATTGATAGAAAGGTTGATTAAATATGAAAGTAGCTAAATTTGGCGGTAGTTCCGTCGCTTCAGCAAGCCAAATTCAGAAAGTGTTAAACATCATCAATAGCGATGACGAAAGAAAAATAATCGTTGTGTCTGCTCCTGGTAAAAGACATTCTGAAGATATTAAGACAACAGATTTGTTGCTTAGGCTTTATGAAAAAAGTGTAGCAAAATTAGATTATCAAAATAAAAAGGAAGAAATTATCGAACGTTATGCAGATATCATCCGTGATTTAAACATGGACGAAAATATTTTAACAGAATTCGATGATATTCTTGAACAGCGTATCAAAGCCAACCAAAGCAATCCGCCTCGTTTAAAAGATGCATTACTTTCTTGTGGTGAAGACTTTAACGCTCGCTTAATCGCACAATATAATAACGCTCAAGGTGTTCCAACTACATATGTGTCTCCTTTAGACGCAGGTATTACCGTAACCAACACGCCTCAATTTGCTCAAATATTAGAAGAATCTTATGATAAAATTTACAATCTAAGAAAAATTGAAGGAAAAATTATCGTTCCAGGTTTCTTCGGTTACTCGAAACAAGGTAATGTTGTCACTTTCCCTCGCGGCGGTTCTGATATCACTGGTGCAATCTTGGCACGCGGTGTACGCGCAACGTTGTATGAAAACTTTACAGATGTTTCAGGTATCTATCGTGCAAATCCGAACTTAATCAAAAACGCTGAAATTATGGAAGAAGTAACATATAGCGAAATGCGTGAACTTTCATATGCAGGCTTTAGTGTTTTCCACGACGAAGCCCTTCAACCTGTACAAAAAGAACGTATTCCAGTCGTAATTAAAAATACAAATCGTCCTGAAGATCCAGGTACTTTCATCAGATACGACCGTGAAATTAAACCAGACCACTTGATTACAGGTATTAGCTGTGACAAAGGCTTTACAGTCATTAACGTACGTAAATACTTAATGAACAGACAAGTTGGTTTCACACGTAAAATCTTATCAGTACTTGAAGACTACAATATCTCATTTGACCATATGCCTTCTGGTATTGATAACGTCAGTATTATCATGCGAACACATCAAATTCGCGGCAAAGAAACAAAAGTGTTAAATGAAATTCGTAAACAATGTGATGTTGATGAATTAGGTATTGATAACGACTTAGCTGTGATGATGGTTGTTGGTTTAGGTATGAACCAAATGGTCGGTACTGCCAATATGATTACATCTGCACTCGCAAAAGCGAATATTAACCTGAAAATGATCAACCAAGGTGCGTCTGAAATTTCAATGATGTTCGGTATCAGCGTTAAGGATGCTGACGATGCCGTACGTGCAGTATATGATGGAAGTTGTGCCCATGCGAAAGAAAATTTACAATTAAAATAATCTGAATTTAAACAATATTTAGTTAAAATTTAAAGATATAAAAATACAAGAGTGTTGCGACTAAGCAACGCTCTTGTTCTTTTTACGATGCGTATAATGCATCATGTAGACGTTCTTCACCTACGACCACGCGTAACATAACGAATTGATAATAACTCAATGCATCAATCACAGCTTTGTTGTTAAAACTACTGCGATGTACTGAAGGTTGCAGCAACTCATACATCAGA
Source organism: Staphylococcus sp. HMSC072B07 (assembly GCF_001815505.1). Lineage (NCBI taxonomy): Bacteria > Bacillati > Bacillota > Bacilli > Caryophanales > Staphylococcaceae > Staphylococcus > Staphylococcus sp. HMSC072B07. Next base: position 7,385 of record NZ_KV820907.1, on the reverse strand, counting down.
ACGATTTCTGGTTTAATATAATCAACGCCCCAAGGTAAAGAATGGAAATAAATATGTTTTTCAGGCAATCGAATGTTGTGGTTGAATCTAAACATCCACTCTTTGTTATGTACATCATAAATATAAATAGTCATAATTCTTTGCCCATGTATTTCTACTTCTAAATGTGTTAGTTGAGAGAATTTCGTATCTCTTAATTTTTCACTGACATTCCCTTCTGAATCTATGTATCGAATACGATAATTATCCGGGATATTCTTTAAAACTTTAGTAAGGTTCTTACGTTTTACGCAAATATCTACTGTATCGTTAATAATAAATTCATTTTTCAAGAATAAAAGTTTTGCAGTCTCTCCGAAAAATTTGATTTCATCATTGGTATTCTCTATTAATCTATCAACCAAGAAATTTAAATCTTCATTATTAGACTTTTGCATTCTGACACCTCCTACTAGTAAGCGCTTACAATAATGGTTATATTTTCTCTCTATTCATATTCATTTTAGCGTGTGTTTCACTACTTGTCTATCATTTAATTTACATATCCGATATGAATATAACGCTGATTTGATTCTATAAAATCAGGATAATTAACGACAAAACTGTGTCGCGCTTGTTGGATCAACGTTTTTTGCAATGCCCCTATTTCTGAATGCACTTGATATAAACTACCTTGTTCATCTATGTAACTCGCTGCGCAGAAATAGACATCTATTTGAAGAGTTTTAAATGATTCCACCATTGTATCACCAGTAATAATATGTAAGCTTGAATCCACTTTACCTGGCGCAAAAATAATATTTGAAAAAGTATTTTGACACACATACTGCATAATATCTGTGGAAAATGTGACAACAGAAACATGTCTCTCCTGTTCAGCTAAACAGTCTAACACATAATAAGAGATAGGATGATTATCTAATGCGATAACTGCATTAGGAGGAATATTATTATAAAAGTCTGATAAATCTGTTTTATTCTTTATAATAGAGAACAATTTTTAAACTCCTTTTGTTATACCAAGTAACCCTATTGGATTTATAAACTTTATTTTCATTCGTTAATTGAATTTTTAAAAATAGATACAATAATTTAAGTTAAAACTAAAGAATATCTCTTTTCAAAGTATAACTTTTTTATTATAATAATGTAGACGCAAGATATTATAAATACAACACGAGGTGAAATCATGTATTCTGAAAAAACACAGTCTACAGAATCGATTTTTTACTATGAATTGCATCGAAAAGAATTAATTAAAGCTTTGAAGCAGGAATATAACTTACGTTTCAACGATTTATTATTTTTAAAACACATTTTAGATCGTCAAAAGAAACTTATTCCTCTTCTTGAAGTGAAACACGGTATAAATTTCAGTTTAATGGAAATTCATAAATCGTTCAGCACATTAACGGAAATGAAAATCATCGGCAAGCAACGCTGCATCGATGATGAACGAAAAGTTTTCATTACTATTACAAGCGCACAAACGAAAAAAGCATTGAAACTGCTTGAGGAATTTGACGCTTTACAAAAATCTATCTTACAAGATACAAAAGCGTAATAGTTTTTAAGATATTTCATTGATTCCCAAGCTGAGTTGAAACCAAACACTTAAAATTGAATTTAACGATTAAAGTTCCAGACACATTTCCTACATATTCGTCTGGAACTTTTTTAGTATTATCATAATATGTCATAAATGTTACATTAATATTTTGTTAAGACTTTATTATTGATTTTTACCACTAAGAGTTAGATTATTAGGGTATGTTTAAATTTAACTACTTTTTATTGAGTAAGGAATGATAGGTATGTATTTAATATTACTTCTAGTTGCTGTCATCGTGATTTTGGCCATTGCGCTTGTTGTATCACGCAGCTTAATGCAGCACCGACTAGATACAGAGATTTATTCAAAAAATCAACTTGTAAGCAAGGTCAACACCTTACGTACAGAAGTCGCATCATTGAAAAATCAAATCATTAATGATGGTACACAACAACATCATTATGGTGTACGCAAAGCTAAACAATCTATCGAGAAAGTTATGCAAAGCTTAAAAGAAAATGGAGAAGTTAAGTTTTATCATATTGTTTCAACAGGCAATGTTGCTGTTAAACATCCACTCTTCGATTTCTTGCGTACTTTTGATTATGTAGTCATCACAGATAAAGGGTTGTTAAATATCGACGTGAAGAACTGGAAAGAAAAAACATTTTATCATTTCAGTGCTGAACCTGAAAAACCTATTGATACAAATGTAGAAGATATTGATCAAATTATCGGGCATTACATCGCAGATCAATATCAAAGTCAATTCCAGTCAACAAGAGAAGATATTTATACGTTCACTGAAAAAGTCAAAAGCAACAGTGTCACTTTTGATTTCTATGACTATGACCCGTACCTTACAGCTTCTGTGAACTCTAAAGAACTAAAAGATGCTTACGAAAAGAACTTCAATCAAAAAATTTCAAGTGTCGGTTTAGTATACTTTAGTGACGGTTCTGTAAATATCATTGATGGTCCGACTGAACGTCAAAAATATGTTGAGACCGCAACTTCTAAGCATGACTTAAAAGATGCGATTCGCAATATATTTATGCAGTCAAAACATGAAATCACTGAACAAGATTGCGAAAAGATTCTGGGCTACATCAATCAACCTTAATTAAAATAACGGACAAGCACATTCAGCTTGTCCGTTATTTTTTAACTCCAAATATTTAAATGTTTTTGTTTCGCTTCTCGTTCAGCATCTTTAAGCACATCTCGGTACTTGCCATTCGGCGCAAAGTACTTTTCACGTGCAAGTCCTTGTTTAACTAATTCTTCGTTAAACATATGGTTCTCATCTAACCAAACATAAGCTAAATAGCGGCCATATTGATCTTTCGGCTCTTTATCAAATTCTAAATAAACCTTTTGGTTATTTAAATGCTTCTTGGTATAGTTTGAAGCCTCTTTCCCGTACGGTTGTACAGGTGTATTAGGTTTAACTGTTTCTGGTGTATCCATACCAATCATTCTGACTTTAATTTCACGATTATCTTTATCTGTTGCGATAAAGGTGTCACCATCAATAACACGTTTGACAGTAACCGCTTCTTTATCCCCCATCGATGTCGACGCTTGTTCTCCACCGCTTTGTTTAAAGGGACCTGAATGATTAAAATATTGGAAACCTAAAACAATTACAGCAATCACTGCAATTACAATGATTGACGACATAGACTTACGTTTCAAAAATTTTCACCTGCTTAGATTAAAGTTATCACCGACTCATCATATCTATTTTTTCATAGGTGCGTCAATTCTCTGATGCACAAAAATTTGGTATGATAGAAACAAGGAATTTGATGAGGAGGCGCGCTATGCAAGCCATTAAAGAAAACATTGTAATGATTGTTGCTGTTGCAGTCGCAATTATCGTCGGCTTGATTTTGCAATATGTATATGAGTTTCCATTACTAGTCACAGCAATTATTGGCATCTTAATGGGAATGCTCGTCGGTTTTATTTTATTTATCATCCAGCAGAATCGAGATAAACACAATAAAAGAAAATAACACAGTATAAATAAACTCGGAAATGAGACAGCTCACTTCCGAGTTTTTCTTATCTTATAAAATTGGTGTAATCAGTTTTGAGAAGCCCTCTTTCATTTTAATCCAGAATGAACGATTCGCATAACGTGCTTTCGTTAATTCTGTTGAAAGTGTGATATCATGTTCAAACGCTTTACGTAACTCTGTAGCGATTTCTTTGTTATACATAAAAGCGTTGACTTCAAAGTTTAATTCAAAGCTTCTGAAGTCCATGTTGGCTGAACCGACACTAGCGACTTCATCATCAATTACCATCGTTTTAGAATGGATAAACCCATTATTATACGTATAGATTTTGACACCTGAGTCTAATAGCTCTGCCGCATGATAATATGTTGCCCAGTATACAAACGGATGGTCAGGCATATCAGGAATCATCAAGTGAATGTCTACTCCTGAATTTGCGGCCATCTTCAACGCGTTGATATAAGAATTATCTGGAATGAAGTAAGGACTCTGCATATAAATCGATTTTTTAGCTGAGTTAATCATTTTTGTATAGCCGAATTCAATTTCATGCCAGTTATCATCAGGTCCGCTTGAACAAATCTGAACAGAAGCTTCCCCTACATCTTCTTTCACTGGGAAGTATTTAGGTTTATATGGCAACGTTTGACGTTTAGATTGAGAATTCCAATCCAACATAAAGCGTAATTCTAACGCATCCACTGCAGAACCTTTAATTCTGACATGTGTATCTCTCCAATAACCGAATTTCTTACTTAAGCCTAAGTATTCATCTCCAACGTTGAAACCACCGATATAACCGATTTTACCGTCAATCACCACAATCTTTCTATCGTTACGGTTATTAATTCTGAAGTTGATTAACGGCAGTTTGCTTGCGAAGAAAGCTTCAACTTGCCCACCAAGCTTTCTAAAACGCTTGAATTGGCGCAAGGTTAACTTTTTCGAGCCAATATCATCATATAATAATAAGACCTCTACACCCGCTTCTAAACGCTCTTCTAAAGCATCAATAATGCGATGGCCTAAACCATCTAATTCAAATACATAATACTCTAAGTGGATAAAAGACTCCGCTTTTTTAATATCTTCAATCATTTGATCGTATAATTTATGGCCATCGACAAACACATCGATATCATTACCTTCTGTTAAGAAAGCAGGTTGTCTCGTTAACAGCATATTTACTAAGTCATGATGTTTTTGAACTATTTCATTATCACTTTGTATCTGATCTTGTTGAACTTGGTAACGTTGTTCATTGATAATATCATCAAATTGTTCTATATCTTTTCTGTAATCTTTGTATAACTTTTTCTTTGATACGCCTCTTCCAAATAAAATGTATAAGAAGAAACCTAACACTGGTGCGATAAATAAAATAAACAACCAAGCCCATGTGGCACTTGTCGACCTATTTTTCAAGAAGATGATATTAAAGGCAACAATCAAATTCAAGATTGTGAATAAGATAAATATGCCTAGCAATATATCACCTAGTAATCCTGGTACGTAAAAGGCTATCATTGTCTCAACTCCATTCTTGCGATTCATTTTAAACTCTTACATTGATTTAATGGTAAGTTAAAACGTCTATCATTTAATATAAATAAGATAAAACTATTTTAACATTTATAATCGCATAAGACATCATATAAACAACTGAAATATCAGTACTTGAGTACGTCTAATTTCACATTTCATTTAGTCAAATGTTTATGTCTAACGCAACTTAGGTATAATTTTACATAGAGAAAGTCATAGTAGATTCTCTCTTATTTAAGTAAAAACACAGTAAATCGGAACGAAAATGTGAAATATTTTTGAATGGTTCGTGTTTTAATTTGTTAGAATTATCAGAAAAATATGTTGAACCCTTGATATATAAGGCTTTTTATACTGATGTCAGGAAACCTTACATATTTTTGTAATTTCGGTTTATTTGTGATAAGTTAATAACAAGTTCAAAAATAGAGGTGATGGAGAAATGTCAAATGATGCACTTCGCAGAAACATGGCCGTCTTCTCTATGAGTGTCGTAAATCAATTGACTGAGCTAACACCAAGACAGGTACGGTATTACGAAGCACATGGACTCGTTAAACCAGAGAGAACACCCGGTAACAAAAGATTATTTTCGATGAATGATTTAGATCGCCTGTTAGAAATCAAACACCTATTAGAAAAAGGGTTTAACCTAAAAGCAATCAAACAAATCATTTATCAAGATGATCAACATTTGTCTACTGATGAAAAAGCCATCAGAAAACACGTTATCGTTGAAGCAACACAGAAACCGCAACAGGAAGCTATCCCGATAAATCGAGGCGACCTATCTCGTTTTATCAAATAATTCACTGGAGGATTTAAAACATGGCAAAACGTACATTTACAAAAGATGACATCCGCAGATTTGCTACTGAGGAAAACGTAAGATATTTACGCTTGCAATTCACTGACATTTTAGGAACAATCAAAAATGTTGAAGTACCTGTAAGTCAATTAGAAAAAGTATTAGATAATGAAATGATGTTCGACGGATCTTCAATCGAAGGTTTCGTTCGTATTGAAGAATCAGATATGTATTTACACCCTGACTTAGACACTTGGGTTATCTTCCCTTGGACAGCAAGTCAAGGTAAAGTTGCACGTTTAATCTGTGACGTATACGGTACAGATGGTAAACCATTCGCTGGTGACCCACGTACTAACTTGAAACGTGTCTTAAACGAAATGGAAGAATTAGGCTTCACTGATTTCAACTTAGGGCCTGAACCAGAATTTTTCTTATTCAAATTAGATGAATATGGCGAACCAACATTAGAATTAAATGACCATGGCGGTTACTTCGACTTAGCTCCTACTGACTTAGGTGAAAACTGCCGTCGTGATATCGTATTAGAATTAGAAGACATGGGCTTTGACATTGAAGCCAGCCACCACGAAGTTGCGCCTGGCCAACATGAAATCGACTTCAAATACGCAGATGCCATCACTGCATGTGATAACATCCAAACTTTCAAACTTGTTGTTAAAACAATTGCACGTAAACATAACTTACATGCGACATTTATGCCAAAACCATTATTTGGTGTAAACGGAAGCGGTATGCACTTCAACGTTTCTTTATTCAAAGGTAAAGAAAATGCATTCTTCGATCCAAATGGTCGTGACCAAATGACTGAAGAAGCTTACCAATTCATCGCAGGTATCTTGAAAAACGCACGTGGATTCACTGCTGTATGTAACCCGTTAGTAAACTCATACAAACGTTTAGTTCCAGGTTACGAAGCACCATGTTATATCGCTTGGAGTGGTAAAAACCGTTCTCCATTAGTACGTGTTCCAACTTCACGTGGTTTATCTACACGTGTAGAAGTTCGTTCAGTTGACCCAGCAGCTAACCCATACATGGCTTTAGCAGCAATCTTAGAAGCTGGTTTAGACGGTATCAAAAACAAACTTAAAGTTACTGAACCTGTAAACCAAAATATCTATGAAATGAACCGTGACGAACGTGAAGCAATCGGTATCGAAGATCTTCCTTCAACACTTTACACAGCATTAAAAGCAATGCGTGAAAACAAAATTGTTAAAGATGCTTTAGGTTCACACATTTATAATCAATTCATCAACTCTAAATCAATTGAGTGGGATTACTATAGAACACAAGTATCTGAGTGGGAACGCGAACAATACATGAAATTGTATTAATCACTACGCACACAGGTGCTAAACAATAGGGATAAAAAAAAGAGGCCGACTGGCCTCTTTTCAGACTGTCGACAAAGTCCTACGGACTTGTC
>NZ_KV820906.1:0-29106 GCF_001815505.1 Staphylococcus sp. HMSC072B07 | reverse complement strand
CAAGTCCGTAGGACTTTGTCGACAGTCTGAGACCAGAGTATAATATACTTTGGTCTTTTATTTTTTATCAAACAAAAAACATTATTGATAAAAGTAAATTTAGATGTTAAATGCATGAGTTAATATTACTGTTATGTTACAAAGAATCCTATTAAAAAGGTTAATAAGCGTACTAGTGCCAATGATTTAGTTTAATTGACAGAAAGTTTCTTTGATTTAGAGATTAAACGATAGTATAACGTTTATATTACAACTCTATAACATTCCACCTAGAGCGGAAGGGTTGTGCTATATTGGATTTATCAATTAATGATTAAAAAATGACAGCAAAGGATGAAATAATAAATGAAGAAAGCTTTATTACTATCAGCATCATCATTAACTCTATTAACAGCATTGAATGGTGTTGCATCTGCAGAACAAACGCATGTAGTTAAAGAAGATGCTAAGTTAAGCGAAGTTGCAGCTTTGTTTGCCACTACTACTGATGAAATTAAATCACTTAATAAATTAAGCCAAGACGAAGTTAAAAAAGACACTGCTTTAGTATTACCTGACACAGACGTTGTAGAAGTTAAAGCAGGAGACACTTTAAAATCAATCGCAGCAGCACATAAAATCTCTTTAGATCAATTATACAAATTAAACCCAGGCGTGACACACATCATTTTACCTGGCGATATTTTAGCAGTTTCTGACAAAGGTGCAGCGCATTTAGAAGCGTTACATACTGGTAAAGCTGTACCACAAACAGAACAAAAATCTGGTCAAGCAACAGCAAACTATGATGCACCAGCACACACAACATCAGCTCCTGTAAACTACACTGCTGATGCAGCTTATAACACAAGCTACACTAGTTATGAAGCACCATCTTATAACTATTCACAATCATATAGTGCACCAACAACGTCTTATAGTGCACCTTCATACCAAACAAGTGCACCATCTTATTATTCAGGTGCAAACCTTTACACAGCAGGTCAATGTACTTCATACGCATTCGATCGTGCAGGCGGTAAAGTAGGTTCAACTTGGGGTAACGCAAATAACTGGGCAAACGCAGCGGCAGCAGCGGGACACACAGTAAACAATATTCCAGCAGCAGGTTCAATCATGCAATCTTCTGCAGGTGCTTACGGTCACGTAGCATATGTTGAAGGTGTTAACAGCGACGGTTCAGTTCGTGTATCTGAAATGAACTACGGCTATGGTCCAGGTGTCGTAACTTCACGTACGATTTCAGCTGGTCAAGCAAGTGGTTATAACTTCATTCACTAATTTAAAAACGATTCGCACTGTTCTCTATTGAGAGGATGGTGCTTTTTTTTATTGGTTCAAGTGAAATGTAAAGGTTAAGTAAATCGGAAATAAATGCTTTAAATTACAGAAAGAAAAATGGTAAAGTTAAAGCAACTTCAGACATTGTGTGAAGGAAAACCACATATATTATTATAAAGTTCATAAATATAAACTCTTTATTCGTTATATTTCCGCTAGTAAAAGAAAAGTGTTTTAATAAAATTGAAAGTAATCGTGATAAAGTGCTTGATATATATTCGTGTATGCGGGTATAATATTTGATTAAATAGATAAGGGGTGAGCTCAACGTGGGTGTACATCAATATTTTAAAAGATTATCTGATTTAGAAAAGCTGATACGCTTGCCTGGTAAATTCAAGTATTTTGAGCATAATGTAGCAGCACATTCATTTAAAGTAACGAAAATAGCGCAATACTTAGCCACAGTAGAAGAACATCATGGCAATGAAATTGATTGGAAAAGCTTATATGAAAAAGCTTTGAATCATGACTTTGCGGAAGTATTTACAGGGGATATTAAAACGCCTGTGAAATATGCCAGCCGTGATTTGAAGAAATTGTTCTCGCAAGTGGAAGAAGAGATGGTAGATAATTTTATTAGAGAAGAATTTCCGGAAGAATATCAAGATGTTTACAGAGAACGTCTGCAAGAAGGCAAAGATGATTCTTTAGAAGGTCAAATTTTGGCAGTAGCTGATAAAATCGACTTGTTATATGAAACATTTGGTGAAATTCAAAAGCGTAATCCAGACTCACTTTTCTTTGAAATTTATGAAATGTCTTTAGAAACTATTATGCAGTTTGATCACTTAGTGTCCGTTCAAGATTTTATCGAGAACGTCATCCCTGAAATGTTAACGGAAAACTTCATTCCACGTTCAGAGTTACGAGAATTAACAATGTCGATTTTAAATAAAAGAGACGGGTGACCGCTTATGCATCTCATTTGGTATCTTTGTGCCTCATTTTTCCCATGTATACTTGTTGTACTATTTAGTGTAGTAACGAAAAATAAATGGGTCGGCGCAATTGTGACATTAATGCTGATCGGCGGTTCTATATATAAAGGATTCTTTCATAGTGAATGGATTATTTTTATAGATGTTGTATCTCTGCTGGCTGGTTTTGTGATTGTAGATCAATTGCGTCTTCATAAACAGCATGAAGATTATCGTTGAATAGAAATGAAACAGGTGCTTGTCTAAAAAAGACAAGTGCTTTTTGTTTGGGGAAAAAGAGTAGTTTTACGAACAGATGTTTGTATCTTTTTGACAGAATCTGTTACAATATATAGTGATGTAAAAAGTTTGAAATAGAGTAATTGAGAGTATAGAAAGACTAAATAGAACGATGAAATGAGATTTTGAGAAGTTGCGAATTAACCAGCTTAATTGCAATCTCAACATGAAGTATATGGTTGGGACAGACGACAAGTGTCTCAACCTATTTATATTTTAAAACTCATATTTTTCTATAGAAGTGTCAATAAAGGAGGATACCGAATTTTATGGAACATCATCCATTTAAAATTGTTTCTGAGTTTACCCCGCAAGGTGACCAACCAGCCGCTATCGAAAAAATTTCAAAGGGTATTAAAGAAGGTAAACGTCACCAAACGTTACTCGGAGCAACAGGTACAGGTAAGACCTTTACGATGAGTAATGTCATTCAACAAGCGGGCAAACCGACATTAGTATTAGCCCATAACAAGACCTTAGCTGGTCAATTATATAATGAGTTCAAAGAATTTTTCCCAGAAAATAGAGTAGAGTACTTTGTCAGCTTCTATGATTATTATCAACCAGAAGCTTATGTGCCATCTACTGACACATTTATCGAAAAAGATGCGACAATCAATGATGAAATTGACCAATTACGTCACTCAGCAACAAGTTCACTCTTTGAGCGTGACGATGTCATTGTTGTTGCCAGTGTCAGCAGTATCTTCGGTTTAGGGGATCCTTCTGAATATAGCAGTTTAGTAGTTAACGTCCGTCAAGGAATGGAAATGGATCGCAGTCAATTTCTACGTGCATTAGTAGATATTCAATATTCAAGAAACGACATCGACTTTAAACGCGGGACATTCAGAGTTCGCGGTGATGTAGTAGAAGTCTTCCCGGCGTCTCGAGATGAAATGTGTATCCGTGTAGAATTCTTCGGTGATGAAATTGATCGTATCAGCGAAGTAAACTATTTAACAGGTGAAGTATTACGTGAAAGAGAACACTTCTCTATCTTCCCGGCATCCCACTTCGTAACTAGAGATGAAAAATTGGAATTAGCGATTCAACGTATCGAAAAAGAATTAGCAGATCGCTTAAAGTATTTAAGAGAGAATAATAAATTATTAGAAGCGCAACGCTTAGAACAACGTACGAACTATGACCTTGAAATGATGAGAGAGATGGGCTTTTGTTCAGGAATTGAGAACTATTCAGTCCACTTGAGTTTAAGAGATTATGGTTCAACACCGTATACGTTATTAGATTATTTCGGTGATGACTGGTTAATTATGATTGATGAATCTCACGTTACATTACCACAAGTCAGAGGGATGTATAACGGAGATAAAGCACGTAAACAAGTTTTAGTTGACCATGGTTTCAGACTTCCGAGTGCTTTGGATAACCGTCCATTAACATTCGAAGAGTTTGAGAAGAAAGCACATCAATTAGTTTATGTGACTGCGACACCTGGGCCTTATGAACTAGAACATTCAGATGAAGTTGTTGAGCAAATTATTCGACCAACGGGCTTATTAGACCCTAAAATAGATGTCCGTCCGACGAAGAATCAAATTGATGATTTATTAAGTGAAATTCAAGATAGAATTGATAAAAATGAACGTGTACTCATTACAACGTTAACGAAAAAGATGAGTGAAGATTTAACGACTTATATGAAAGAAGCGGGAATTAAAGTCAATTACCTGCATTCAGAAATAAAAACATTAGAACGAATTGAAATCATTCGTGACTTACGTATGGGTACGTATGATGCGGTTGTCGGTATTAACTTACTAAGAGAAGGTATTGATATCCCAGAAGTTTCTTTAGTTGTAATTTTAGATGCGGATAAAGAAGGTTTCTTACGTTCTAACCGTTCATTAATTCAAACCATCGGCCGTGCTGCGCGTAATGAGCATGGTGAAGTAATCATGTATGCGGATAAGATTACAGATTCTATGCAGTATGCGATTGATGAAACAGAGCGTCGTCGTAAAATTCAACAAGCATACAACGAAGAACATGGTATTACACCGAAAACAATTCGTAAGAAAATCCATGACGTTATTAGTGCGACAGTGGAAACAGATGAAGAAAATGAAAAAGAACAAAAAGTCGTACCTAAGAAATTAACGAAAAAAGAACGTGAAAAAACAATTGAAAATATAGAAAAAGAAATGAAACAAGCAGCGAAAGACTTAGACTTTGAGCGAGCAACAGAGCTAAGAGACATGTTGTTTGAACTGAAAGCAGAAGGGTGAGGTGACATGTGTGAGTAAGAAAGATCCATCTATTGTGGTCAAAGGTGCACGTGAAAATAATTTAAAAAGTGTCAATGTGGAATTGCCTAAAAATAAATTGATTGTGATGACTGGACTATCAGGTTCAGGTAAGTCATCTTTGGCTTTCGACACGATTTATGCAGAAGGACAACGCCGTTATGTAGAATCATTAAGTGCTTACGCACGTCAATTCTTAGGACAAATGGATAAGCCGGATGTTGATACGATTGAAGGGTTATCTCCGGCAATTTCGATTGACCAAAAAACGACAAGTAAAAACCCGAGATCTACGGTTACGACGGTAACAGAAATTTATGATTATATTCGTTTATTATATGCACGTGTCGGAAAAGCATTTTGTCCACATCATGGTATTGAAATTGAATCACAAACAGTACAACAAATGGCTGACCGTATTTTAGAGTTAGAAGAACGTACTAAAATTCAGTTGATGGCACCGATTGTGAATCACCGTAAAGGTTCACATGAAAAACTGCTTCAAGATATCAGTAAAAAAGGGTATGTACGTGTCAGAGTAGATGGTGACATTCATGATATCAATGATGTGCCAGAACTAGATAAGAATAAAAATCATACGATTGAAGTTGTTGTTGACCGTCTTGTGGTGAAAGAAGGTATTGAATCACGTCTGGCTGACTCTATTGAAACAGCGTTAGAACTGGCAGAAGGGAACTTAACAGTCGATGTGATTGGCGGAGAACCTTTAAAATTCTCTGAAAATCATGCTTGTCCGATTTGCGGATTCAGCATTGGTGAATTAGAACCGCGTATGTTCAGTTTCAACAGCCCATTCGGTGCATGTCCAACATGTGATGGCTTAGGACAAAAATTAAAAGTAGACGTAGATTTGGTTATTCCAGATCCGAATGTATCGTTACGTGAAGGTGCGATTGTACCTTGGGAACCAAAAAGTTCTGACTTCTATCCGACATTATTAAAACGTGTCGCAGAAGTGTATAAAATTGATATGGACAGACCGTTTAAAAAATTAACTGACCGTCAAAAAGACATCATTTTATACGGTTCAAAAGGTAAAGAGATTACTTTTACTTTCGAACAACGTAATGGTGCATCACGCACAAGAACGATGGAGTTTGAAGGCGTTGTGCCGAACATTGAACGTCGTTATCATGAATCTCCATCAGAATATGTTCGTGAAATGATGCAGAAATATATGACGGAATTACCTTGTGAAACATGTCATGGTAAACGTTTAAGCCAAGAAGCATTATCTGTGTATGTTTCAGGTTTGAATATCGGAGAAGTTGTAGAGTATTCCATTAAAGAAGCGTTGCATTTCTTCGAAAATATCGATTTATCTGAACAAGACCGTAAGATTGCAGATTTAATCTTGAAAGAAATTATCTCAAGATTGTATTTCTTAAATAACGTCGGTTTAGATTATTTAACGTTAAATCGTTCATCAGGTACATTATCTGGTGGTGAAGCGCAACGTATTCGTTTAGCTACACAAATCGGTTCACGTTTAACGGGTGTATTATATGTGTTAGATGAGCCTTCTATTGGTTTACATCAAAGAGATAATGACCGTTTAATCAACACATTGAAAGAAATGCGTGATTTAGGTAATACGCTGATTGTGGTTGAACATGATGATGATACGATGAGAGAAGCGGATTATCTTGTAGACGTAGGTCCTGGTGCCGGCGATTACGGGGGTGAAATTGTCGCAGCAGGTACACCTAAACAAGTCATGCGTAATTCTAAATCATTAACAGGTCAGTATCTGAGCGGTAAGAAACGTATTGAAGTCCCAGAACATCGCAGACCTGTGACAGACCGTAAACTAAAAGTACGCGGTGCCAGCAGTAACAACTTGAAAGACGTAGATGTAGACTTCCCGCTTTCTACAATGACTGTTGTTACAGGTGTTTCTGGGTCAGGTAAAAGTTCATTAGTGAACGAAGTACTGTATAAAACATTGGCACAAAAATTAAACCGTTCGAAAATCAGACCAGGTAAAGTGGATAAAATTGAAGGTATTGATCAACTTGATAAAGTGATTGATATTGACCAATCCCCAATTGGACGTACACCACGTTCAAACCCAGCAACTTACACAGGCGTTTTTGATGATATCCGTGATGTTTTCGCATCAACAAACGAAGCGAAAATCAGAGGGTATCAAAAAGGACGTTTCAGCTTTAACGTTAAAGGTGGACGTTGTGAAGCATGTAAAGGTGACGGGATTATCAAAATTGAAATGCATTTCTTACCAGATGTGTATGTACCTTGTGAAGTATGTGGCGGTAAACGCTATAACCGTGAAACGTTAGAAGTGACTTATAAAGGTAAAAATATCTCTGAAGTATTAGAAATGACCGCTGAAGATGCGACACATTTCTTTGAAAATATCCCTAAAATCAAACGTAAGCTACAAACATTAGTCGATGTTGGTTTAGGTTACGTGAAGCTCGGCCAACCTGCGACGACATTGTCAGGCGGGGAAGCTCAGCGTGTGAAACTCGCATCAGAACTGCATAAACGTTCAACAGGCCGTTCTATCTATATCTTAGATGAACCGACAACAGGTCTGCATGTGGATGACATTCGTCGTTTATTAAAAGTATTGAACCGTATTGTAGATAACGGAGATACTGTTGTGATTATTGAACATAACTTGGATGTCATAAAAACAGCAGATTACTTGATTGATTTAGGTCCTGAAGGCGGCGATGGCGGAGGAACAATCGTTGCGACAGGTACACCTGAAGAAATCGCCGCATCTCCAGATTCTTATACAGGCAAATATTTGAAAACAGTATTAGAACGTGACGCAGCACAAACAAGTCAATAACCAGATTAAGACATTTCACTTAAAGCAGTGGAATGTCTTTTTTTATGACTTCAAAGAAAAAAGTTTGATTTTTGAACACATATAAGAAATGATAAGATGAATAGAGATAAAACCAATAACGTTTCTGCATTCTTTTTTGATATGATAGAGATGAGCATATAACGAAGAATGTTGATTGAGGTGAAAATATGTTAAGTGCTAGAGCTATAGTAAACAGATTCAAGTTAAATTTAGTAGCCGGAGAAGAAGGATTGGATCGTCCGATTCATAATACAGATATTTCACGCCCAGGTTTGGAAATGGCGGGGTACTTTTCGCATTATGCGTCTGACCGTATTCAATTATTAGGGACAACTGAATTATCATTTTATAATTTATTACCAGATAAAGAACGACAAGGCAGATTACGTAAGTTATGCCGTCCTGATACACCGGCAATTATCGTTACACGTGATATTGAGCCGCCAGAAGAATTAGTCAATGCGGCACAAGAGCTCAGTGTACCATTACTCACATCTAAAGATGCGACAACAAGTTTAATGAGCCGATTAACTACATATCTTGAACATGAACTTGCGAAAACAACATCTTTACATGGTGTATTAGTAGACGTATATGGTGTAGGTGTTTTAATTACTGGTGATTCTGGTATCGGTAAAAGTGAAACAGCGTTAGAGTTAGTAAAACGTGGACACCGTCTTGTTGCGGATGATAATGTGGAGATTCGTGAAATCACGAAAGATGAATTGATTGGTAAACCACCGAAATTAATCGAACATTTATTAGAAATCAGAGGACTTGGGATTATTAACGTAATGACGTTATTTGGTGCAGGTTCGATTTTGACAGAGAAGAAAATCGGTTTGAATATCAATTTGGAAAACTGGGATAAAGATAAGCTATACGACCGTGTAGGTTTGAATGAAGAAACCTTACGTATTTTAGATACTGAAATCACAAAGAAAACAATTCCGGTAAGACCGGGTAGAAATGTGGCAGTTATTATTGAAGTTGCGGCGATGAATTATCGCTTGAACATTATGGGCATCAATACAGCTGAAGAATTTAACGAACGTTTAAATGCCGAAATACTTAGAAAAAATGAACACAAAGAGGAGTAAGCTAGATGTTGTTTAACTTAGGTTATATTGATCCGGTGGCCTTCAACTTAGGCCCGATTGATGTGCGATGGTATGGGATTATTATTGCCTTCGGCATCTTATTAGGTTATTTTATTGCGCAGGCGACCGCAAAGAAAGTAGGCTATCATCAAGATGCATTGATTGATATTATCTTTTGGAGTGCTATTTTCGGCTTTGTGGCAGCACGGATTTATTTCGTGATTTTCCAATGGCCATACTACGCCGCAAATCCTTCAGAGATACCGATGATATGGCATGGCGGCATCGCCATTCATGGTGGTTTGATTGGTGGATTTATCACAGGCATTATTGTGTGTAAAATGAACAATCATAACCCTTGGCAAATTGGAGATATTGTTGCACCAAGTATTATCTTAGCGCAAGGTATTGGACGTTGGGGGAACTTTATGAACCATGAAGCACATGGGGGGCCTGTGTCTCAAAGTTTCCTAGAGAACCTTCATATTCCAAGATTTATTATTGATAATATGTATATTGATGGCCAGTACTATCAACCGACTTTCTTATATGAATCAGTTTGGGATGTGCTTGGCTTTGCGTTATTACTATTTTTACGTAAGCACTTAAGAATTGGTGAAACATTCTTCTTATACTTGATTTGGTATTCAATCGGCAGATTCTTTGTCGAAGGTATGCGTACAGATAGTTTAATGTTGACAAGCAATATCAGAGTGGCACAGGTGATGTCTGTTATCTTGATTATTATCAGTGTCGTTATGATTATCTATCGTCGAATGAAGAAACAACCACCTAAATTTAAAGATGCCAGAAACTTGGCATGGCCGAAATAAGAGGAGATTAAATGAGACGTTATAAAAAAGTAGCGGGCAGTCAATCGAAGATTAATCCGCTTTGGAGAATGTATCATTTTATCACAGTGAAAAAAGCGTTTAGACAAACGATTATGATTGAAATTGCACGGTATATTCCATCGTTGAAATTAAAACGATGGATTTACCGTGCTTGTTTAGGTATGCAGGTTGGAAAGCACACAGCTTTTGCCTATAAAGTGATGCCGGATATCTTATATCCGCATCTAATTCAAGTTGGAGATAATTGTGTGATAGGGTATAATACAACAATATTGACCCATGAATTTTTAGTTTCAGAGTTGAGAGTGGGAAAAGTTGAAATCGGTCATCATACATTAATCGGTGCCAATGTGACAATTTTACCTGGTGTTAAAATTGGTAGTCATGTCAAAATCGGTGCAGGTACGGTAGTTAATAAAGATGTACCAGATGGCGCTTTAGTTTTCGGCAATCCCATGCAGATCAGATTATAAGTGAGAGGAGGGGCAATACAATGACATCAGAACCATCTAAAAAAGTGATTCCAATGACGCAAGATGCATCACTTTTTAAACGACTGGCAGCGTCAAAACTAAAACATAGAGATTATCAAAAAGCCGCAGAGTACTATCATAAAGTCCTTGAATTGTCGCCTTCTGACTTTGAAGCGCTTCAAGATTATACAACCGCACTGACTGAAGTGGGCCAAGCTAAGCAAGTTGTTGGACGTTATTATGATTTCATTGCGAAAGGTGAACATGTAGAATCATCCTATTATCAACTCAGTCAAATATATACGAATTTACAAGATCCGAATAAAGCATTTTGTTTCGGGATGAATTATGTGTTGCTGTCAGAGGATGAAGACTATAGAAAAGAACTAGAAGAAACCTTTGAAGTTGTCTATAAGGATGTAGATGTACTTGAAAAAGAGAGCCAAGTATTCGCAGTTCAGATTATTTTTCAATATCTTTTCTCTCAAGGCAAGCTAGAAGAAGCGAAAAAGTTTATTCAACGCCAAGAAATGACAGTACGTACGCATGAAAGTGTACGCAATTTATTAGCAATGATACATCTGTATTTAGGAAACTATGATATCGCACGTAATATGTTGAAACAGCTTTTAAAAGAAAATCAGACGGATGTTTATGCATTATGTCATTATACGTTATTACTTTATAACACAAATGACAAAGCTTATCCGAACTATCTGCAATCATTGTCTAAAGTTGTACCAATGAATGATGAAGAAAGTTTCAAACTTGGTATTGTCCTCAGCTATCTACAAAAGTTCAGTGCTTCGCAAAAATTATTGTATCCTTTGTTTAAAAAAGGTAAATTCATTTCCATGCAAATGTTTCATGCGTTAAGCGTCAACTTTTATCACCTGGGAAATAAAGAGCAAAGTAAGGTGTTTTGGGAAAAGCTTGAAGCAATGACAGATACACCTCCAGGACCGCCACCTTGGTTGATTTCTGAGAAAAATCTCTATTTCCATTCGCATATTGCGCCGCTATTGATTAGTGAAGACAGCCATGAACGTATTTATGGGATTTTCTTATTAGAACAGATGAATGGCAGAGAACTATTAATTACAGAAGAAATTTGGAATGTATTAGAAACGATGAATGAATACGAAAAACTATATCTGACATATTTGATAAAAGGATTGAAATTAGTCAAATTAGATTTCATTCATCGAGGCATGTTAACCTTGTATGAGAAAGAGGCTTTAAGAGAATATCAATCTTTATTTGTACATTGGATTGATCGAGCTGAAGGAATCATTGCACAAGAATATGATTTGGAAAAAGTAGAAGGGTATGTGGCAGCGTGTGTATATCTCTTCTTTAAAACACGACCCGATGCTTATACGAAAAAAGCTATTACAGAATGGTTCGGTATATCTATGTACCGTTTGAATAAATCAATTGAAATTCTACTAGAAGTTTAAAAGTTGTGTATGTAAAATAGTACAATTCACAATTTGAGCATAAAAGTATATTTCAAGAAAGCTCTATCTTATAATGAGTGTGATTAAATACTAGGAGGCAAGAAGAATGACTAAACAACAACCTGATTATGATGTTGTAATTATCGGCGCAGGCCCAGCAGGTATGACTGCAGCCGTATATGCTTCTCGCGCGGACTTAAAAACTGTAATGATCGAACGTGGTGTGCCAGGCGGACAAATGGCAAACACTGAAGATGTTGAAAACTTCCCAGGATTCGAATCAATTTCTGGTCCTGACTTATCAACAAAAATGTTTGATCATGCGCAAAAATTCGGCGCTGTTTATCAGTACGGCGATATTAAAGCGATTGAAGATAAAGGCGATATTAAAGAAGTCTTTTATGGAGATAAATCTGTTACTGCATATGCGGTGATTATCGCAACAGGTGCAGAATACAAAAAAATCGGTGTGCAAGGTGAAGAAGAACTTGGCGGCCGCGGTGTAAGTTACTGTGCAGTATGTGACGGTGCATTCTTCAAAGGCAAAAACTTATACGTTATCGGCGGTGGAGACTCTGCAGTAGAAGAAGGTAACTTCTTAACTAAATTTGCGGACAGTGTTACTGTCGTTCACCGTAGAGATAAATTACGTGCACAAAAAATCTTACAAGATCGTGCATTCAAAAACGAAAAAATGCACTTTATCTGGAATCACACATTAGCATCTATTAATGAAAAAGACGGTAAAGTCGGCTCAGTTACTTTACAATCTACAGTAGATGGTAAAGAAGAAACATTAGACGCTGATGGTGTATTCGTTTATATCGGTATGAAACCTTTAACTGCACCGATTGTTGATTTAGGTATCACAAACGAAGCAGGTTACATCGTAACAAACGAAGAAATGGAAACAAAAGTTCCTGGTATCTTCGCAGCAGGCGATGTGCGTGAAAAAGGTTTACGACAAATCGTTACAGCTACTGGAGACGGTAGTATCGCAGCTCAAAATGCGCAAGGCTATATCGAAGAATTGAAAGATAAACTAGAAGCAGAAGAAGCATAATAAAAAACGAAGAAGGTTTGAGTAGTGCATGAAGCGGTTTAAACCATGCATCTATTCAAACCTTTTTACATATTCCATAGTAATCATGTTCAAGTTAGAATGTAATATGATACTATGATAAAGATAAGGATATTATGAGCGAATTAATTACAGGATGGTGTCGTTATGCAACATGAAGAAAATGAAGTCGTAAATAAGAGTGAATTATTAGTGGTTACTGGTATGTCGGGGGCTGGGAAGTCTGTAGTTTTACAGAGTTTAGAAGATTTAGGGTACTTTTGTGTAGACAATTTACCACCGATTTTACTGCCGAAATTTGTGGAGTTGATGGAGCAAGGCACACCATCTTTACAAAAAGTAGCAATTGCGATTGATTTACGCGGTCGCGAATTTTTCAAATCCTTAGTAAAAGAAGTAGATTTTTTACGCAGCAAGAATCGCATTATAGTAGACGTGATGTTTGTCGAGGCAAGTGAAGCAAAATTAATTTCAAGATATAAAGAAACACGCCGTGCACACCCATTAAGTGATAACGGTCAAAATTCATTGATTAATTCTATTAGAGAAGAACGTCAATCATTATCTGAAATCCGTAGTTTTGCGAACTTTGTCATAGATACAACAGACTTAAATCCAAAAGAATTACGTGCAAAAATAAACAAATTGTTTAATAGAGATGATATCGAAACATTTAGTATTAGTGTAACGAGCTTTGGCTTCAAACATGGCATCCAACAAGATGCAGATTTAGTCTTTGATGTGAGATTCTTACCGAATCCGTTTTATGTAAAAGAGTTACGTCCTTTAACCGGTAATGATGACGCTGTATATCAATATGTCATGAAATGGCAAGAAACAGCCATCTTTTATGATAAGTTATTAGACTTATTGAAATTTATGATTCCGGGCTATAAAAAAGAAGGCAAGACACAATTAGTGATTGCGATCGGATGTACAGGCGGACAGCATCGTTCTGTTGCCTTAGCGAAACGATTAGCCGAAGACTTGAATGATAGTTACGACTATAATGTTTACGTTCATCATAGAGATGCACATATCGAAAGTGGCGAGAGAAATGAAAAAGCTTAAAATCGTATTAATCGGGGGCGGTACAGGTTTATCTGTATTGGCTCGTGGTTTAAAAGATTATCCTATCGATATTACCGCAATTGTGACGGTAGCAGACGATGGGGGAAGTACAGGTAAAATCAGAAGTGAAATGGACATTCCCGCTCCTGGGGACATCCGTAACGTTATTGCGGCCTTAAGTGATACAGAACCGACTTTAAAGGAGCTGTTTCAGTACCGCTTCAAAGAGAATCAAGTGGAAGGTCATTCAGTAGGAAACCTATTGATTGCGGCACTGACAAATATTATGGATGACTTTGGTCATGCGGTTAAAGAATTAAGTAAAATTTTAAATATCAAAGGACGCGTGATTCCTTCAACGAATTCTAGTATTCGTTTAAATGCGGAGATGGAAGATGGAGAAATCGTGTATGGTGAGTCTAATATACCGAAGCGTCAAAAAACAATTAAGCGTGTCTTTATAGAGCCTGCAGATGTGCAGCCGATGGAAGAAGCGGTAGAGGCATTAGAAGATGCGGACTTAATCGTATTAGGCCCTGGTTCATTGTATACGAGCGTAATTTCCAATTTGTGTGTGCCAGGTATCGGTGAAGCGATTGTGGATAGTGCGGCACCTAAAGTTTATGTTTCAAACGTGATGACGCAACATGGCGAAACAGATCATTTTGATGTGATGGATCATATTCAAGCAATGCATAATCACATGAAAACAAATTTTATTGATTATGTGATTTGTTGTGAGAATCATCAGTACAGTAAAGACATTTTAGAAAATTACCATAAAGAACAGGCAGAACCTGTGACTTATCATAAAGAATCGATTGAAGCGGCAGGTATTGAACCCATTACTGCACAAGATTTAGTCCATGTTTCTTCGAAAAATCGTGTGCGCCATAATACAACACGCTTAGCACGCATGATTTATGAATTGGCACTTGATTTAACAAGCACAATCCAATTTAATCCGAAAAATAGAAAATTTTAAAGAAGGGAATGGCGCGGCATGAGCTTTGCATCAGACATGAAAAATGAATTGACAAGAATCGATGTCGATGATAAAAATGCGCGAGCGGAACTTAGCGCATTAATACGGATGAATGGTGCACTCAGTTTGTCGAATCAGCAATTTGTCATCAATGTACAAACTGAAAATGCGACAACAGCCAGACGTATATACTCTCTGATTAAGAAAGTATTCAATATTGAAGTTGAAATTCTTGTTCGAAAGAAAATGAAGCTGAAGAAGAACAACATTTATATCTGCAGAACGAAAATGAAGTCTCGTGAAATCTTACATGAACTTGGTATCTTAAAAGACGGTGTGTTTACACACGCTATTGATTTAGATTTGATTCGTGACGATGAAATGAGACGAAGTTATTTACGCGGTGCATTCTTAGCTGGCGGTTCTGTGAATAATCCAGAAACATCTTCTTATCATTTAGAGATATTTTCTTTATACGAAAGTCATTCAGAAGGCTTAACTGCTTTAATGAATGAATATGAATTGAATGCGAAACATTTAGAACGTAAAAAAGGAAATATCGTTTATTTGAAAGAAGCGGAGAAAATCTCTGATTTCTTGAGTTTAATCGGAGGTTATCAAGCGATGTTGAAATTTGAAGATGTGCGTATTGTCAGAGATATGCGTAATTCAGTAAATCGCTTAGTAAACTGTGAAACAGCTAATTTAAACAAAACAGTTAGTGCAGCGATGAAACAAGTTGAAAGTATTCAGTTGATTGATCAAGAAATCGGCATTGAAAACTTACCAGACCGTTTAAGAGAAATTGCGAAATTGCGTGTGGAAAATCAAGATGTCTCTCTAAAAGAATTAGGAGAAATGGTTTCTACAGGCACAATTTCGAAATCAGGTGTTAATCATCGTTTACGTAAGTTGAATGAGTTAGCAGATAAGATTAGAAGCGGTGAACATATTGAAATGTGATAAAGAAAAGCAGTCACTCATTTGAAAATTGAAATGAGTGACTGCTTTTTATCGTTATTGATCTACGACTGATTTTTTCGGAATTCCTAAAGCTATAATAAAGCCGATGAAATTCACGATTGATAATACAATGAACATCATTTTAAATGACTGCATATTGTTTAACAACTGCATAGACAATACAGGTGCAATCGCTGTACCGATAAATAACATAAAGGTATTGATAGATAAGAAGAAGCCTTTATCTTTAGTAGTCAGTAGACCGATTTGTGATATCACAGAAGGAATCACAAAAGAGATACCTGCGATAAAGATAACACTGAACAATGTGATGATAATGAGATTGTGTGTCACGCCCATCAGTATCAATGAGATACCTGCAGTGATTAATGAGATTAGAATAATACGTTTTACACCGATGAAATCACTTATGCGACCTGCAGATAACGCTAATAACATACCAATTAAACCAAATAGCTTCACTGATGATATTGTCGTTAAATCAGCGTTGATTGGGTCAGATGTCAAATATTCATTTAGCAGAGCATACATAGAAACAAATGACGTTAAGATAGTTAATGAAACAAAGAAACATAATACAATGCCTTTATTATCAAAAATATGTCTCATGTTTTTAAAGAACACTGAGAATTTTGTATCAGGCATATGATAAGGACTTTTCGGAATAGCTCGGTAAATCCAAACAATCAGCAATAAGTAAACAACAGTCAATACGAAGTAAACGATACGCCAACTCATATGTGCGGCGATAATATCACTTAAGTTTTGACCGATAACACCAGATAACATGAAGCTGGTACTAATAAAACTGATTGCGGTAACACGTTTATGAATAGGGAACACTTCTGTCACATATGTTAATGACACAGGTGAGAAGCTTGCGGTAGCTATTCCTTGTAAAACACGTACAATCAGTAATAGCGCAAAGTTATGAATAAAGCCGATCGCAAAAGTTGTAAGTGTGAGCATAGCCAAGCCGATTAATATGACCTTCTTCTTACCAAACTTGTCGGCAATGATTCCATAAAACATACAGCTGACTGAATAAGAAACTGAGAATACCACACCGATTAATGTTGTGGCACCTTCGCTTAAATGTAATTCTTTCCCCATAATCGGCATTAAAGGAATGGCAGAGTAAAGACTGCACATAACCGCAATACCTGAAATAAAGAATACAGTCGTAATTAAATTATAATTGAGCGACGGTTGTTTCAAATATATCCTCCCTTTCTATGATGAATTGTTTAATAAAGATTATATTGATGAACCTTAATATAAGTGTATCGCATATATGTTGTGGAAGTGTGAAGATTGAAACAATGCTTGTTTCAAATTAAAAATGCATGATTCATTTTAACACAAACAAATTATAATGAAATAGATAGAAATATTATTGAAATATTGTGACAATAAGCTTTGGTCAAATAAAAATACCTTTCTCGTAAAATGAGAAAGGCATTTCAATCAATATTAAGATGTTGCGGGTTGTTGTGTATGTTTCTTATTGCGCATAAAATCTATCGCAATACCAATTGCAGTTAAGATAATAAATGGTAGTAACCAAGCCAATCCTAAATCAGATAATGGCAAGAATTGATAGACTGCATTTAGTGGTTTGATCAGTTTAAATGTGTTGAAGATTTCAAGTACTGAAATAATTAATGTTGAAATCGTCGGTAAAATATAAGCGATTTTTAATTTTGTCGGAATCGCAATTGCGACAAATGAAATCAGTACCAACACAATAGAAATCGGATAAATAAATGTCAGTAATGGAACTGCGATTTGTAAAATCATGTTGAGCCCTAAGATTGAAATTAAGAATCCGACTACTGAGAATGACAGTACATAAGTCTTGTATGAAATTTGTGGGAACTTCTTCAATCCGAATGCAGAACTTGCGTTCACCAAGCCGATACAAGTTGTTAAACAAGCTAAAATTACAATCATACCGAATAAAATATTTCCGAATGATCCGAATAATCGTACTGAATTATATGTTAGAATGCTTGCGCCATTATCAAAGCCTGGTTTGCTTGTCGTGATACCTAAGTATGCTAATGAGAAGTAAATCACTGTTAATAATAACGCTGAAATCAGACCTGATAAGATAACGTTTCTCACTATCTTTTTGCTGTCTGAAATACCTGCGAGTTTAAAGCTTTGTACGATAACGACTGAGAAGGCTAAAGCTGCTACTAAGTCCATTGTGTAGTAACCTTCTAAGATTCCTGAAATGAAAGGTGTTTCCGCATATTTATCATGTGGTTGTCCGACTTTTCCTTCAGGATTAATAATCGCTGCGATACATAAAGCACCAATAATCAATAATAGGGCAGGTGTTAAGATTTTCCCTAAGTTATCGACAATTTTTGTTGGGTATAAAGCGATTAACCCTACAACAATAAAGAATACAAGGGAGAAACCTACCAATGTCCATGTGTTGTGAATAGGCAGAATCGATTTTGCGCCGATTTCATAAGCCACGTTCGCAGCACGTGGAATCCCGTATAGTGCCCCGATAGATAAATAAATACAAACTGCAAAAATAAACCCGAATTTAGGATGGACGCGGTCCCCGATAAACTCCACGCCACCATCATAATAGGCAATGACAATGACTGTGATGTAAGGTAATAAAATACCTGTAATCGCAAAACCTGTCATACCTGTCCACATATTGCTTTGCGCGGTATATCCGAGCATAGGTGGAAAAATCAAGTTGCCTGCTCCGAAGAATAACGAGAAGAGCATTAAACCTGATATTAGAATTACTTTTTTCATAATAACCTCCTGGTGTTGAAAACTTCTCTCTATTTACAAAAATTTCTGACAATTTATGTAGATGAATTTCTTTCAAACAAATAAACTTTAACACATTTCTAAATATTAAAAAAGCATATATTCAGATATTTTAGATGAAATGAAAGAAATTAATTGGAAATATCGTGTTAAAGGGAAAAGAGTAACTAAAAAATTGTAGAATTGATAATTTATTGCATGATTAATAAATTGGAATTGGAGTGTAAAATATATATTGAAGAAGTGAGCCTAGTTTATTATTAGTGTAATGGATTACTACTCTGCTTTTAAGAGAGTTCATTTCTTTTGAGGTTCATATTAGGAAGTTGAATTTAATTTCAAAAATGATGTAGTTCTTGCAATATAAATGTGCTTGTACAAGCAACCAATGGTATTGTTGAAAAGTTAATGTTGAATTTAAAAAACTAATCATAAGAACAGGTTTTTGTATTTCATGGATTTGATTAAACTTTATTATGAAAGAAGTGAGTTATATGGCTACTAAAAGTTTTACAACTGAATATAAATTTACAGCTCAGTCAGCACCCAATTTACTAAAAGCTATTAAACAACTTAAGTAATACTATTTGTTAATTGTTTCAAATTATATATATAAAAATAATTATTTGAATATTTTAACTTACGCCGCTATTAGCGGTGTTTTTTATTAAAAGCTATTTTGATTTTTTAACAACTGCCCGATGACTTAAATAGCAAAATAAAAGAAACGCTGATACATCAACGTTTCAAAGGTTTCAAGTTAATTAATATTAACTACATAACCCCCTCGAAGGGAGAAAGTAGGTTGTTTTTCAATTTCTTTCATTATCAAAATGCCTTTATAAAAGGGTTTTTGGTTATATCATTATCATTCGTTTATATCGAATATCAAATCATTTTCCCTAATTTTTCCTTATTATAAGTTGTCCATGAACTTAATAAACTGATTATCTTCACGCTCATAAGTTTCTTCTAATAAGTGCAGGTAAACGGATTGTGTGACTAATGTTGAAGAGTGTCCCAGTCGTTTTGAAATATATTGAACACTGTAACCATTATGAATTAACACAGAGGCGTGGGTATGTCTTAACGCATGTGTGGTAATACTTTTGATACCTAATTTCTTACAAGCATTGTTTAATGCTTTATTAACCGATGCATTGGTAATAATAGAACCGTTAACTGTAAAGACATAGCCGTTAATGTCAGATGGTCTTTCATCGATAAATTCTCTAACTTTATTTAAAGTTTTCGTATCAATGCTTATAGTACGATCTGATGTAGTTGTTTTTGTACCAGGTAAATGAACCTTGTTTTCTCCTACATAAAAATCATTACGCTTCATATTGGCAATCTCAGAAAACCGCCCACCTGTAACAAGTCCCATAAGTAAAACCAATGATGAAACACTGTCTTTTTCTTCAAGGTAATGCTTCAACTTTTTATACTCAGTGTGACTTATGAATTTTAATTCTTCGCTTTTACTAGGGTTTGCACCGCTTAATTGTGCTTTGAATGTGGGATTGCGTAAAACTAATCCTTCGTGAATCGCTTGATGGAAACAATTACGAACGGAGCTATTTAATTTTCTCACGCCATCTATATTATGATTGCTACCATAATGATTTATGAATCGCTGGTAGTCTGATGGTTTTATGTCTTTTAGAAATGTATTTTTAAAATGCTTTTCAATATGATTATGCATTGAAACATAGCGTGTTAGAGTTTTTGCTGACACGTGGGGCTTCTTGTTGACCTCATACCACTGTTTGAAGTAGTCTGCAAAGATCACATCATTATTGATATTGTATCCAAATTTTAAATTATACTCCATATCATTAGCATGTACCTTTGCTTCTTGTTTCGTACGGAATCCGCCTTTTTGATACTTCTTATATTTACCGTCATCATCTTTGTATGAAATGATGTAGCGCCATGTTTTACCATTCTTTTGTTTTTCGAATGAAGCCATCTTAATCACCCTGTTTTAAATTAATAATCCTTTCACGAAATTCTTTTAACCTTTGTGGGTATTTGAATTCATAAACAGTGTACATCGGTTCGCCTTTAATTGCATCATAAAAATAATTGGGTGCCTGTTTTAATTTATTAGCTATTATGAGTGATTTACTTTCTATAATTCGAGACTTTTCGATTGCATTTTCGATGTCTTTATCAGATTTAATTTTAGATTCACACGATAATAAATCTAAATATTCAGAACCGATTTCAATTATTTCATTTATCGAAACGGAATTTTTATCTTCTTTCTTTGACAACACATTATTTTCTTTAGATAGCAGTTGTTTGTATAAATCTAAAAAATAATCATAATCAATATTATAAACATCCATCCCTTTTTTCTTTAAAATGTTGTATATTTCTAATGCTTCATCAAATATATCATAAGAGTAAAAATAAATATCGCCCTCATTTAAGTATGCTTTATTAGCTAATTGATATATTTTATAAAAAGCGGGAAAATTTTTTAAAGTATCGCTTTGTCCGGTGTTTTTCATTTCTTCATTAATTTTAAATATTAAATAACTTGGAACATCCAAACCTTTACTATATGTCGTAACTTCATTTACTCCTATATTCCTCTTTTTATTTTCATGATTAGAAATGGTGTTTTGGCTAAAGCCAGTAGTTTTACTTAAATCTGATTGTGTCATTGTTTTGTATTTTCTTATTGATTTAATAATGTCACCTAAATAGTTTTGGTTTTCCACTATGATTTTCACACCCTTTCTCTTGGATATTACCACATGTGTAAAAGTATCTCAATTTGTAATATATATGGTTGCATTAAATATCTCGTTATGAGATAATATTTTTGGGAGGTGATAATATGATTACTAAAAAGGCAGAATTAAAAAATAAATTTTTAAAACCAAAAAATAAATTGAAAGAAGAAAGGTTGAAAAGAGAATTATCCGCCTCTTATGTTGCTAACCTTATTGGAACTGATAGAAGGCAGTACGAAAAGAAAGAAAAGGGGTTTTATTCTTTTCATGACTATGAAATTATAATTATCTGTGAAGCACTTAATATTGATAAAGAAGTGTTTTTTATTTAAAGATAAATATCTCGTTTTGAGATAAAGAGAGAGGGGGAACTAAGATGCTTGAAACTAAAGATTACACAATCACACTACTTGAACATAAGACACTGTGGACGATGTACGATCTAATGGCGCATACGAACAAAAGCAGAAATACATTATTAAAAAAGTTATTGTTGAACCCAAAGCACCAATCGAAAATTGCAGAATTCACGCATGCACCAGCACATAAAAATGACCATTGGTCTTTTGTTGCTAAGTATATGAAGCAATACATCGAAGAAAATCACAATCGAATATTTTAGAAAGCAGGTAACTGACATGAAACAACAAGTGATTATTACTAAGTCAGTTGTAGGTTGGTACAACATAAAAGACACTAACCACAATCTATTACTCAATATTGCACCAGACGTTTTTAAAGAGCATTTTCCAGAAGTCAGCGAAGATATTTATATTGCATGTATGGAATTGGAAATTAACAGAATTTTAGAACTGAAAAATAAGAAAAAGGTAGGTAATTAAAGTGAAAATTAAGCAAAGATATTATTTGTCAAAAGTAGTTAAAGTATTAGAGAAAGTTTTAGATGAGAAGGACAAAGATGTTTTCTTATCAGCGAAAGACAGATTTAATTCAATTACTTATCATAAATATAGCGATACAGCATTTTACGAATACATTTTAAAGTTAGTTCATAAAGAGTTGTTTAACATTCTTGCAGAGCTAGATTTTGAAGATGAGGCATTTCCAATCATTGATGAAGTGACTATGACATTAAGCGACGTTATGAACGGAGATGAGGAAACTTACTACTATACCGTCAAAGACAGTGCAGGAGAGCATGAACACACAACAGATCGTGAAGGATATGTGATTGGGATTTTAGAATGGGCATTAGATTATATCGTTGGAAATATCGAAGTGGAGGACATTTAAATGAATGTAAGAATTATCGACTTAATTTGTGATATTGAAGTGATTAAAGAAAAGTTCGAGGATTTAAAAAGTACGCATGGTTGGTTTATTTCAGAAGCGTTTCCGTATAATCAACTGAATAATATGGAAGATGTAAAGAATCATGGGCGCCGTTATGATGAACAGCGTATTCACTGTGAACAATTATTTGACTTAATGTACACATATATTGAGCAGTTCGATGAGGTCATTCAAAAGTTCCATGAATTAGAAAAAGCGTCATCAGTGAAGTCGGGAAACGAAACTGATAACGCGTAAAAATGAATCACAAAAGAAAGGAGAAACCTCTCTATGTTTAATCTGAATTATGATGATGAACTTCATGTAACATTATATCAAAGTTTGACATCAAAAGGAACAGATAACGTAAAAAATATAAAATGGTCTGACTGGTGCGAGTTTTTAACTCGTCCAGTTATCAGCCCTAATAAATATGCTAACGGTTTAGCGATTTATGGAGATATTGACGATGGTGTAGATGAGAAAACGGGTGAGGTTTTACACCATCGTAGAAAAGATGAAAATGTAATGTATCGACAAGTGTTTTCTTTGGATTATGACGATATCGACAATATGAACCGATTTCTAAATAACGTTAAAGATAAGATGAAACATTTTGCATATTTTATATATAGCACATTCAGACATCGTGATATACATGATGAGAATGATAAAAACTTACGTCCTAGGTTTCGTTTATTGATCCCTGTAGACGATATTTTAGAGCCTGACGAATACACAAAGTATGCTGGAGCGTTATCAAGGTATATTGGAGAACCGATTGATGAATCATGCTTTAAACCAATTCAATTATCAGCATTACCCGTTATAAGTAATAAAGACGCACCATATCATTGGTATAACAATGATGCTCCCTTCATCACACGTGACCAATTGAATAAATGCCTTGCTAAGTTCCCTCTCAATGCAACTCAGAGCGAATCTCAGAATATTATAGTCAAATATAAGAGACGTGACAGCGCATATTGGCGTGATATTGCATTTGGAGTTAGTGAAGGTGAACGGAATCAAACCTTAGCTTCATTAATAGGTTATTTGTTGCGTAGATATGTAGATCAATATTTGGTCTATGGTCTGGCAAGTGCGTGGGCAATGACATGTACACCACCAATTGAACAAAAAGAAGTAAATAAAACATTCGAAAGTATTTTAAAAAGAGACAATCAAAATAAGAAGGGGGGTTTCTGATTGAGTGAAGTAACTAAAGAAGATGTATTCGAGTTAATCGAAAAAACTAACTATATGACCAATAACGACGATTGGCGCAGTAAATTAAGACGAACAGCAACAACTAATGCATTAAAAAAGACAACAACTAACGCAGAGATTATTTTAGGCAACGATGGAAGTTTAAATAATTTAGTTCAATATGATGTATTTGAAAATGTCACTAAACTTAAACGCCTTCCTTACTGGCGTTCAAAAGACGATACAAATTACTATTGGGCTGATATTGACACAACGCATGTTATTTCTCATATAGACAGAGTTTATCATGTGCAGTTCAGCCGTGATGTTATGGATAGTGTTATAGAAAAAGAAGCTTATCAAAACAAATTCCACCCTATCAAATCACTTATTGAAAGTAAACAATGGGACGGCGTAAAAAGAATAGAAACACTTTTTATTGATTACTTAGGTGCAGAAGATACACATTATAATCGTGAAGTAGCTAAAAAATGGGTGATGGGAGCAATTGCCAGAATATACAAACCCGGTATTAAATATGACACAATGGTTATTTTATACGGTAAACAAGGCGGGGGTAAATCAACACTGGCGAGCCGTATGGGTGGTCAATGGTATAACCAAAGTATTAATACATTCAAAGGTGATGAAGCATACAAAAAGCTACAAGGTTCATGGATTTGTGAAATTGAAGAACTATCAGCCTTTCAAAAATCTACTATTGAAGATATTAAGAGTTTTATCAGTGCGGTTGTTGATATTTACAGAGCTTCATACGGCAAACGTACTGAGAGACACCCACGTCAAAGTGTTTTTGTAGGTACAACGAACAACTATGAGTTTTTAAAAGATAAGACAGGTAATAGACGTTTCTTACCGGTTACTACTGATAAGGATAAAGCAACTAAAAGTCCGTTTGACGATCTAACACCTGAGGTTGTTCAACAAATGTACGCAGAAGCTAAAGTATATTTTGATAAAAATCCTATCGATAAAGCATTGCTTTTAGACAAAGAAGCCTCAGAAACTGCTTTAGAAATGCAAGCAGAACATTCAGAGAAAGATACACTTATCGGTGAAATAGAGGACTTCCTAGAGCAACCTATACCATCTGATTATTGGTCGTTAAGTTTACATGATAAACAGATTTTATTCAATGGTGTAAATGGTACAAATTCAGATAATCACAGATTCTCTTTTTATAACGACGGTACTTTATTCTCATTAGATGGTTCAAAGCCCGGTCAATATGTATGGCGTGATAAGGTTTGCAGTAAAGAAGTTTGGAAAGTGATGATGGGCAGAGATGACCAGCCTCAACCTCATCATCTACGTAAGATTGATGAAGCACTTAGAAATACACGCTATTGTGGGATAAAGAAAAAGAAAAAAAGATTCGGTGAAGGTATGGGACCACAACACGGTTTTGAGGTTGATATGTCACCATACTATAAAAAAATGGTTAGAAAGAATGGAAATTCTGGAACGTTGGAACGGTAATGGAACACCGATGGAACGCTCCGAACCTTTGTGAGAGTAAGTGCCATGCTATAAGTGTTCCAGTGTTCCACTAACTTTGCTCTAAACTTTAGAAAAAATAACTAAAATATCTCAAAGTGTAGGGGTAAAATCATGGAACATTGGAACACTAAAGCTATACCCCTTGTGGCAGTAAGATTCAAAGGTGTTCCATAGTTGTGGCATAGCATGGAACGTTGGAACGTTTACTAGAATAATGGAGGTTGAAAATGAACAAAAATAGATTGAAAAATAAAATCTTGGAATATATCAAGACTCATAAAGAAACATCATTTGTAGAAATAGAAAGGATATTTGAAGAAAATAACTTCAATTACAAAGGAGATATAGCATATTTAAGCGGAGAAAACACCAATGTTGTATTTTGGATTGGTTGGAATGAGGAAGCTTTCAAGCTAATTTCTGATTTAAAAAGAGAGGGAGATATAGAAATGAAAATATGTCCGCCAATATATTATATAATCGATGGTAAATGTTTGGAGTTGCCGATTGTAAAGTCAAAGAACATCAAAACAGAACATTGGTTACCTGTTGCGTTTTCAGTTGTATAGCGTAGATACACTGATCTAAATAATCCCCACGTTACGTTGTGGTTCAGCTGAACCACAACGAAAGAATACAAAGCGTTACAATCCCTTGCCACAACTAGCGTTATATACCCTAGTGTGGTATAATTTAGATAAATAAATCGAACGTATGTACTAAAAAAGAACTAGTGTTCTTATTAATAGAAAGCAGGTGAAAAAAAGTGCCGAAGTGGTTAGACAAGATACTTGGAATCAAACAATTAGAACAACAAGCAACAAAACAATATGAAATGTTAACGGGCAACTTTCGCGCATTAGGCAGTTTCAACGGGGACGCATGGAGTAATGAAATATATCGCAGTGCAGTTGATACCATCGCCCGACACATTGCCAAGTTATCCGGTAAGCATGTCGCAAATGGTATGCGTGATGATAACTATTCAAAAATCAATCGAATATTAAGACATCGCCCTAATCCTTATATGAGCGGATATGACTTTTTATATAAAGTAGCTACTCATTACTATTTGTATAATAACGCTTTTATCTTAATCCAAAAGGACGCAAACGGTAATCTCAGCGGACTATATCCTTTATCAGCTTCAAGTGTTGAGTATGTGGTTGATGGTTCAGGTGAAATGTATTTGAAATTCCTATTTAACAGCGGTGATATTGTACATTTTCATCATTCAGAGGTAGCGGTGTTACGTCGTCATTTCAATTCAAATGAGTTATTAGGCGATACGAATGACGCAATCATGAACACGTTAGATCTTGCTTATACACAACAAGAAGGTCTCAGCAATACCATTAAAAACTCAGCGCAAATCAGAGGTTTGTTGAAATACAATCAGACATTAGCACCTAAAAAGCTGAAAGAAGCCAAAGACGAGTTCATGAACAATTATATGACGATGGATAATAACGGCGGTGTCATTCCTTTAGATGCTACTTTGGATTATGTCCCATTGAGTTTAAATGAGGCAGATATTGAAACGCCACAAATTCAAGCCGTCAAACAAAAGATATATGACTATCTAGGCATTAATGAAGCTATAATCACAGGTAACTATAGTGAAGACCAATGGCAATCATTCTATGAATCTATCATTGAACCATTCGCCATACAGTTATCCTCAGAATTGACAGATAAGGTATTTACCGAACGTGAACAGGCATTCAGCAACCGTATTATTTTTGAAGCGTCACGTCTGCAGTATGCGAGTACGAAATCAAAAGCTACTGTGATTAAAGAGTTGTTGCCACTAGGATTATTAACAATCAATGAAGCAAGGGACTTAATGAATCTGTCTCATGTTGAAGGCGATGACGGCGATTCACGCATACAATCCTTGAACTATATAGAAAAACAATTAGCAAAACAATATCAAATCGGAGATAAGGAGGCGACACCTGATGAAAGAGATTAGAAGTGCAGAAATACAAGCAGAAACTCGAGACGATGAAATGGTACTTGAAGGTACAGCAATCGTCTTTGATAAACCTGCACTGATTAATACACCGACAGGCTCATATACTGAAGTCATCAAACGTAATGCGCTGGACGGTTTAAAATTCAATGACACACGTTTATTAGTGTCACATGATCATAACCGTTTACCATTAGCCAAATCTCCTAAGACGATGAAAATATGGCGAGATGATGCAGGCATGCATTTCAGGGCAGTATTGGCAAATACCGAAGAAGCCCATTCAGTCTATGAAGCTATCAAACGTGGAGATATGTCAGGCGTATCATTTGGTTTCACAGTATCAGACGGCAGTCGATACGATGTAGAAACACGCACACGTACAATTACAAAGATAGATAAAGTATTAGAGTTTTCTGTGGTAAATTTCCCTGCTTATTCAGAAACATCTGTTGAAGCCAGAAGTCAAATGCAGGAAGCAGAAATGAGACAACAGCAAATTAATAAAGCGAAAATCAATTTAAATAAACTATTTATGAAGGAGTTAAAATAATATGTTCAATACAGTACAAGAAGCATTTAACCATTATCGCAATGCATCGCTTGAAGATATTGAAACACGCGCTGGGGAAATCAGAGGCACAATCGAAAATGACCCTGAAGCAGATGTGACTAAGTTAAATATCGAGATTGAAGGATTAAACCAAGCGAAAGAAAATATCAAAGAAAAGGAGCAGGAACAAGTGGAACAACGTTCATATAATCCAATTACAGGACAACAATTTAAAACTCAAGATGTACCAAAAGAAAATATCTTTGGTTCAGATGAATATAGATCAGCATTTTTCAAAACAATGTTAGGACAAGAATTATCTAACGTGGAACAACGTACATTCAATCATGCAATGGATTTACAAAAAACTGAACATCGCGCAGATGAGTTTACATCTTCATCAAATGCGAGTGCGGTGATTCCTGAACAAACATTGAATGAAGTCATTCGTCGTGCTAGAACACAAGGTGGATTACTAGCTAATGTACGTTCATTCAATATGCCTACTAAAATCCGTATCCCAATTAGTACACCACAAGAACGTGCAGAATGGCATACAGAAGGCGCATATGTTGAAGCAGACAAAGCAGTTACAACAGCCGTGTCATTTGAAGCGAATGAGATTATTAAAATCTTCAGCATTTCAGTTAAAGCAAAAACAATGTCAATCTCAGCTTTCGAATCATATCTTGTTGAAGAATTGACTAACTGTGTTGTTGAAGCAATTGAATATGCACTTATCAATGGTACAGGTAAAAACCAAGGTCAAGGTATCTTAACAGGTATCACATGGGATAAGTCAAACAGCTTAACACTAACAGGCAAGTACACAGACTTCACACAAGCGCTAGGAATGCTTGCACGTGGTTATGCACAAAATGCTAAGTTCGCAATGAGTAATGCAACATTGTATAACCAAGTATACGGTGTGATGGATGCTAACCAAAGACCTATCTTTATCCAAGATGCACAACGTGAGAATGTCGGATATATCTTTGGTAAACCCGTTATCATTGATGACAATATCGAAGACGGTACAATTCTATTAGGTGACTTTAATTATATCGGTTATAACTTGCCACAAGGTATTATGCTTGAAAGTTCACGTGAGTCATCATTCCGTTCTGGTCTGATTGATTATCGTGCTATGGCAGTTGCAGATACACGTGTATTAGTTGATGAAGCATTTGTGAAGTTATCGGGTTCATCTACAACATCATCAGCATCAGCATAATATTATAAACCAGTTAGGGCATCAGTGATTAGCTGGTGGGGGTCGGGACATAAATGTTCTGACTTCT
>NZ_KV820905.1:0-16970 GCF_001815505.1 Staphylococcus sp. HMSC072B07 | reverse complement strand
TTATTAGAAGTCAGAACATTTATGTCCCGACCCCGTTTTCATACATAAAAAATCCAGCAAGAACTTTTGCTGGATGCGAAATGCGGGCTGTTATTGTTTACTGTCTTCTTCTGCAGCAGATGGCTTAATAGGTTTCATTAGTGCGTCTAAAGCAACGATAGCAAGTGTAAAGACAACTGCTAAAACTAATGGAAGAACCATATCTAATGTTCCGCCGCCGGCTAAACTGTTTAACACGAAGTTAACCATTTGAAGCAGCAAAACAGACCAGAATAGTACCATAATGTATTTCATCTGTTGTGCCTCCATATTTCATCTTTAGTTCAATTATAAAATAGAGTGATTGCTTTGTATAGTGAAATCAGGAAATTCGACACAAGAGCCAAGTTGTAGAAGATGAAACAACATCACATTTATTGTGATACGCGCGTTCAAATATTATAATAGTGTAAGCAATGTCATGATGGATACGAATAAAGCACTTGTATTCAAAAAGTAGAATATGATAAATTAATACCTGGTATTAAAATTATTTTTAAGAAGGTGTAGAACCATGAATGTGGGTATTAAAGGTTTTGGAACTTACGTTCCAGAAAAAGTAGTAGACAATGCCTATTTTGAATCGTTTTTAGAAACATCTGATGAATGGATTTCTAAAATGACTGGAATCAAAGAACGTAGATGGGCAGGCGAAGACGAAGAAACATCAGATCTTGCTTATGAAGCAAGTGTGAAAGCAATTGAAGATGCAGGAATTAAACCTGAAGATATAGATATGGTAATTGTCGCAACATCAACAGGAGACTTCCCGTTTCCAACTGTAGCAAATATGTTGCAAGACCGTTTAGGTTTAGGAAAAGTTGCGACGATGGATCAATTAGCAGCATGTTCAGGATTTATGTATTCCTTGATTACTGCCAAACAGTACATACAGTCAGGTGACTATCATAATATTTTAGTAGTCGGTGTGGATAAACTTTCTAAAATTACTGATTTAACAGATCGTTCGACTGCTATTTTATTCGGTGATGGTGCAGGTGCAGCAGTAATCGGTGAAGTATCTGAAGGACATGGTATCTTAAGCTATGAAATGGGTTCTGACGGCAGTGGCGGCAAGTATTTATACTTGAACCACGATAACGGCAAAATCTTTATGAACGGTCGTGAAGTGTTTAAATTTGCGGTTCGTATTATGGGAGAAGCTTCTCGTAATGTAGTGGATAAAGCCGGATTAACTGCTGATGATGTCGATATGTTCGTACCGCATCAAGCGAACATCAGAATCATGGAATCTGCTCGTGAACGCTTAGGTATTCCAAAAGAAAAAATGAGTGTATCAGTAGATAGATTCGGCAATACTTCAGCGGCTTCTATTCCGTTATGTATTGGACAAGAACTCGAAAACGGCAGAATTAAAGACGGCGATGTCTTAGTGCTAGTCGGTTTCGGCGGCGGCCTGACTTGGGGCGCAATTACATTAAGATGGGGAAAATAGGAGGATAAGGTATGAGCAAAGAGCAACGCGTTGTAATTACAGGAATTGGCGCATTATCTCCATTAGGAAATGATGCAGAAACGTCATGGGAAAACGCTTTAAAAGGTGTTAACGGAATTGATGAGATTACTCGTATTGACACATCTGATTACAATGTTCATTTAGGCGGAGAATTAAAAGACTTCAATGTTGAAGATTATATCGATAGAAAAGAAGCACGTCGTATGGATCGTTTCACACAGTATGCGGTAGTAGCGGCACGTGAAGCGGTACAAGATGCGAAGTTGGATATTAATGATAAAACAGCTGACAGAATCGGTGTATGGATTGGTTCAGGTATCGGAGGCATGGAAACTTTCGAAGTGGCACATAGCCAATTGTTAAATCGTGGGCCACGCCGTGTCAGCCCGTTCTTCGTACCAATGTTGATTCCTGATATGGCAACAGGCCAAGTATCAATTGATTTAGGTGCTAAAGGACCAAACGGTTCAACAGTGACAGCTTGTGCAACAGGTACTAACTCAATTGGTGAAGCATTTAAAATTATCCAACGCGGTGATGCAGATGCGATGGTAACTGGCGGTAGTGAAGCGCCGATTACACATATGGCAATTGCTGGATTCAGCGCAAGCCGTGCGTTATCTACAAACAATGACAAAGAAACAGCATGTCGTCCATTCCAAGAAGGCCGTGATGGCTTCGTAATGGGTGAAGGTGCAGGTATCGTAGTGCTTGAGTCGTTAGAATCAGCACAAGCACGTGGTGCGAAAATTTACGCTGAAATCGTTGGTTATGGCTCAACAGGTGATGCGTATCATATCACTGCACCAGCGCCTGAAGGTGAAGGCGGTTCTCGCGCAATGAAAGCTGCGATGGATGATGCAGGTATCGAACCGAAAGATGTACAATACTTAAACGCACATGGTACAAGTACACCAGTAGGTGACTTGACTGAAGTTCTTGCGATTAAAAATACATTCGGAGATGCTGCGAAAAACTTGAAAGTCAGCTCAACTAAATCAATGACTGGCCACTTATTAGGTGCTACAGGTGGTTTAGAAGCTATCTTCTCAGCACTTTCTATTCGTGATAGTAAAGTTGCGCCAACAATCCATGCGGTAACACCAGATCCTGAATGTGATTTAGACTTCGTGCCAAATGAAGCACAAGACTTAGACATCACATATGCGATGAGTAACAGTTTAGGTTTCGGTGGTCACAACGCAGTATTAGTATTGAAAAAATTTGAAGACTAATTTTAAATAGACCTAAAAATAAGCCAGATGTTTGGACTCTAAATCAGAGTGCAAATATCTGGCTTTTGTCTTTCCTGAAAATACAATTGTATTTTATGCAGGAGCATTCATATTGAATATACAGATGCGATAGTGTAACAAAACGAATGGATTTTTCAGGTTTAATATACAAAAAGATATGCGATTATTACTATATTTCACTGAAAACCCTACAATGAACGTATTAAATTAATAAAAAATACAAAAAATAGATAAATAACTTATGTTAAATTTTCTTGTTTAGTACTAAAAATTTAGATTTTGTCAATGATGTATAATATGTGAAAAGTTTCCTTTGTATATCCTGAATAGACAATTGAAATTAAGTGTGGTAAATAAAACTAGCAATTAAATAGGTAGAAAAAACGGCAAAGTGAAATCACTCTGCCGTTTTTTTGTGGTTAAAAAGTGAAAGTCGCCAGCAAACATAAAATGACATAAACCACATTGACTAAAGTTAAATAGATTGTCCAACGTTCTACAATATAGACCTCTCTTTTAACTTGTTTAGGATTAATAAATTCATCATCAACATGTGCTTTACGATGTTTGGCACTAGACATTTGGTAGCGCAAACGCCTGAAACCATAGCTTGTCGCATCAAAGATACCATCTTGAACTAAGATGAAAACGAAGCCGACAATAAAAAGCAACATACTGACAATGAATAAAATGTCGATAAATTGGGTCCACGTATGTTCCCGAAACAGCCAAATAATCAAACTTAAAACAGGTGAGAATATTGCCCAGAAAATCCATCGGAAATGTTTATTCATATCACGATTACCTCTCGATTCATTAAAAATTTAAAAGTAATTCATCAGCATTTATTTAGTAATAACTATAAAGTTTTTTTAATAGAAATACAAGAAACAAAAAGCACGTAATCTATTGATATTGCTATATTTGTTACACATGTGTGACGGAACTTTTTGTTATAACATTTAAATTATTCAAAAAATTGTGTTGATTTTAAATGTAAAGTACCGATATACTAATATTAAAATATTTCTGATAATTAGAAGGGAATGTTTAATTTGAATCTATAAGGGGGATTGTCAATGCTTAGATATATACTCAAGCGTTTTGGGTACATGCTTATTTCTTTGTTTATCATTATGACTATCACTTTCTTCTTAATGAAATTGATGCCAGGTTCACCGTTTAATGATGCAAAGTTAAGCGCAGATCAAAAGGAGATTTTGAACGAGACCTACGGTTTGAATGATCCAGTCATTGTACAATATTTGCACTACTTAAAGAACGTAGTCACAGGAGATTTTGGGGTTTCATTCCAATATCATAACCAACCAGTGTGGGATTTAATTCAACCTCGTTTGATTCCGTCAATTGAAATGGGACTTGCGGCGATGGTCATCGGGATTGTTTTAGGATTGATTTTGGGTGTTGCAGCAGCAACAAAACAAAATACATGGGTGGATTACTCAGCGACAGTTATTTCAGTTATCGCTGTTTCAGTACCATCATTCGTATTAGCAGTATTATTACAATATGTGTTCTCAGTAAGATTAAGATGGTTCCCAGTAGCAGGTTGGGAAGGTATTTCAACAGCTATTCTGCCATCACTCGCACTTTCAGCAGGCGTACTTGCGACAGTCGCACGATACATACGAGCGGAAATGATCGAAGTGCTGAGTTCTGATTATATTTTACTTGCGAGAGCCAAAGGGAATTCAATGATGCGTGTGCTATTCGGCCATGCATTACGAAATGCATTGATTCCAGTTATCACAATCATCGTGCCGATGTTAGCTGGAATTTTAACAGGGACACTTACAATCGAGAATATCTTCGGGGTTCCAGGACTAGGGGATCAGTTCGTAAGATCGATTCAAACGAATGACTTCTCTGTCATTATGGCAACCACTCTTTTATTCAGTACGTTATTCATCGTATCGATTTTCATAGTGGATATTTTATATGGAATTATCGATCCGCGTATTAGGATACAAGGAGGTAAGAAATAATGGCAGAAGACAAAAAACAACACTTGCATGGAGATTACTCCAATGCAACGTTATCACATACGACAGATGGCGAGAATGCGCCTGACTTTATCTTAGTAGAACAAGATATTGATAAAGAACCAGAAATTCAACGTGAAAGTAAAAACTTCTGGCAAGATGCTTGGAGCCAATTAAGACGAAATAAACTTGCAGTAGTCGGGATGATTGGATTAATTTTAATCATCATCATGGCACTTGTCGGTCCTTTAATCAGCAGCCATGATTATGCTGAACAAGATGTAGACCGCAGAAACTTACCAGCAAAAATACCTGTCTTAGACAAAATACCTTTCTTACCGTTTGACGGTGTAGGTGCAGATGGCAAAGACGCATATAAAGAAGCTGGTGTGAAAGAGAACTTCTGGTTTGGGACAGACCAACTAGGTCGTGATTTATGGTCACGTACTTGGCAAGGTGCACAAGTATCATTATTCATCGGTGTTGTTGCCGCAGCACTAGATATCTTTATCGGTGTAGTTTACGGGGCAATATCCGGATTCTTTGGAGGACGAACAGATGACGTCATGCAGCGGATTATAGAAATCATCGCTTCTATTCCGAACTTGATTGTCGTAATTTTATTCGTATTGATTTTCGAACCTTCAATTTGGACAATTATTTTAGCAATGGCCATTACAGGATGGATTGGCATGAGCCGTGTTGTTCGTGGTGAGTTCTTAAAATTAAAAGGACAAGAATTCGTATTAGCATCACGTACATTAGGGGCTTCTAAAGGGAAATTGATTTTCCGTCATATTTTACCAAATACATTAGGAGCAATTGTTGTAACTTCAATGTTCACAGTACCAAGTGCAATTTTCTTCGAAGCATTCTTAAGCTTCATCGGAATCGGTGTACCAGCACCTAAAACATCACTTGGTTCATTAGTAAATGACGGACGTGCGATGTTATTGATTCATCCACATGAATTATTTATTCCAGCATTGATTTTAAGTTTATTGATTTTATTCTTCTACTTATTCAGTGATGGATTACGTGATGCATTCGATCCGAAAATGCGTAAATAAGGGAGGCAAAAAGGATGTCAGATAAAATATTAGAAGTAAACGACTTGCATGTCTCCTTTGATATTGATGCTGGAGAAGTGCAAGCTGTACGTGGTGTAGACTTTTATTTGAGAAAGGGAGAAACCCTTGCGATTGTAGGTGAATCAGGTTCTGGTAAATCAGTGACAACGAAAGCACTGACAAAACTCTTCCAAGGAGATGCTGGCCGAATTAAAAAAGGCGAAATTTTATTCTTAGGTGAAGACTTAGCACAAAAACCTGAAAAAGAATTAATCAAATTAAGAGGTAAAGACATCTCTATGATTTTCCAAGATCCGATGACGTCGTTAAATCCAACGATGCAAATAGGTAAACAAGTGATGGAACCTCTGATTAAACATCGTAACTATAGTAAATCACAAGCGAAAAAACGTGCGCTAGAGATTTTAGAAATGGTAGGTTTACCAAACGCGAAACAACGCTTTAAAGCTTATCCTCACCAATTCTCAGGTGGGCAAAGACAACGTATTGTCATTGCGACAGCACTCGCATGTGAACCAAAAGTATTAATCGCAGATGAACCGACAACAGCATTAGACGTGACAATGCAAGCACAAATTTTAGACTTGATGAAACGTCTGCAACAAAAAATTGATACATCAATTATTTTCATTACGCATGACTTAGGTGTCGTCGCAAATATCGCAGACCGTGTTGCAGTTATGTACGGTGGACAAATGATTGAAAGAGGAGAAATTGATGAAATATTCTATGACCCTCAACATCCATATACTTGGGGACTGTTATCTTCAATGCCTGACTTAGAAACAGGTAATGATATTGAATTAACAGCAATCCCAGGAACACCGCCAGACTTACTGCACCCACCAAAAGGAGATGCATTCGCACCACGAAGTCAATATGCATTAGATATCGACTTTGAAGAAGAGCCGCCATGGTTCAAAGTATCACCGACACACTTTGTGAAATCATGGTTGTTAGATGAAAGAGCGCCGAAAGTTGAACCGCCAGAGCTTGTGAAACAACGTCAAAGAAAAATGGCGAATAAGTTTGATAAACCACAACGACAAGAGGGGGTGGCGTTCAATGAAGGATAATCGTGAACAAAAATTTAACGAATCAAATACAGCGCTAGAGCAACAAAAAAATATTGAACAAGAACAAAGGGAAACAGCTGAACAACGTCAACAAGAACCGTCACAAGAAGTGTTGCTTGAAGTTAATAACTTAAAACAATACTTTAATGTCGGAAAGCGTAATGAAGTTCGTGCTGTTGAAGGTATCTCATTCAAGATATTCAAAGGGGAAACATTCGGCTTAGTAGGAGAATCTGGTTGCGGGAAGTCAACCACTGGTAAAGCCTTAATTAAGTTGAATGATGCGACAGCTGGAGAAGTTTATTACGAAGGGGTTAACATACAAGATATTAAAAAGCGTAAAGATATGTTGAAATTCAATAAGAAAATCCAAATGATTTTCCAAGATCCATACGCTTCATTGAACCCGAGATTAAAAGTGATGGATATCGTTGCAGAAGGTATTGATATTCATAAATTAGCAAAGAATACGAAAGATCGTAAAAAACGCGTATACGACTTATTAGAAACAGTAGGTTTAAATAAAGAACACGCGAACCGTTATCCCCATGAGTTCTCTGGTGGACAAAGACAACGTATCGGTATTGCACGTGCTTTGGCAGTTGAACCAGAATTCATCATCGCAGATGAACCGATTTCAGCGCTAGACGTTTCAATTCAAGCACAAGTGGTCAACTTATTGTTGAAACTTCAACGTGAGAAAGGTATTACTTTCTTATTCATTGCCCATGATTTATCTATGGTGAAGTATATTTCAGATAGAATTGCGGTTATGCATTTCGGTAAAATTGTAGAATTAGGGACTGCGGATGAAATCTATAATCATCCTTTACATCCTTACACACAATCTTTGCTATCAGCAGTACCTCAACCAGATCCTGAAAGTGAACGTACAAGAACACGTATTGTCTATAAAGAAGATGCTGAAAAGAATGATGAACGTTCATTACAAGAAATCAATCCAGGACATTATGTCTTTGTGACAGATGAGGAAGCGCAAGAATTAAAACAAAG
Organism: Staphylococcus sp. HMSC072B07; assembly: GCF_001815505.1. Classification (NCBI taxonomy): domain Bacteria; kingdom Bacillati; phylum Bacillota; class Bacilli; order Caryophanales; family Staphylococcaceae; genus Staphylococcus; species Staphylococcus sp. HMSC072B07. The sequence goes on along the minus strand of NZ_KV820905.1, from coordinate 9,014 downwards.
ATTACAACAAACAGTGTAAGGGGGATAAAGCGATGAAGAAAAAATTAATTTCATTAGCCATGATGCTTGCTGCAGCAGCCCTCATACTCAGTGGGTGCAGTCAAGGCGGCGGTATTTATGATGATAAAGGGCAAGTTTATCGTTCAGTATTATCACAAGATATGAGTACACTAGATACAGTGCTTGCGACAGATACAGTTTCATTTAATGTTTATAATCAAGTTTATGAAGGGCTATATTCATTAGATGAAAAAGACCAAGCGATTCCAGCAATTGCTAAAAAAATGCCGAAGAAAAGTAATGGCGGTAAAACTTTAACAATTGAAATGAGAAAAGATGCAAAATGGTCTAATGGTGATCCAGTAACTGCGAATGACTTTGTGTTTGCATGGAAAAAGGCACTTAAACCTGAAACGGCTTCTGAGTATGCATATATTATGTATGACTTGAAGAACGCACAAAAGATTAACGAAGGCAAAATGTCTCCGGATAAATTAGGCGTTAAAGCTTTAGATAAACATACACTTCAAATTGAATTAACTAAGCCATTACCTTATTTCGACCAAATGCTTGCGTTTGGTACATACATGCCGCAAAATGAAAAAGTTGCGAAAAAGTATGGTAAAAAATATGGAACAACTGCTGATAAAGCTGTCTATAACGGACCTTTTGAATTAACAGACTGGAAAGTTGAAGACAAAATTTTAATGAAAAAGAACGACAAGTATTGGGATAAAAAAGCAGTCAAGCTTGATAAAATCAGCTTTAAGGTTTTAAAAGACCAACAAGCAGGTGCATCATTATATGACACTGGTTCTGTAGATAATACTGGTATTACATCAGAACAAGTGGAAAAATATAAAGATAGCCCCGCACTCTTTAAACGCTTAAAAGCTTCAACGTTCTTCTTGAAACTCAATGAAAAAGAACAAAAAGAATTCAAAAACAAAGATATGCGTTATGCAGTAGCACAATCTATTAATAAAAAAGCATACGTAGATAATGTTTTAGGAGATGGTTCTAAACCATTTGATGGCTTTACAGCGAAAAAGACAGCTTTATTACCTGACGGCAAAGATTATGCGACGACTGTAAAATCACCGCTTAAGTTTAATCCAAAAGAAGCCAAAGCTCATCTTGAGAAAGCGAAAAAAGCTTTAGGCAAGGATGAATTCACATTCACATTAAATACTGAAGATACACCAAGTTCTAAAATTTCAGCGCAATTTATTAAGTCGCAAATTGAAAAGAACTTACCTGGTGTCACAGTTAATATTAAACAATTACCATTCAAACAGCGTGTTACAGCAGAGTTGACAATGAACTATTCTATGTCACTCTCAGGTTGGGGACCTGACTATCCAGACCCAATGACATTCTTAGATACGATGACAACTGGTAACGCGCAAAACAATACTGACTGGAGTAGTAAAGAATATGATAATATGCTGAAAGAAGCAAACAGTTCTTTATTAAAACAACCAGAAAAACGTATCGATAAATTAAGAGAAGCGGAAGAGTTAATGTTAGGAGAAGCACCAGTTGCGCCGATTTACCAACAAGGTGCTGCTAGTTTACGTAATCCACAACTGAAAGGGATTGTGTATCACCAAATCGGTGGTGAAACTACATTAAAACACGCTTATATCGATAAGAGTATCGATAGAGAAACAGGTAAGAAAAAGAAAGATAAAGATAAAGAGTAATAAACAAAGGGATAATTTTTCACACAATAAGGGGATTTAAATATTGAAACACGGTCAGTTTTGGCCGTGTTTTTCTTTATGCATAATTTAAGAAAATCGTAGTCTTTGACTTTATGTACGCTTAACCCTAGCATGACAAGTAAGAGAGACAAGAACAGGAGAGGGTTATATGTTGCCGGTCAGTATATTAGACCAAACGCCCATTACTAAAAATCAAACGTCACAAGAAGCTTTAAAACAAACGATAGAACTTGCGCAACTTGCAGATCAATTAGGATATACACGTTATTTAGTCGCAGAACATCATAATTTGAAAGATGTGATTGGAACATCTCCAGAAATCTTAACGATGCATTTATTGAATCAAACTAAAAATCTACGCATAGGTTCTGGTGGTGTTATGTTGCAGCATTATCATCCGCTTAAAATAATCGAACAATTTCATTTAATGGATGAATTATCTAACCATCGTGTAGATTTGGCGGTAGGAAAAGCACCAGGAGGATATCCTAAGGTAACTGAAATCTTAAAAGAAGAGTTGAAAGAGCACTACTTTTCATTTGATGAAAAATTTGAGTTATTGAAACGCTTGAACACTCAAAATTTTGATAATTTATCTAAATACGCAGGATTAAAAACGGCCAAACGTCAAAGTGAGACCTCAAGTGTACCTGTATATTTACTGGGCACGAGTTTAAACTCAGTAATACAAGCTGCAGAAGCTAAAGTTGGTGTCATCTATGCATTCTTTATTAACGCTGAACAAGAAGCGCTAGAGGAGGCTTTAGAAGCTTATAAATCACGCTTCCCAGAAGGACGCTTTATTGTAAGTATACCCGCAATGGTTACAGCAGTTGGTGATAATCAATTACCATTTCGATTTTCACAACGTCATTTTGAATTGATTTCTAAAGATGGCAGACGCACGGTTTTAAATACTAAAGCACAAGTTGATGATTATTTATCACAAACTGATGAAACATTTGAAGTGACAGAAAAACGTATGCATATTATTAGTGGGAATAAGGAAGAAGTCCAAAGCAAGTTAGATGAAATTAATAGGAAGCATATGATTGATGAGTGGATGTTGCACATGCCGATTCCAAATCATAAATTGCGTATGAATACAGTAAGACAACTTGCACCAACAAACTAGAAAAAAGGAGCGCTAAGCGTGAATGATACTATAAAAATAACTTCAGCATCACGTGATTTTGATCAAGCTGGACATTTAAGCTACGTCGCGATTGGTGATATGTGTCATGCGATGTTAGGGAGTCAGAATGACCGATTAATTGAACACTATATGCAGAAAATGTATCGCAAGAATAAGAATCGCTTCAGCTATGAACATACTCTTCAAGCAACGATTAATGATAAAGTAGCAGGGTTGATGACATGTATGCCATATCGTGACTTAGAACGAAGTTTAGTTTCGACAGTCATTCAAATTGCTTTGTTAAAACACATTTTTGTGTTTCCGCATATTTTGAATTATTATCAATCTATCTTGTCATTAATTCGTATGCAAGAAGGTGAAGATGATGAGTATCATGTCAGTATGTTATCTGTTTCATCCGAGTTTCAACGTAGAGGTGTCGGACAAGCTTTGTTAGAAGAAGCGGAACATAAAGCTAAAGCAGCAGGATTTAATAAGATTTCGCTAACTGTAAATCAAATCAATTACAAAGCAAATGCCTTATATCAAAAGTTAGGTTATGAAAAAGTGGGTGAAGCAAAGGCCTCAATGATTACATTAAATAGAATGAGAAAACACTTAACTTAATAACATAACTATGACTTTTAAAATGTGATACCGCACATTGACTTGTATAATAGATTGTTGAATGTTAGTATAAAAATGTAAATTAAATATCTCATTGCTAGGGGTGCCGAAATGGCTGAAAGATATACCATCAACCCTTTGAACCTGATCTAGTTAGTACTAGCGTAGGGAAGCGTACATAGATGATTAAGAAACAGAAATTCAATATGACGATAGATGGACATAGAGATATGTTTATTTTTAGTTGTATATGTATAAAATCCTTACGCATTCATAAAATTATGAATGCGTTTTCTTATTTGTCTTGTCTTGATGTTTTATAGGCCTCCTAGCAATGATGCAGGGAGGAATTATTTTATGAAACAAGAAGAAATTGAATTGAAAAAAGGTTTTCCAGCAAGCAGACGTGTCTTTAAACAAGGGGCAGATGAAGATATTCGTGTGCCGTTTCGTGAAATTGAACTCAGTGATACGGTGACAGATTACAGCACACAAAAGAACGAACCTTTTACAGTGTATGATACAGCGGGTGTATATCACGAAGAAGGTTATGAAGTAGACGTCCAAAAAGGTATTCCGAAATTACGTTCTAACTGGATTGAAGCGCGTGAAGATGTAGAAGCATATGAAGGACGTAAGGTGCAATCGATTGATAATGGCTTTAAAAAAGAAGGTCATCATAAATTCGTTGAAACGCCATTTAAATATCAGCCTAAACGTGCACAAGAAGGTAAACGTGTGACACAAATGTATTATGCAAAACAAGGTATCATCACAAAAGAAATGAAATTTGTGGCTGCGCGTGAAGGTGTCGAACCAGAATTTGTCAGAGATGAAATTGCGAGAGGTCGCGCAATTATTCCTAATAACGTGAACCATCCTGAATCTGAACCGATGATTATTGGTAAAAACTTCCAAGTAAAAATTAATGCGAATATCGGTAATTCTGCAGTGTCTTCATCGATTGAAGCGGAAATTGAAAAATTAGTATGGGCCACACACTGGGGTGCAGATACAATTATGGATTTATCTACAGGTAAAAACATTCATGCGACACGTGAATATTTATTAAGAAATTCACCTGTTCCTGTAGGTACAGTTCCAATTTATCAAGCATTGGAAAAAGTAAATGGTATTGCGGAAGATTTAACATGGGAAATCTATCGTGACACATTAATTGAACAAGCAGAACAAGGTGTAGACTACTTTACTATCCATGCAGGTGTATTACTACGTTATGTTCCATTAACTGTTGATCGTTTAACAGGTATTGTTTCTCGTGGAGGTTCTATCATGGCGCAATGGTGTTTAGCGCATCACGAAGAAAGCTTCTTATATGAACACTTTGATGATATTTGTGAAATCTTAAATCGTTATGATATTGCGGTCTCTTTAGGAGATGGATTAAGACCAGGTTCAATTTATGATGCGAACGATGAAAGCCAAATTTCAGAATTAAAAACATTAGGTGAATTAACGGATATCGCTTGGAAACATGATGTTCAAGTTATGATTGAAGGTCCAGGACATATTCCAATGCATAAAATTAAAGAAAACCAAGATTTAGCAGATTTCTACTGTAAAGAAGCACCGTTCTATACATTAGGGCCTCTTACAACAGATATCGCACCAGCTTATGACCATATCACATCTGCCATCGGAGCAGCACAAATCGCAAGTCATGGCACCGCAATGCTTTGTTATGTTACACCTAAAGAACATTTAGGTTTACCAAATAAAGACGATGTACGTGAAGGTGTAATTACTTATAAAATTGCAGCACATGCGGCAGATTTAGCGAAAGGCTTGAAAGGTGCATCAGAACGTGATGATGCAATTAGTAAAGCACGTTTTGAATTCCGTTGGATTGACCAATTCAATTTATCTTTAGATCCAGAGCGTGCGCGTGAATATCATGATGAAACCTTACCAAAAGAGTCAGCAAAAGTTGCACACTTCTGTAGTATGTGCGGACCTAAATTCTGTTCAATGCGTATTTCTCATGATTTACGTCAACATCATTTTGATGAGCAAGAAAGACAAGATGCGATGAAAGAAAAAGCGAAAGATTTCGTAGAACAAGGCAGTAAGATTTATCAATAATTAGAAGCAAACTAATAAAGATAGCACCAGTACAAGAAAATTAATGTACTGGTGCTGTTTTTTTTACTTATAGCGCATGGAAAACCGCAATAAAAACTGTACCGATATAAAAAGTCAAACTCGCGTAAATCCAAAAGTAATTCGTACCGATAGATTCAGCACGTTGTTGAGCATTATGAAAGAACGGAAGGTTACCGTTTTTAATCAATGAAACACCCACAAAGAATGCAAAAACGATAAAGGAACCAATAAATAAAATTGTGTTAATAACCATATCGTAATGTACAAAAAGACTATACCCCACATAAATCGTTGCTGCGATACAAGCTACTGTTCTTATTATTGTAGAAAGCATGTGCTACACCTCTCATTCATCTTATATCGTTATTATATAACATTTAAGTTAATAGAGGTATTACTATTTAGATTGTTCAAGGTTTAAAAAGAGGCAAATAGAAACCGTATACTCAAGAGAAGAATATACGGCTTAAAATACTATTTATCTTTTGCGTTTACGGCCTAAGCCCATCGCATTTTCCATTTTTTGTAATGTACGTGAAGAAGCTTTAATAGCTTTGTCTCGACCAAGATCTAAGATTTCATCTAGTTTATCTGAATGGTAGTAATCGTTATAGCGTTCTTGGAATTCTGTTAAGAAGTTTTTAACGACTTCTGCTAAATCACCTTTAAAGTCACCATAGCCTTTACCTTCATAACGTTTTTCAAGGTCTGAGAATGATTCGTCAGTTAGGCTTGAATAAATAGAAAGAAGATTGCTGATACCTGGTTTATTATCTTTGTCATATTTAATGATACCATCTGAGTCAGTTACAGCACTTTTGATTTTTTTAGCTGCTGTATTTGGATTATCTAATAAAGAGATATAGTTTTTCGTATTATCATCACTTTTACTCATTTTTTTAGTAGGGTCTTGCAGACTCATGACACGACCACCGATTTTCGGCATACGTACTTCTGGTTTTACTAAGACATCGTTGTAGCGGCTGTTGAAGCGGTCTACAAGATTTCTTGTTAATTCAAGATGTTGTTTTTGGTCTTCGCCGACAGGTACGATATTCGTATTGTAAAGTACGATATCAGCTGCCATAAGTGGCGGATAAGTTAAAAGACCAGCAGGGATACCTTCTGTTTGTTTAGATGATTTATCTTTGAATTGTGTCATACGTTCTAATTCGCCTACAGAAGAAATAGTTGTCAGCATCCATCCTGCTTGAACGTGTGCAGGAACCTCTGATTGAATAAATAATGTTGATTTTTCTGGGTCGATTCCTGATGCTAAGTAAATTGCGGCTAATTGACGGATGCGCTCACGCAATTTCAGTCTGTCCTGCGGTACTGTAATCGCATGTTGATCTACGATGCAGAAGAAACAATTATAATCATCTTGGACTTCACTGAATTGTTTAAGTGCACCGATGTAGTTGCCTAATGTTGGAATTCCACTTGGTTGAATTCCTGAAAATAGAGTTTCCATTTAAGATGCCCACTTTCTTACGTAATATAGTAATGGTTTCATTATAGCAGTATTTTAAATATTTGTAATGTGTGTTAAAATATAGATGTAGCTAAATTTTTAACCTCATACCCGTGTGGCATTTTATATTCAAAATATTGAAAAGCTATCGTCATTTTAGCTATTCGATCTCAAGAATTCGGTATGTTTTAAATTTTCTATAAATAATCCCTTTTTTCTCATTTAATTTTAATGTTGAAAGGGTATACTTTAATCATAGAGTTAAGAGAAGGAAATTTTAACGTGTAGACAAAGTTTAAGTTGAAGGTAACACGAGTTATTTGGACATAGATGAGTACTGCGTTTTGATTTTAGATAAATTCCTTAACTAAATCAACAAAATCAATGAATTTAATTCATGATAAATAGGAGAGTGAGATGTATGGTAACACTATTCACATCACCAAGCTGCACATCTTGCCGTAAAGCGAAAGCATGGTTACAAGAACATGACATTCCGTATACGGAGCGTAACATTTTTTCAGAACACTTAACAATTGATGAAATTAAACAAATCTTAAAAATGACAGAAGACGGAACAGACGAAATTATTTCAACTCGTTCTAAAACATATCAAAAACTAAACGTGGACATTGATTCATTACCACTACAAGAATTATATACAATTATTCAAGATAACCCAGGCTTATTACGCCGTCCGATTATCTTAGATGAAAAACGTTTACAAGTTGGTTATAACGAAGATGAAATTCGTCGTTTCTTACCAAGAAAAGTGCGTACGTTCCAACTACAAGAAGCGCAACGTATGGTAGACTTATAGGATTTAAAATCCAATTAAATGAATGTGAGGGGCTGCAGTGCAAAAGTACTGTGGCTTTTTGCATGTAATAAAAAAGATCAACTACTGATATAAGTAGTTTTTATAGAGTGTTTTCAGGGAATATGTTATTATAATAGGCCAACGGTAGAGCAGTTATGCCTTTATAAACAAATAAATTGTAATTTGCACACCGTTTTTATACAATATGGGTACTATTCTAGGTTGTCGACAAAGTAGACGCTGCCTAGACTCTAGAAAAGTTTGTCTAAAGTCTAGATATTGCTATTCATCGACTGTAAGGAGTGAGATGATATGAGAATAGAGCGCGTAGATGATACAACTGTTAAACTTTTCATAACGTATGGTGACATTGAAGCAAGAGGTTTCAAAAGAGAAGACTTATGGACAAACCGTCAACGTGGTGAAGAATTCTTCTGGTCAATGATGGAAGAAATCAATGAAGAAGAAGACTTTGTAGTTGAAGGTCCATTATGGATTCAAGTACATGCTTTTGAAAAAGGTGTGGAAGTCACTATTTCTAAATCTAAAAACGAAGAAATGATGAACTTAAATGATGATAGTATGAACAGTGAATTCGATCGTCAATTAAACGAATTGCTTGAACAGACTTTCGAAGAAGAACATGAAGAAGCTGAACAAAAACAGCAATCACGTTCAAATCGCTCTCAAGCAAGAGATCGTTTCCAACAACCACGTCGTACTAATGGTCGTTTAGTTATTGTTAAATTTGAAGATTTAGAATCTGTCATTGATTATGCACATCACCATAATCAACCAACTGATGACTTTGAAGATTTATTATATATGTTGAATAACGAATATTATTATGCAATTCATTTTGATGACAGCGTAGTAGAAGAAACAATCAATGACTTCTACAGTCAATTGTTAGAATTTGCAACGCCAAGTGATCATTCTGAAGTTTATTTAAATGACTACGGTAAAATCATTATGACCCATAATGTAACTGCACAAGTACGTCGTTTCTTTAACGATACAACAGAAGCATAATATAAATTTAATTGATTAAGCCTGTCCTTGTTGGACAGGTCAGACTGTCGACAAAGTCCTACGGACTTGTCG
>NZ_KV820904.1:0-59460 GCF_001815505.1 Staphylococcus sp. HMSC072B07 | reverse complement strand
GACAAGTCCGTAGGACTTTGTCGACAGTCTGAGCAGCTATGTACTTGCATAGCTGCCCATAACTTCATTTAATTAGTCATTTTTATGAAGATCTTGAATCATTCTTTCGATTTTATTACCGTACTCGATTGAGTGATCATATTCGAAATATAATTCTGGAATTGTTCTTAGACGAAGTCTTGAACCTAATTCCGCTTTAATAAAGCCTCGTGCTTTTTCTAACGCTTTAAACGTATCGTCTACTTCTTTTTCTTTACCTAATACTGTTAAGTAGACTTTAGCTTGAGATAAATCGTTTGTCACTTGTACGTCAGTGATAGTTAAAAATCCGATTCTCGGGTCTTTAACTTTATTGTTGATAATATCCATCAACTCTTGTTTTAATTGTTCACCAACGCGTTCTGCTCTCATTTTACTCATGTGTGTTTCACCTCTTTATTTCAACAATGAACGATTGAGTTCAATCCAAGATTATAAACTATAATCGTCCCTTTTACAAAACTTTTCCCTTTATATTGAGCAATTAATCAATATGACACGCGCAACATGTTAAGAAACAGTTAAGCATATTAATTTTGCGTAAACGTATAAGATATCATTTCAAAACAATCTTTACATTTCAGAAATAAACACATACTTTTTAAAAATAATAGGCTCCTTCAAAAATAAAACCAAGCACTTTATAGCTGTATCAAGCGTTTAAAGTACTTGGGTTAAAATTTCTTATTCATACTAAAAATAATTCAATCACTATCATGTTATTTTTAGTCGTTTCATTTTTAAATTTCATTTCATTATTGAACTTCTCGTTGTCGTGAACGTTTCATCAAATACGTTAATACTAATGCTGAAACTACACCACATAATGCGACCACAATACCAATTTTAAAAATCATTTGATAGGCAACAGCTTCATGTCCTTTAAATGCATCCAGTAAATTACCATTTAATTGATACACCCAAAAGACTGGCGCATACGCTAAAAACGAACCGACACTCATCGCAGACCCTGAAAAATCTTCAGGTAATTTCAATTCTGAAATTGGCGCAAGCAATACACTTTTTGATAAGAATGTCGTTAATGACAAGATTACTAATAAAACAATACTTAACTGTGTTCCGATTTTAAAGTATACAATAATGATTAAAATAACTGTTGATGCGAGTAATGCTACACCAATCATTTTCGCTGAAGATTTAAAGACAAAGTCCGAAATCATTCCCGCAATAACACCAGCGATAACGCTCATCAAAGCTGTATTGATTACACCGAAAAATGCAGTTTGTGCTGTTGTTAAATGATAAACACTTTGTAAATAAGGTACAGTGTAAATCAAAATAATATACCCCCAATATACTGACATTGCGGTAATCGCAGCTAACCATACTTTTGGTTGTGTTAACACATACAATAACCCTTTTAAAGCTTTCGCAGATTTATAACCTGTTTCTTGATTATGCGATTCATCAGCCGCAATCCCATTTTTCGGTACAAATTTCCATATTAAAATAATCATCGGGATTAATAATAAGTTATAGGCTAACATACCGCCTTTTAATACGACGACACCACTCACCGCAGCCATAATGGCTACAAGTAATAAGTTCATCAATATTTCTTGTGCACGGCGAATGGATTCTAATAATCCAAAACCTAAACCTCTATGTTCACGATCAGTGAAGAAAACTACCCCATTCAATACTGCAGGCCAGAAGAACGCTTCAACTAATCCCCAAATGATTGCGATCACTTTCAATATCGTAAAGCTCGGATTCAAGAAAATCACGATACACATCGTGATAAAACGAATTGACATCCCCGTGATGAGTAAAGAACGAATCGAGAATCTATTATTGATCCATCCACCTGGAATATAGAAGAACATTGATAACCCGATTAAACTAAAAATCACACCAAGTTCCGCATTATTAACATGCAGTACCTGCAAGAGTTGGTGATAAAACGTACCTTTAAAAGCTTCGAATCCTGAATAAATAATTTGTCCTGCAGTGACAACAGAAAGGTATCCTGCCAGTTGTCTCGCATTTTTCAATCCTAGTTTATGCATCAGCCAATTCATGTTGTTTTTCCTCCTAGTTGCGGCCTATGTCAAAGTGATTCTTGCAAATGTACTAAATTTTGCGGATAGTCTGTAAACACACCATCCACGCCAAGGTTAAAGAGTTGGTTCACTCTATCTACATCATTCACGGTATATACATTTAAAATATAACCATCATCTTTGATACGTCTGACTAACGCTTCAGTCAAATCAATATCTTCCAAATGCAAAATATGTGTATCACAAAAATCTAAAACTGTACGCCAATCTTCATAAAATGCACACATTTCATAGAGTACCGCTCTAGGATATTGAGGAAGTGCTTCTTGAACTGCTTTAAGCAATGGAATATTAAAGCTTGAAAATAATATTTCTACTTCAGGACTAAATTTCGGCATTGCTTCAAGTAACTGTTTAATTAATGATTTAGCTAATTTTGGTCCATGATTACCTGTAATACCTTTTAGTTCAATATTGACATTTAGTTGAGAGGCATTCACAAAATCAATAAATTCATCGAAAGTTAGAACTTTTTCTTCTTTGAATTTTGGATGGAACCAATAACCTGCACTCGCTTGTTGGATATCTTTAAATAAGGTTTCACTGATTTCTCCTGTCATTGAAGTTGTACGATCTAAATAATCATCATGAATCATTATTAATTGTTCATCTGCAGTAATTCCGACATCGACTTCAATCCATTGCAGTTCAGGAATTTCTGCTGCGGCATGATAAGATGCTAACGTGTTCTCTGGTGCGACACTTGGTACACCCCTGTGTCCAAAGATTGTTTTCATAGCTGTTCACCTTCTAGATTATAAAATAGATTGCTGTAGTGATATTAAATTCAACTTCTCACAACTTGTTAAAAGTTATGTATAATTTCGATTTAATCATATGCCTATGCAAAGCCTATTTCAATAAGTTTTATGATTTTTATTGAAACTTTACAATACATTTACAAACCCAGTTCTTATAGAGGTCAATCTGTTTTAAAATAAAAAATCCAATCTGAATACAGTGCTGAGACTATCATCAGATTGGATATTTAATATGTTTTATGATTTTTATTCATCAAAAACTAGAATGTTGAAGAAATGCCCATCAATATCTTCAAATGTGAAGCCATAAAAACCATCACGTTCTTTAGGTTGATCGATAATTTTACCTCCGAAACTCTGTACATCTTCTTTAAGTTGATGTGCTTCTTCTTTTGTATCAACCGAAAGTGAAATCAACGCATCATTACCATAAGGTACGCGATGAATATATGATTCAAAGTATTTCATGGCTACAATCATTATCGGAGAGCCTTTTTTTGCTTTGATACCGAACATCTTGCCCTCTTGTTCCGGACGTTCCATAATCTCAAAGCCGATATTTTGATAAAACTTCTTGCTTTTGTCTAAGTCCTGACTCGCAAGATTAAACCAAATATTGTTAACCATCATACATACACCTCCCAATTATATTTATGATAGTATTCCCTTAATCATACGAAAAAGCACTCCCGCTTAAGGAAGTGCTTTTATCTAAATTATCAAGTTTAACGTTGGATTTCAACCATTTCGTATGCTTCGATAATATCGTCAACTTTTAAGTCGTTGTATTTTTCAATTGTAATACCACACTCGTAACCTTTTGCCACTTCTTTCGCATCGTCTTTGAAACGTTTTAACGTATCAAGTTTACCTTCGAAGATGACAATACCGTCACGGATGACGCGTACTCCTGCGTTACGTGTAATTTTACCTTCAGTTACATAACATCCTGCGATTGTACCGACTTTAGAAACTTTGAATGTTTGACGAACTTCAGCTTGTCCGATAACTTTTTCTTCGTATTCAGGGTCAAGCATACCTTTCATCGCTGATTCAATTTCTTCGATTACGTCGTAGATAACACGGTGTAAACGTAAGTCTACATTTTCTTGTTCAGCTGCACGTTTCGCACCAGAGTCAGGACGTACGTTGAAGCCGATGATAATACCGTTTGAAGCATTCGCAAGTGTAACGTCAGATTCGTTGATTGCACCCACTGCTGTATGGATGATACGAACGTTAACACCTTCAACATCAATTTTCATAAGTGAAGCTGCTAATGCTTCTACTGAACCTTGTACGTCACCTTTGATGATTACGTTAAGGTCTTTCATTTCACCTTGTTTCATTTGTTCGAACAAGTTGTCTAATGAAACGTTTTTGCTTTCTTGACGTTGTTGTAAGATGCTTTCTTCATGACGTGCTTCACCGATTCTACGTGCTTGTTTTTCGTCAGAGAAGACAACGAAGCGGTCACCGGCTTGTGGTACATCATTAATACCAGTAATTTCAACCGGTGTTGATGGACCAGCTGATTTGATACGTTGACCTAAATCATTCACCATTGCACGGATACGACCGAACGTATTACCTACTACAATAGCATCTCCCACATGCAACGTACCATTTTGAACTAATAATGATGCCGCAGGACCACGTGATTTGTCTAATTCAGCTTCAATAACTGTACCGACAGCACGTTTGTCTGGGTTCGCTTTTAATTCTTGTACTTCTGATACTAAGACGATCATTTCTAATAAGTCTTCAATACCGTCACCGCTTAATGCTGAAAGTGGTACGAAGATTGTGTCGCCGCCCCAGTCTTCAGGGAATAAACCGTGTTCAGTTAATTCCTGCATAACACGATCAGGGTTTGCTGTTGGTTTATCAATTTTGTTTACCGCTACGATAATCGGCACATCTGCTTCTTTCGCATGGTTAATCGCTTCAATTGTTTGAGGCATAACACCGTCGTCTGCTGCAACCACTAAGATTGTGATATCAGTGACTTGCGCACCACGTGCACGCATAGTAGTGAAGGCTGCGTGTCCAGGTGTATCTAAGAAAGTGATTTTTTTGCCGTCATTTGTGATTTGGTAAGCACCGATATGTTGTGTGATACCGCCCGCTTCACCTTGTGTCACATGTGTATTTCTGATTGAGTCAAGTAGCGTTGTTTTACCATGGTCAACGTGTCCCATGATTGTTACAACTGCTGGACGCTCAATTGCATCCGGATCTTCTTCTTCATCATCGAAGTAGATGTCTAAGTCTTCTTCGTCAATGACTACTTCTTTTTCTACTTCTACACCATAATCATCAGCGATTAACTCAATTGTTTCATCGTCTAATGATTGGTTAATGTTTGCCATAATACCAAGTAAGAATAATTTCTTAACAATACTTGATGACTCAATATTCATTTTGTCAGCTAATTCGCCAACCGTAATACCTTCTAAATAAGTAATTTTTTCTGGCATTTCTTTTTTCGGTTGTTCTGGTGCTGGTTTTTGATTATTGTTTTTCTTATGTTTGTTGTTGTTTTTATTATTATTTTTGTTGTGGTTCTTGTTGCCTTTTTTATTATTCTTTTTAGCATTACCGCTATTATTGTTGTTATTATTATTTTTATCTTTATTATTGTTTTGATGTTTTTTGTGATTATTTTGAGCAGCTTTATCGTTTTGCTTATCTTTAGATGAATTTGGTTTGAATTTTTTATCCAACTCTTTGATTTCATTCGGTTCTAACGCTTGCATGTGGTTAGACACCTCAACATTCATCTTCTTCAATTCATCAATAACATCTTTACTTTTTAATTTTAAATCTTTTGCATACTCGTAAATTCTCTTTTTACTCATATAATCACTCCTTACGTTATTCATCTATCATTGATAATAGCTTTTTGGCAAAACCGTTATCCATTATAGCTATATTCACGCGAGAAGATTTGCCAAGTGCTTGGCCTAACTCTTCTCTTGTACCGAATATACGCAACGGAACGTGATAACTCTCACATTTTTGACTGATTTCTTTGGTTGTCCTCGATGACGCATCCTCAGACAGAATCACTAACGATGTTTTTCGCTTTTTGATTTCTGTCAGAATAACCGACTCACCACTTTTAACCTTGCCAGCCCGCATTGCCAATCCTAAAAAATTCAAGATGTTGCTCTTATTCATTTTGGAATCTCTTCTCTGTAAATGAGACGTATGATTTCTTTATAGACAGGCTCTAAAATTTCAGCATCAGCATTAAAGAACTTCTCTAAAATGCCTTTTTGCTGTGCTTTTTCTACAAGTGCTACATCTTTAGAAACGTACGCACCACGTCCAGGTTTCTTACCTGTCGCATCTGCAGAAATTTCACCTTCTTTGTTTATAACCACACGAATCATATCGTTTTTGGGACGCATTTCATTTGAAAGTATACACTTTCTCATTGGAATCTTCTTTTTCTTCATAAAGGCATTCACTCCAAATTATTCTTCTACGTCTTTTTTAGCTTCTGTTTCTTCTGAAGCTTCGTCTTCTTCTGATTCAGCTGCTTCAATGTCTTCCGCTTCTTCTACTTCAACATCTTCAACTTCCTCAACTTCAGGTACTTCTTCTACTTGTGCCACTACCACATCTTCAGAAAGATCTTCTTCGATTGGTGTTTCTTCAACTTCGTCTTGTTCTGGCACTGGGTAGATACCTGCTTCACGTGCATCTGTTTCAGATTTAATATCGATTTTCCAACCTGTCAATTTCGCTGCTAAACGTGCGTTTTGACCACGTTTACCGATAGCTAGTGATAATTGATAATCAGGAACAACTACTGTTGTAGATTGATTGTCTTCGTCTACAATTACTTCTAAAACTTGTGAAGGGCTTAATGCGTTTTTCACAAAGACTTTAGGATTTTCATTCCATTGTACGATATCAATTTTTTCTCCGCCAAGCTCTTCAACAATCGCTTCAACACGGACCCCTTTTGCACCTACACATGCGCCGACAGCATCAATATCATCATTTTCAGAGTAGACACTGATTTTTGAACGGTCGCCCGCTTCACGTGCAACTGATTTAATCACAACAGTACCATCATAAATTTCAGGTACTTCTTCTTCAAACAAACGTTTCAATAAGCCAGGATGACTACGTGATACATAGATTTGAGGACCTTTTGTCGTTTGTTCTACTTTATTAACGTATACTTTGATACGTTCATTTGGAATGTAACTTTCATTTGGACTTCTTTCAGCTTCAGATAATACCGCTTCAGTGCGTCCTAAGTTAACATACACATATCTGTGATCGACTCTGTCGATGATACCAGTCATGATATCTTCTTCTTTATCGATAAATTCATCATAAAGAATTTCTCTTTCAGCATCGCGTAAACGTTGCATCACAGCTTGTTTTGCTGCTTGTGCACCCACACGGCCGAAGTCTTTCGGTGTAACATCTTCTTCGTAGATATCACCGATTTCATATGCTGGGTTTTTCACCAACGCTGTACTGATGTCCACTTCATCGCGGTCATCAAATACTTCTTCTACGACTTCTTTACGTGCGATAACTTTGAACGTACCTTCGTCCATATTCAATTCCACACGTGCATTACGTGAAGATTCATAGTTCTTTTTATAAGCAGTAATCAATGCTGCTTCAATCGCATCGATTAGTACTTCTCTAGGAATTTTCTTTTCTTTTTCCAAATATTCTACTGCTAATATTAATTCATTTGACACGGTTAAATCCTCCTACTCACGTTAAATCAAAACTGCATGACGTGCTTTAGCAATTTTATTTCTTGGGATTTCAACTTGCTTTTTCTTTGATTTGACTTGCACTTCGATCACAACTGACTCGTCATCTACTGACTGCAAGACACCTAACCATTCTTTAGCACCTTCAACCGGCGCATAAAGAGTGACAAATACAGGTTGATTGACTGCATTACGAAACGCCTTATCGTCTTTGATAGGACGCTCAGCACCTGGTGACGCAACGTCTAGGTAATACATTTGTTCAATCGGATCTGCTTCATCCATTGCTGCGCTGATTTTTTCTGATGCTAATGTGCAATCATTTAAATCAACGCCGCCCTCTTTATCAATAGAGATTCTAAGATAGCGGTCTCTACCTTCTTTTGTGAATTCAATATCCACGAGTTCAAAATTCAATTCATCTAAAACCGGTTGAATAATTGTTTCGATTTGTTCAGTAATTTTACTCATGCTGACCTCCTTTATACAAATAGAAAAGAGCGGGTAAACCCCACTCTTCGTGACTAAAGTTCATTTTTTACGCACTATGATTATAACACAGTACATCTTTAAATGCCAATTGTAGCACAGTTGACACTTTTTAAGCATTACATATCAAAAATTGATAATTGTGCTTTATCAGGTAAACCAGGTAATGAACCTAAATCATCTAAATACTCAATGACTTTTTGAGAAAGACCCGCTTTCTTATTCAAGTCTTCTTTAGATAAGAACGGTCCTTCATTACGTGCTTCAACAATACGTTTCGCTACGTTTTCACCTAGACCTGGCACCGCAATAAACGGTGGAATCAATGTATCACCTTCAATAATAAATTCAAATGCCTGACTCTTTTCTAAACTGATCGGCTGCATACGGAAACCGCGATGCGCCATTTCGTTCATGATTTCAAGCACAGTTAAAACGTCTTTTTCTTTCTTGCCAAGTTCCATGTATTTAGAATACATATCTTTCACTGCCGCTTTGATACCTTCTTTATCTTTGATCATGGTTAATAAGTCAAAGTCTGATGCACGAACAGTAAAGTAAGACGCATAATAATATAACGGATAATGTACTTTGAAGTAAGCGATACGTACCGCCATTAATACGTAAGCTGCCGCATGGGCTTTCGGGAACATGTACTTGATTTTCTTACATGAGTCTAAATACCAATCCGGTACATTATTCTCTTTCATGATTTCTTCCCATTCTTCTTGCAGGCCTTTACCTTTACGTACTGCCTCCATAATTTTGAAGGCTAATGATGGTTCTAATCCGGCATACATTAAATACACCATGATATCGTCACGACAACCGATAACTCCAGATAGATCACATGTACCTGAACGTACTAATTCTTGGGCATTGCCTAACCATACGTCTGTACCATGAGATAATCCAGAAATCTGAACGAGTTCAGAGAATGTTGTCGGTTTCGTATCTTCTAACATTTGACGAACGAACGCTGTACCGAATTCTGGTACACCGAATGTCCCTGTCTTACATAAAATGTCTTCTTCTGTAACACCTAAGGATTCTGGCGTACTGAAAATACGCATTGTTTCTTTGTCATCGACCGGCACTGTTTTCGGATCAATGCCTGATAAATCTTGAAGCATACGAATCATCGTTGGATCATCGTGTCCAAGAATATCGAGTTTCAAGACGTTATCATGAATGGAGTGGAAGTCGAAGTGCGTTGTCATCCAAGCTGATGATTGGTCATCCGCTGGATATTGAATCGGAGTAAAGTCATAAATATCCATATCATCAGGTACTACAATGATACCGCCAGGGTGTTGACCTGTTGTACGTTTAACACCAGTACAACCTTTAACTAAACGGTCAATTTCAGCACCACGTTTATGAATACCTTGGTCATTTAAATAACCTTTGACATAACCGAATGCAGTTTTCTCTGCGACTGTACCGATAGTTCCGGCACGGAATACTTTATCTTCACCGAATAAGACTTTCGTGTAGTTATGTGCTTCAGGTTGATACTCACCACTGAAGTTCAAGTCAATATCTGGTACTTTGTCACCTTTGAAGCCTAAGAATGTTTCGAAAGGAATATCTTGGCCTTCTTTAATCATTTCAGCACCACATTCACATGTCTTATCTGGCAAGTCGAAACCAGAACCGACGGAACCGTCATTAAAGAACTCGCTCTTCTTACATTTTGGACAAATGTAGTGCGGAGGCAATGGATTCACTTCGGTAATTTCAGTCATTGTCGCAACGAAGCTTGAGCCGACAGAACCACGTGAACCTACTAAGTAACCATCGTTGAGTGATTTCTTAACCAAACGTTGCGAAATCAAGTAGATAACAGCGAATCCATTACCAATAATACTTTCTAATTCTTTTTCAAGACGATCAATAACAATTTGCGGTAAATCATCACCATATAATTTACGCGCATTCGCATAACTCATTTCACGAATTTCTTCATTCGCACCATCCATATTAGGTGTATACAATTTGTCTTTAATCGGTACAACACGTTCAATACGATCAGCTAGTGCTTGTGTATTATCAACGACAATTTCTTTCGCTTTCTCTTCACCTAAGAAATGGAATGCATCTAACATTTCATCTGTCGTTCTGAAATGTGCTTCTGGTAACGTAGAACGATTTAATGGGTTACCTGGTTGAGACGCGATTAAGATTTTACGTGCAATTGCATCGTGTTCATTTAAGTAATGCACATTACCTGTCGCAACCACTGGCACATTGACTGCTTTACCCGCTTCAAGCAAACGCTGATAAATCTCAATCATAGTTTCATTATCACGAATCAATTCACGATCGATTAAATCTTGGTATAACGCAGGCGGTTGTACTTCTATATAGTCATAATATTTCGCAATATGTTCAACTTGAGATTGGTCTTTCTGCATTACCGCAGTAAAGACTTCACCTTCATCACATGCTGAACCGATTAATAAACCTTCACGGTACTCATCTAATAATGAACGTGGAATTCTCGGTGTACGATAGTAATACGTCACTAAGGATTCACTGACAATCTTGAATAAGTTTTTTAAACCTGTTTGGTTTTGAACTAAAATCGTCACATGACTTGGACGTGCACGTTTATAAGCATCTTCGTTTGATAGTGATTGGTTGATATCTTGATGATTTTTAACACCGAGTTCATCCACTTGTTTCAACATTTTAATAAAAATATAAGCCGTAGCTTCTGTATCATAGATGGCACGGTGATGTTGTGTCAGTTCAACACCATATTTTTTGGCTAAGAAGTTCAAACCATGTTTACCAAATTCTGTATTTATCGTACGTGATAATTCTAAAGTATCGATAACACCATTTGTATAATGGCCTAAACCTGCACGTTCATAGCCAGTATCAATGAAGCCCATATCGAAGGATGCGTTATGGGCAACGAAAATCGCATCTCCGACCCATTCTTTGAATTCTGTTAATACATCATCAATTTCAGGAGCATCAACTAACATTTCATCTGAGATGTGCGTCAAATTCTTGATAGTTTCAGATAAACGCTCATGCGGATTACTGAAACGTTCGAACTTATCAATGATTTCGCCATCATGGACTTTTACAGCGGCTAACTCGATAATTTTGTCGTATTGGTTTGATAAACCAGTCGTCTCAACGTCAAATACCACATAAGTCGCGTCTTTAAGATTACGGTCAGTCGGATTGTATGCAATCGGTACACCATCGTCTACTAGCATACCTTCCATACCGTAAATCATTTTAATGCCATGCTTTTCAGCAGCACTGAACGCATCTGGATAAGCTTGAACGACATTATGGTCCGTTACTGCGATGGCAGGATGTCCCCATTTCGCAGCTTGTGCCACATAATCACCGATTTGATTAATACCGTCCATTTGACTCATCGCTGTATGCAGATGTAATTCCACACGCTTATCTTCTGCTTTATCTAGTTTTGGTGTTTTCTTAATTTCTTCAATATCAGACATCATCATGACTAAATCACGTACGAAAGTATCTTCTTCAATACGGCCTTGCGCACGTACCCATTTACCGACACTTAACGCTTTGAAATGTTCTAAATCGTCTTTGTTTTTACGTGTAAACATTTTTAGTACGAGTGAGTCTGTGTAATCTGTTACTTTTAATTCTACGATGTGACGACCACTTTTTAGTTCTTTGATATTCATATCAAAGATAACGCCTTCAATCGCCACTTTGAATTCTTCTTCAATAATAGATTCAATCGGTCTGACGTTATCCACTTGGATTGGTTTACCGATTTGACATTTATCAACAGCACTTTCGTTATTATCTTGTTGCTTAGCTTTTTCAGCTTTCATACGTTCTAATTTTTCAGTTGCTTCTCTTGCGCTTTGTTGATCCTCTTCTTGAATATGTGCTTCTAATGAAGCTAAATCATTATCATGTTCAGACGTGTCTGTTTCAAAGACAATCTTATTCACGTCAAAGCCGCATTGTTGGTATGCTTTGACTAAGCTGCCGTTACACGCTTTATGGAAATAATCACGTTCAATATCATTTGAAACCATCACTTTTAAGACATTACCTGAAGTAATCAGACGTTTTTGTCTTAATTGTCCTTTTACTTTGGGTGACAATCTCGTCTGTTCAATACAATGGTTGAAGTATTTCATCGCAAACTCATCTTGGTTTCTTGTATCTTGAACAACAAAATGCCAATCTACAGTCGCAATCTCTTTAAATTCTTCAATCAAAGCGTGGGTAAATAACATGTAGTCTTCATAAGTTAAAAAGCGAGGTAGTGTAATTTGAAATAACCATGTCCGCTCTTTTTGAGAGACATCAATGCGGTTTAATTCACTGTTTTCTATAATATCTGGTTCGAGCTGATTCGCAATTTTAATCTGATCAGCTAACACTTTAAATTTTTCTTGATTTGTCATTGCCAAGACCATTACCACCTTAGTCATTAATTACATCGTTCATACGGTTAGGGAGAATTTTAATTTATTTAAAAAGGTGCATGCCCTTTTGAGTATAGAAAAAATGGAACCACGTTTGACAACGCGGTTGATTTTCATCTCTGTTCTGAAGTTCTAAAATATTATACCAAATTTCCAGTAATACTTAAAATGAGCAAACTGAATTTTTCGCTATGTAAAAAGCCGAA
The DNA here is from genome assembly GCF_001815505.1 of Staphylococcus sp. HMSC072B07. Lineage (NCBI taxonomy): Bacteria > Bacillati > Bacillota > Bacilli > Caryophanales > Staphylococcaceae > Staphylococcus > Staphylococcus sp. HMSC072B07. The sequence continues at coordinate 46,679 of NZ_KV820904.1, read as the reverse complement.
GTGCAGTCAGAGCACTTCGGCTTTTTGATTTATAAAATTAAATTTGTTCGTATAAATCTTTCACGTAATTCACTAAATCTGCTGCCGCAACTTCTTCGCTTTCTCCATTGTCACGACGTTTCACTTCAACAATACCTTCTGCCGCACGTTTACCAACTACAACACGCACTGGTAAACCGATTAAGTCAGCATCGTTGAATTTAACACCTGCACGTTCTTTACGATCATCGTATAAGACTTCAAATGACGCTTGAAGCGCTTGGTATAACTCATCACCAAGTTCTCTTTGATCATCTTTCTTAGGATTAATCGTAATTAAGTGTACTTCAAATGGTGTCACTGATTTAGGCCAGATAATACCATTGTCATCATTGTTTTGTTCTACAATCGCACTTAATGTTCTTGAAACCCCGATACCATAGCAACCCATGATTAATGGTTGTGCTTTACCTTGGTTATCTAAGAATGTCGCATTCATAGATTCAGAGTATTTTGTGCCGAGTTTGAAGACTTGTCCAACTTCGATACCTTCAGCGAATTTAGCTTCGCCTGAACCATCGCTGAGCGGTTCACCTTCTAAGATGAAGCGGAAGTCGCCGAACGCTTCTACGTTAAAGTCACGTTCTGGATTCGCATTCACATAATGGTAACCATCTTCATTTGCACCAACGACAATATTAGGGATTTCTTGTACGAAATTATCCGCATATACTTTGATACCTTTTTCTTGAATAGGTCCGATTGAACCTGGGTTCGCACCCACTAAGTTGATAATTTCATCTTGGCTCGCAAGTTCAATATTGTCTGTACCGAAGTAAGCTTTTAATTTTACATCATTCACTTCATGATGGCCACGCACTAAGACAATCACAAATTCGCCATCTACTTTGAATACCATTGATTTCGTAATTTGATCTAGTGGGCGATTTAAGAAATCTGCCACTTCTTGTGCTGTATGGGCATTTGGTGTTTCAACCTTTTCTAATTCCAGTAAAGCTTCATCGTGTGCTTTTGGCTCATACACAACTTCTGCTTTTTCAATATTAGCAGCGTAGTCGCTGTTTTCACTGTAAACAATTGTATCTTCACCGATTTCACTTAACGCCATAAATTCATGAGTATGGCTGCCGCCGATTGCACCTGAATCTGCGACCACTGGACGTGCGTTAATACCCGCACGCTTAAAGATACGGCCATATGCATCATACATATCATTGTATGTCTCATCTAATGACGCTTCATCCGCATGGAATGAATACGCATCTTTCATAATGAATTCACGACCGCGTAATAAACCGAAACGTGGACGCTTTTCATCTCTGAATTTAGATTGAATTTGGAATAGTGTTAAAGGTAATTGCTTATAAGATTTCAATTCATCACGTACTAATGATGTGACGACTTCTTCATGTGTTGGTCCTAACGCGAATTGACGACCATTACGATCAGTCAGACGCATCAATTCACTGCCATAAGCTTCCCAACGTCCTGATTCTTCCCATAATTCTGAAGGTTGTAATGCCGGCATTAAGATTTCTACCGCATCAATTTTCTCCATTTCTTCTCTGATAATTGATGTAATATTATTTAATACACGTGTCGCAAGCGGTAAATAACTATAAATTCCACTTGTACTTTGTTTAATCAATCCTGCTTTTAACAGTAATCGATGACTTAAGGCTTCAGCTTCCGCTGGCACCTCTCTTAACGTTGGTATAAATACTTTTGACTGTCTCATAAAACTGAGCTCCTCCATTTCCTATAAGAAATAACGTTGTATGTCATTCCATGTCACTAATATCATAATAATTACTACAAATATAGCACCTGCACCAATAATGTAGGCTTCCGCTTTTTTGTTGACGGGCTTTCTGAAAATCGCTTCATAAATAACGAACAGAATTCTTCCGCCGTCTAATGCTGGAATTGGTAATAGGTTCATTAAACCTAAGTTCACACTTAACATAGCTGTCCATGCTATCAAGTTAATGATACCAGTTTTCACCACAGTATCAACATTATGGTAAATACCGACAGGTCCATTCAACATGTCGAATGAAAATCCACCTGTAAAGATACTCCCTATCATAGACACAATTGCTGTGAAAATAATCGTTCCTGCTTTGAAGAATTGCTCTACACCTGTTGTAAGCGGCGCAATCAGAGAGCTATGGTCTTTATCAGGTTGGAAACCTAAGATATAGCGTGTTTGAGATGTCAGTTTGGTTAACTTCTCAACGACTTTTTTAGGTTTGAATTCAGCTGATTTTTGGTGACCGTCACGCTCATATTGAATTGAAACTTTTTGACCTTTATTATCTTCTAAAGCTTTTGTGATATCTTTAAAGTTCTCAATTTTTTTATCACCGATTTGTTCAATTTTATCACCAGGCTTCAAACCGATTTCTTGTGCTGGTGTATTATCCGCGACTTGTTTCACCACATTATTCGGTGTGCCTTGGTAATACGCTAATCCGATAAAAATCACAATCGCAAGCAAGAAGTTGAATAATGGTCCTGCAAACAATGTTAAGAATTTTTGCCATGGTGTTTTGTGTACCAATTGACGATTACGCGGTGCAATTTGGATTAACGAACCATTTTCTACAAAATATGCTTCTTTCGCAATATAAAAACGATGGCGTTCGTCATCATAAGAGGTAATACCTTCTAAATACATTTCATCTTTGAAGTCAATTTTCTTCACTTCAATGACTTCTGCTTGTTGGAATTTATGTTGATCATCTAACAAGATATGCGTAATTTCATCTTGATCATTTAATTTAATCTTAACTGACATACCTGGTTCTACAGGCGGTTCTTCTAAACCGTCCCCTGCCATACGGACATAACCGCCGACGGGTAATAAACGGATAGTATATAACGTTTCATTCTTTCTGAAACTGAATATTTTCGGTCCCATGCCTATCGCAAATTCAGGACACATAATCCCTGCACGCTTCGCGAAGAACATGTGACCGAACTCATGCACGAAGACTAATACGCCGAATACGATAATAAAAGATAGTATAGTTATTAGCAAAATTGGGCCACTCCTATTTAATTAATTGGTCCATCAAATATGTAAAACTTGCTTAAACAAGATACATGTGACGGTAACATTTTATAAAATCATTTTAATGAAAATCATGCGAACATACAACAAATATACGATGTTACAAAAATGAGGCATGCCTTAAGCAAACGCTGTTTCTTTGTTTGCATAACCGCATGCCTCACGTTTTTAGTTTTGTAAAAGTAAAATATTTAATAGCGGTAATACGAACATAAAGCTGTCGAAGCGATCGAGAATACCACCATGTCCTGGTAATATTTTACCTGAGTCTTTCACACCAAAGTGACGTTTGAATCCTGATTCAACTAAGTCGCCAAGTTGTCCGAACATACTTAATACAACCGTTACAACCATCATAACGAAAATGTTGACTGGGAATTCAATAAACATCTGCATAATGATCGGTACCAACAAGCTGCATAGCACGCCGCCGATAAAACCTTCAATCGTTTTATTTGGACTGATAACCGGCCATAATTTATGTTTACCGATACTGCGTCCAAATAAGTAAGCCCCTGTATCTGTTGTCCATACGACTAAGAAAGCATATAAAATGAAGGCAAGACCTGCTTCACGTGTTTCATATAAGTACATGAAGCCGATGCCGACATATGCAACAGACATTAAGCAAAAGGCTGCGTCGATGAAGCTGAAGCGGTTTTTAGACATAACCGTATAACTTAGTACCACGAAACTCATGATTACAAGTCCCTTCAACTGTATAGCAGGGACTAATGAACCTAAATCTTGCGGCAACATAATAATGACGAGCCCAAGTGCACTGATAATCCCTGGTATAGAAATAAAACGGATTTTATTCATATTTAGTAATTCTTTTAAAGCGATAAACGCTAGTAAAAATGAAAAGTACATCAGTACTTGACCACCGATAATTAATATCGGTAAAAAGATGATTAAGGCAATAATAGCCGTGACCGTTCTTACTCTCATATTAAATTCCTACCTTAAATTATAATAGCCCGCCGAAGCGACGTTGTCTTTTTTGATATATCTTAATACAATCATACAATTCTTGTTCATCAAAATCAGGCCACAATTTCTGGTCAAATATAAATTCACTATATGAAATCTGCCATATTAAGAAATTGCTGATACGTTGTTCCCCAGATGTGCGAATCAATAATTCAGGATCAGGATACTGACTTGTCATTAAATACTGATTCATCATACTTTCAGTGATATCCTCGCTATTATATCCTTGTTTCTGCATATCATCAAACATTCGACGAACACTGTCTACGATTTCTGCTCTTCCACCGTAATTAATCGCAAAAATCAATTTAAGTCCTTGATTATGTGCTGTCTTTTCTTTCGCGTGATTAATTGCTTTTAACGTTGATGCCGGCAGATCATCTGTAAATCCGATAGTTTCAACTTTGACATCTTTTTCAATTAATTCAGGTAAAAAAGTCTTAAGGAAATTCACTGGTAAATTCATAATATAATTTACCTCTTGTTCAGGACGGGACCAATTTTCAGTTGAAAAGGCGTAGAGCGTTAAATACTTTACACCAATATCATTTGCTGCTCTTGTGATTTTCTTAATGGTTTGCATTCCCTCATAATGCCCTTTGATTCTTGGCATTTTACGTTTCTTCGCCCAACGGCCATTACCATCCATGATAATCGCTATATGTTCGGGTATGTTATGTAAATCTAATTCTGAATGGTTCGTTTCAGTTTCAGAACGATTCTTATTTCTTAGCTTTTTAAACATGGTCTATCCTCCGAGCTCAATCTATCTCTGTTACATTATAATAGATTATTCATGCAATTATCTATCATTTTATCACACTCGTTAAACGCAATGAATAGAACAATTAAAAAACTGTACCAAAGTCTGAGTTGGTACAGTTTTAATAAGTGATTTAAACACTGTCTTGCTTAAATCTGTTTAGATGATTAGACAGCCATAATGTCTTTTTCTTTTTCATCTAATACTTTTTCAATTTCTTTAATAGAATCATCAGTGATTTTTTGAACTTGTTCTGTTGCTGAACGTAATTCATCTTCTGAGATATCCCCATTTTTTTCGTCTTTTTTCAATTCATCATTGCTGTCACGACGAATATTACGTACAGATACTTTCGCATTTTCAGCCATTTTCTTAACGTCTTTTACTAATTCTTTACGACGTTCTTCAGTTAAAGCAGGTACTGTAATACGAATCACTTCACCATCACTTGTAGGGTTAACACCTAAGTTTGCTGCGTTGATTGCACGCTCAATTTCAGAGATTGATGATTTGTCGTAAGGTGATACTACTAATAAACGTGGTTCAGGTACGTTGATGCTTGCTAATTGTTGTACAGGTGTTGGTGCACCATAGTAATCAACATTTACACTAGCTAATAAGTTAGAGTTTGCACGACCTGCGTTAACTGTCGCAAATTCGCGTGATAAACTCTCGATAGATTTTTTCATTCTTAATTTCGTTTCGCTTAAAATGTCACTCATCTTTCTTACACCTCAAATTTATAAAATTATTTAGTTATAGTTGTTCCGATTTCTTCGCCTAATACCGCACGCTTAATATTACCCTCTTCTGAAATAGAGAACACATTCAACGGAATGTTGTTGTCCATACAGAATGAAGCGGCAGTTGAGTCCATGACTTGAAGACCCTCTTGTAACATTTGAATGTATGTCAAATGCTCATATTTAACTGCGTCTTTATCAACTTTTGGATCAGCTGAGTAAACACCGTCAACATTATTTTTACCCATTAAAATTACATCAGCTTCTACTTCAGCTGCGCGTAATGCAGCTGTTGTATCTGTTGAGAAGTAAGGGTTGCCAATACCCGCAGCAAAAATTACAACACGTTTTTTCTCTAGGTGTCTGATTGCACGACGTCTAATATAAGGTTCAGCGACCTGTTTCATTTCGATTGATGTTAAAACACGTGTATCACAGTCAAGTTGTTCTAAACTGTCTTGGAGTGCTAATGCATTCATAACTGTTGCTAACATACCCATGTAGTCAGCTGTCCCGCGATCCATACCTAAATCACTGCCAGTTTTACCTCTCCAGATGTTGCCGCCTCCAACGATAACTGCGATTTCACAGTCCAATTCTACGACTTCTGCAATTTGTTTTGCAACACTTTTAATAATGATTGGATTAATTCCGAATCCTTTTTCTCCTGCTAGTGCTTCTCCGCTCAATTTCAAGACAACGCGATTGTATTTAGAAGTTTCAGCCATTTTCTTATCCTCTCTATAGTAAAAATATGTATGTGATACAAGTAAAGAAGACACATTGAGGTACGTCCGATACAAATGTGTGCATTTATATAGATATACAAGGGTGTCTTCTTTCTTGTTCAACATTTTAATAGATTATTATTTCATTTGTCCTTTAACTTCGTCAGCAAAGTTTTCGTCACGTTTTTCTAATCCTTCGCCTACTTCATAGCGTACAAAGTCAGTTAATTTACCGCCTTTTGATTTAAGGAATTCTTCAACAGTAACATCAGGGTTTTTAACGAAGTCTTGGTCAACTGCGCAAATTTCTTGTAAATATTTGCGTAAACGGCCTTCAACCATTTTTTCAACGATTTTTTCTGGTTTACCTTCATTTAATGCTTGTTGTTTTAATACTTCTTTTTCGTGTGCAAGTTCTTCTTGGCTTACTTGGTCAGAAGAAACATATTTAGGATTGATAGCAGCAATATGCATTGCAACATCTTTAGCAGCTTCTTCGTCAGTTGTACCTTCAACTACTGTTAATACACTGATACGGCCGCCCATATGTTCGTATGCACCGAATGCATCGTTGTCACCTTTAGTTCTAACTGCGAAACGACGTAAGCTTAATTTTTCACCGATTGTTGAGATTGCTTTGTTGATACGTTCGCTAACAGTGTCACCTGTTGATAATTTAGTTTCTAACAATGCGTCAACTGATTCTGGTTTAGTTTCAAGAATTTGGTTAGCGATTTCTTTAACTAGCTCTTGGAAGCCTTCGTTACGTGCTACGAAGTCAGTTTCAGAGTTGATTTCAACGATTACAGCATCGTTACCGTTAACTCCAACATAAGTCATACCTTCAGCAGCAATACGATCTGCTTTTTTAGCAGCTTTCGCAATACCTTTTTCACGTAGGTAGTCGATTGCTTTTTCGATATCGCCATCAGTTTCTACTAATGCTTTTTTACAATCCATCATACCTGCGCCAGTTCTTTCGCGCAATTCTTTAACTAATTTAGCTGTAATTTGTGCCATTCAATTTTCCTCCATTTATATAACATAATATAATCAGTCAAATATAGTATATCAGTTCTCTCTCTAATTATAACTCTATTTGTCTCGCGTTAAACGCGTAAACTCTGATTATTCTTTATTTTTTATACGCTTATCAAGTATGCATCGCATACTCAATAAAAGCTTTACTTTTTATTCATATTATTTTTAAAAAAAGGTGATAAGCCTCAATATCTTATCACCCATTTTGAATTATTCTTAGTTTGATTCAACAGAAGTTTCTTCAGTTTCTTTTGCTTCGCCTTTATCTTCTTCTTTTAAGTCGATGTTTTGCTCAGCAGCTACTTCTTCATTAGAAACACCTTGTTGTCCTTCTAAGATCGCATCAGCCATTTTGCCTGTTAATAATTTAACGGCACGGATAGCATCATCGTTTGCTGGAATTACGTAATCAATTTCATCTGGATCGCAGTTAGTATCAACGATACCTACGATTGGGATGTGTAATTTACGTGCTTCAGCAATCGCGTTGCGCTCTTTACGAGGGTCAACTACGAATAATGCTTGAGGCATTGATTTCATATCACGAATACCACCTAAGAATTTGATTAAACGGTCGTATTCTTTTTTGATTTCAACTACTTCTTTTTTAGGTAATACTTCGAATAAGCCGTCTTCTTCCATTTTTTCAATTTCAGAAATACGTTTTACTCGTTTAGAGATTGTTTTGTAGTTAGTCAAGATTCCGCCTAACCATCTTTGGTTAACGTAGAATTGACCAGCGCGCTCAGCTTCATTTTTGATTGATTCTTGAGCTTGTTTTTTAGTACCTACGAATAAGACTTTACCGCCATCTTCTGATACTTGTTTAAGGAAGTTGTAAGCTTCGTCAACTTTTTTCACTGTTTTTTGTAAGTCGATGATATAGATACCATTTCTTTCAGTGAAAATGTATTTTTTCATTTTTGGGTTCCAACGGCGTGTTTGGTGACCGAAGTGAACACCTGCTTCTAGCAATTGTTTCATTGAAATTACTGCCATGATTAAAATCCTCCAATTTGGTTATTTTCCTCCATAAATAGCTCATGTAATAACGACGCAATAACATCGCACCAATTACATTTCAGCTCTTTATGTGTGTTATCGGCTTTATAGCCGTCATTAAATATAACATACTGCCGTCAATAAAGCAATATTTAAAATTTAAGTTGTCAGCGTTCTATCGTCTTATTTTGTTTTTTCTAATTCGTCTAAGAATTGTTCTTTTTTAACTTTGATGAAAGTACCTTTCATACCAAGTGAACGTGACTCGATAACACCAGCACTTTCAAGTTTACGTAATGCATTTACGATAACTGAACGCGTGATGCCGACACGGTCAGCAACTTTAGATGCGATTAATAATCCTTCTTTACCGCCTAATTCTTCAAAGATATGCTCGATTGCTTCTCTTTCTGAGTATGATAAAGAATTGATCGCCATGTTGATTGCTGCTTTATCACGTGCTTCTTGTTCTACTTCACTGTGTTTTTCACGTAAGATTTCCATACCTAATACTGTTGCTGCATATTCACCTAGTACTAAGTCGTTTTCATTAAACTCATCAGATACACGGCCAAGTACTAAAGTACCTAAACGTTCTCCACCACCTAATACTGGGAAGATTGTTGTTTTACTATCAATGAACGCATCTCTGTTTTCTGGAGGGAATACAGATAAATCATCATCGATATCAATGTTTGATTCTGTTTGTTTAACGTCCATTAATTTTTCAGTATATTCACTTGGAATATGGCGGTCTTCCAACATTTGATTGATTCGACTGTTTTTCAACAATTCATTCAAGCTTGCTCCTAGGATTTTACCTCTGCGTGAAACGATAAATACATTAGTTACAGTTACCTCACTAATTTTACGCGCTACGTCTTTAAAATCTACAGCAATTCCTTTATGTTTTTGCAACAGTGTATTCAATTCTCTTGTTTTTGAAAGTAAACTCATTTTTCTTCTCCTTTTGTATTTGTAATTATAAGTTTATAAGATAAATGCACTTAAATCTTTGTTTGTAGAAATAGATTTCAATTTATCATCAACATATTGTGCTGTTATCTCTACCACCGCATTCGGCATTCCAGGTGCTTCGTATGAAAGATCCTCCAGCATTTTTTCTAAAATCGTATGAAGTCGACGTGCACCGATATTATCAGTGTCTTGGTTAACTTGGAAAGCAATTTCAGCTAAGCGCGTAATCGCTTCGTCTGTGAAGTTAACCGTTACTTCTTCTGTTTGTAATAATGCTTCGTATTGTTTAATCAGTGAAAGTTTTGGTTCTTTAAGAATATTCACGAAATCTTCAACTGATAAACTTTCAAGTTCAACACGAATTGGGAAACGTCCTTGTAATTCAGGAATCAAATCACTTGGTTTTGACACATGGAAAGCACCTGCTCCGATAAAGAGCATGTGTTCAGTGTTGACACTACCATATTTCGTTTGAACGACACTGCCTTCGACAATCGGTAAGATGTCACGTTGTACACCTTGTCTTGATACGTCTTGGCCGCCTGCATGATTATTGCTGGCTACTTTATCAATTTCATCGATAAAGATAATGCCCATTTGTTCTGCTAATTCTAGCGCTTCTTGGTTTGCTGTTTCATGATCGATTAATTCATCTGCATAATCATCAGCTAGAATTTTACGTGCAGTTTTCACTGGAACTTCACGCTCCACTTTTTTCTTAGGCATCAATTGATTCATCATGTCTTGAACTTGTTGGTTTTGGTTTGTACCTAACATTCCCATTGCACCTGGGTCTTGTTCAACTTTGATACGAACTTTTTCTTCTTCTAATTCACCATTTAATAATTGACGGCGAATTTCAGAACGTTTTGTTTTAACGTCTTCTGTTGGCGGTTCTTCATCTTCATCATCTTGGTTGCCAAAGTTCGGCATCATTCCGCCGAATAATGATTCAAAAGGATTACCTGCATTTTGGTTCGCTTTTTTCTTCATACTCGGTACGAGCAATTTAACCAATTTTTCATTCGCTTTTTTAATCGCTTCGTCTTTAACTTGTTCTTTTCTAGCTTCTTTAACAAGTCTGACAGCAACATCAACCAAGTCACGTACCATGCTTTCAACATCACGTCCAACATAGCCTACCTCTGTGAACTTAGTTGCTTCAACTTTAATAAATGGTGCGCCGACGATTTTGGCCATTCTTCTTGCGATTTCAGTTTTACCCACACCAGTTGGACCAATCATCAAAATGTTTTTCGGAACGATTTCTTGTTTTAATTCTTCGTCCAACTGACTTCGGCGATATCTGTTTCTCAAAGCAATGGCTACTTTCTTCTTAGCGTCATCTTGACCGACAATGTATTCATTCAAACGAGATACAATGTCTCTTGGGGTAAGTTTGATTGCGCTAGCATCCATTCGTTGATCAACCTCCAATATATAATTTACCTCTTCCAATGTTTTGGAAAAATAATGTTGTCTTAAATTTCGTTGTACTTATAATTCTTCGACAATAATGTTGTCATTTGTGAAAACACAAATTTCTGAAGCGACTTTCAAACTTGCATAAGCCATGTCTTTTGCTGACATGTCTGTATGACGTTTTAAAGCACGTCCAGCACTTAAAGCATAATTGCCGCCTGAACCGATCGCAATTAAATCATCATCAGGTGCGATTACTTCACCTGTACCGCTGACGACTAATATTGCGTTTTTGTCCATTACAATTAGCATTGCTTCAAGTTGTCTCAGCCGTTTATCGCCTCTCCACTCTTGTGCAAGTTCAACTGCAGCACGTTCTAAATTACCGCTGAATTCTTGCAACTTAGTTTCGAATTTTTCGAAAAGTGTAAAGGCATCTGCCACACTACCAGCGAAGCCAGCTAAGACTTTGCCATCATACAGTCTACGAACTTTTCTTGCTGTTTGTTTCATGATGACTTGTTGTCCTAATGTCACTTGACCGTCGCCTGCCATTGCAGCATGACCATTTTGTCTGACCGCAAAGATTGTTGTCGCATGAATTGAATTATTCATTCCTATTTCTCCTTTTTAGCTCGAGGATGTGCATTTAAATAGACTTTGCGCAATTGTTGGTTGGAAACATGCGTATATCGCCCTGTTGTTGAAAGATTGACATGACCAAGCAAAGATTGCACTGTTCTTAAATCCGCACCTTCATTCAACATATGTGTCGCAAAGGTATGTCTCAATTTATGCGGGTGGATATCCGTCACCCCCGATGTGCGTTTCACAATATCATTCAACACATAACGAACGCCCCGTTCAGTAATCGGTCGCCCATTCATATTTACAAGCAAATAATCATGAGACGCTTTTTTGAGCGGAGGAAATTCTGAAAGATAACGTTCAATACTCTCTCTGCACATATTTCCAAAAGGAATAAAGCGTTCTTTATTACCTTTCCCAAGCACTTTCACACCTGGTGAATTTAAATCTAAATCCTCTAACTTAATGTTCACTAATTCTGAAACACGAATGCCCGTACCATATAATAATTCTAAAATGACACGATCACGCATGCCTTTATGTTCATCTTCTTCAACTGTTTCAAATAACGCACTCATTTCTTCTTCATAGAAAAAATGAGGCAAATATTGCTCTTTCTTTGGATGCACAAGTTGAACAAAAGGATTTACTACTGTGTCATCTTGCGTCATCCAGTATTCATAAAAAGACCGTAACGTTGAAATTTTACGAGAAACTGTTGTTCTTTTCAAGCCTTTTGAATATAAATAAGATAAATAATTTCTTGCATCCTTATATTCAAAAGATTTTAATTGTAAATGCTCCTGTTCTAAAAAAGAATTAAACTGCATCAAATCGTCGTGATATGATTTCAAAGTATGTTTAGAAAAAAAGCGTTCTACCTTTAACATGTATAAAAAAGAATCTTGGATTTTATTCAATAAAAACCCCTCCATCATTTGCATTGTAGCATATAGACAGAGGGAGCTGCAGTGATTTAAGTCTCGAAACCGCAAACGTTTTCTAAACACAAATCTATTTTATCAAAATATTCATAATTTATCACAATGTTTGCTTAAAGTTTTCTAAGTACGTTAAAGCACGGTTCGCTTGTTGCTCATAACGTTCCTTTTTATCTTTAATTCTTTTCTCAAGTGAAGGCACTAAACCGAAGTTTGCATTCATCGGTTGGAAGTTCTTATTGTTCTTCGCATGTGAAATATAATATGCCATACTGCCGATCATTGTTTCACGCGGGAAAATCACTTCTGCTTTGCCTTGTAGTTTATGCGCCACATTGATACCAGCCACTAAACCGCTGGCAGCACTTTCCACATAACCTTCTACTCCAGTCATTTGACCTGCAAAGTAAACTTGATCATGTCCTTTAAGTTGATATGTTTCACTTAAGACATCCGGTGAGTTGATAAATGTATTACGGTGCATAACGCCATAACGTACAATATCAACATTTTCCAAACCAGGGATTAAACGGATAACTTCTTTTTGTGCACCCCATTTTAAATGTGTCTGGAATCCAACAATATTATAAAGTGTACCTGCTGCGTCATCTTGACGTAATTGAACCACCGCAAATGGACGCTTACCTGTTTTAGGGTCTTCTAATCCTACAGGTTTCATTGGCCCAAATAGTAATGTTTTACGTCCGCGCTCAGCCATTACTTCAAATGGCATACAGCCTTCGAAATATTTTTCTTTTTCAAATTCATTTACCGGCGCAACTTCCGCTTCCAACACCGCATCATAAAAACGGTCGAATTCTTCTTCTGTCATCGGACAGTTTAAGTAAGCCGCTTCACCTTTATCATAACGTGACTTCAGGTAGACTTTATCCATATCAATCGTATCTTTTTCGATAATCGGTGCTGCCGCATCATAGAAGTAAAGTTGATCTTCACCTGTAATATCCACAATTTCTTTCGCAAGCCCTTCTGTCGTTAATGGACCTGTCGCAATAATTGTATAACCTTCAGGGATTTTCTCAATTTCTTCATTGATAACTGTAATATTCGGATGGGATTTCAAAGTATCAGTAATATAACCTGCAAAGTCATGTCTATCTACTGCTAACGCACCGCCAGCTGGCACACGTGCATTATCAGCCGCTCTAATAATCAATGAATCTAAGCGACGCATTTCTTCTTTTAACACACCTACCGCATTTGTCAGTGAGTTGCCGCGTAATGAGTTCGAACAAACTAATTCCGCGAATTTATCTGTATGGTGGGCTGGTGTTTGTTTTACTGGACGCATTTCAATTAAATTAACTTTGATGCCTCGTTGCGCAAGCTGATATGCAGCTTCTGAACCAGCTAAACCTGCACCGACCACGTTAACTGTCTCTGTCATAAATAAATCCTCCTCATTCAGATGAAAAGAGGCGAGACGCAAGCAGCGTTGTGCTTTTTGTGTCCAACCTCTCAGCTCTTACTTTACTTTTGTACTTCTTCTTTATAATCACAGTTCGAACATACGACTTGACTAGAACGTCCTTTTTTACGAACAACTAAATGATGATCACATTTCGGACAATCTCTGCCGACTGGTTTATCCCATGAGATAAAGTCACATTCTGGATAGTTTGAACAGCCGTAGAAGATTCTGCCTTTCTTCGATTTACGTTCTACCACTTCGCCATCCTTACATTTCGGACATTTCACGCCGATTTCTTTAACGATGGCTTTCGTGTTTCTGCAATCTGGGAAGTTTGAACAAGCCATAAACTTGCCGTAACGTCCCATTTTAATCACCATTGGTGAACCGCATTTTTCGCAATCTTCACCAGCAGGCTCATCTTTAATTTCAATTTTTTCCATTTCTTTTTCAGCACGTTCTACATCGTCTTTGAAGCCATTGTAGAAGTTGCCGACAACATTACGCCAGTTTTCATCGCCTTCAGCGATTTTATCCAGCAATGTTTCCATGTTTACTGTAAATTCAACATCGATGATTTCTGGGAAGTATTCTTTAACTTGCTCATAAACAATTTCACCTAATTCAGTAGGTACGAAACGTTTACTTTCTAACTTCACATAATTACGTTTTTGAATCGTATCAATTGTCGGCGCATACGTAGATGGTCTACCGATTTTCAATTCTTCTAACGTTTTAACTAAACGCGCCTCCGTATATCTTGGAGGTGGTTGTGTGAAGTGTTGAGAAGGTTCGATATCTGTTGCGATTACAGTTTCACCTTCATCAATAATCGGCAAGCGTTTGTTTTGTTCTTCTTCTTCATCTTTAGATTCAACGTATAATGTCATGAATCCTTTGAATTTGATAGCTTGACCATTCGCACGGAACTTAATATCACCTTGTTCAACATCCATCGCAACTGTGTCAATTACAGCAGGTGCCATTTGACTTGCGACAAAACGTTCCCAAATCAATTTATATAAACGGTGTTGGTCTTTTGTTAAGAATGATTTCATTTCGTCAGGTGTACGCAGAGTCTTTGTAGGACGAATAGCTTCGTGTGCATCTTGATCCCCTTGCTTACCTGTTTGTTTACGATGAGATACATATTCTTTACCGTACTTTTCAGTGATAAAATCTTTTGTTTCTGCTTTCGCATCTGCAGAAATACGTGTAGAGTCAGTACGCATATACGTAATCAAACCAACTGTACCTTGACGTTTAAGGTCAATACCTTCATAAAGTTGTTGTGCAACCATCATAGTCTTTCTTGTTTTGAAGCCTAATTTTCTTGAAGCTTCTTGTTGTAAAGTAGACGTTGTAAATGGATTTGCTGGATTACGTTTCTTCTCTTTACGTGTGACTTTAGTCACTTCAAACTCATTACCATTTAATTGGTCTGTAATGAATTTAACGTCTTCATTTTTTTGTAGTTTATACGGTTTGTTTTTATAATGAAGGAATTTCGCTGTAAACGTAGATTTTTTATAACGGAATTTCCCTTCTATTTTCCAGTATTCTTCTGGTTTGAAGTTACGGATTTCATTTTCACGATCAATGACTAAACGTAATGCGACAGATTGAACACGTCCTGCTGAAAGTCCTTTTTTAACTTTTTTCCATAATACCGGAGAAATGTTATAACCTACTAATCTGTCTACAATACGACGTGCTTGTTGTGCATCCACTAAATTAATTTCAATACTTCTCGGCGTTTTAAAACTTTCTTTAACTGCATCTTTTGTTATTTCGTTAAATACTACTCGGTTTTTCGCATGTTCATCTAATTTCAAAATGTTTGCTAAGTGCCATGCAATTGCTTCACCTTCACGGTCCGGGTCACTTGCTAGGAAGATTTTCTTTGCTTTTTTAGCATGTCTCTTCAACTCTTGAACGACTGGTCCCTTACCACGAATCGTAATATATTTGGGTTCAAAATCATCTTCAACATCAACGCCCATTTGGCTTCTTGGCAAATCTCTGACATGCCCCATTGAAGCGATAACTTTATATCGTTTCCCTAAATATTTTTCAATTGTTTTAGCTTTTGCAGGCGACTCAACTATGACTAAATTATCTGCCAAAGTAGATCCCCCTCTGCTTAAATAAAATGTTCCTTGTTACAAAGATAAATGATAAACGGTTTATTTTACATTTGTCAATATTTTAATTCACCTGAAAATGAACAGACATCATTTCATTTAAGTCTTTATTTCATTTTTTCAATCAATTTAATGTTTCATAATCTTCCATAATATCTTGCGCACTCAAAACGATTTTCGCACCTTCTTGTGCGCGTTTTAAATTTCCAATGGTCAATTTTTGAAATAAGCTGCCTGGCAACACATAAACATTTCTGTCTTGTTCTAAAGCTAAATCTACTGTGATTTGTGCGCCGCTTCTTTCTCTAGACTCAGTAATCAGTACACCTTGCGATAAGCCGCTAATGATACGATTACGTTCCGGAAATTTATATCTGGCAGGTCTATCTGTGGGGATATATTCTGAGAGGGTTAAACCTGTTTGTTCTATTCGTTTTCGTAATGCACGCGTTTCTTTAGGATAATGATGATAATGACCAAATGCTAAAACGCCAATCGTTGCCATATTATAGTGTAAAGCCGCTTCATGTGCAAATGCATCTCCGCCTTTAGCTAAACCTGAAACGATAACGAGCTCATGTAATGCTTCATTCTTAAAGAGGTATTCTAATGCATTTTGTGTATACTTTGTCGCTTCTCTAGAACCGACGACACTTAAATAGTGAGGTGCTTTTAAGCAAGTTCTATTGCCTTTACAAAATAATAATAATGGAGGTGCATAAATGTGTTTAAGCAAGTGAGGATAATCAGGATGAAAAATGGAAATTAAGTGGATGTTTTGAGCAACTAACGATTGATAAATATCATTAGGCTCTATCTGACAATATGTTTGATAATGCAGAAGCATAGTTTTAGAGGCAGTATTTTGTGAAAATTGTCGAAGTTTTGTCATTCTTTCTGGTAAATTTAGTTCAAAATAGTCTGGATACCTGAATAAAAGTGCATATATTTGCTTTGTGGAGTAACCTGCGTAGCGTAATCTGAGGAGTTCTAAATCTAATTCTTTGAGGTTCAATCGTTTACCTGCTTTCTTGTGGTTTTTTCGTTATTATACGACCTTTTATATAATGGAAACAATACTTTTCTATACAAAAGCTTATTCAGAGTTTCTACTATTATATATGAAAAATCAAGTTATGTTCAATGACTATGTGAATACTCAACTTTAACATGAAAAAAGGCACAGACTTGTACCTAAGTACAAATCCACGCCTGATTTATAAAACGCAGTGAATTACGCGTCTTTTTTAACTGTTAATAACTCTTCATAGATACCTGCTTCTTTAGCTGCTTCAATTAATGTTGAACCAATTTCAGAAGGTGTATCTGCAGTTTTAACACCATTGTCATTCAATGTTTTGATTTTTTCTTTAGCAGTACCTTTACCGCCAGAAATAATCGCACCAGCGTGACCCATACGTTTTCCTGGAGGTGCTGTTTGACCACCAATGAATCCTACAACTGGTTTTGTCATATTTTTACTAATCCATTCAGCCGCTTCTTCCTCAGCAGTACCGCCGATTTCACCGATCATTACGACAGCTTTAGTGTCTTCGTCTTTATTGAATGCATCTAATACATCGATAAAGTTTGTACCGTTGACTGGGTCGCCACCGATACCTACTGCTGTAGTTTGGCCAATGCCTTCTTCAGTTAATTGATGCACTGCTTCGTAAGTTAATGTACCTGAACGAGATACAACACCTACGTGGCCTTTTTTGTGGATGTAGCCAGGCATAATACCGATTTTACAATCATCTGGTGAAATAACACCTGGGCAGTTTGGTCCGATTAAACGAGTGTGTTTATCTTCTAAATAACGTTTAACTTTAACCATATCTAATACAGGAATGTGTTCTGTAATACAGATTGCTAAATCTAATTCAGCGTCAGCACATTCTAAAATTGCGTCAGCTGCGAATGGTGCTGGTACGTAAATAATTGATACGTTTGCACCTGTTTCTTTTTTCGCTTCTTCTACAGTGTTGAATACTGGTACACCTTCAACAACTTGACCACCTTTACCAGGAGTTACCCCAGCAACGATTTGAGTACCATATTCAAGCATTTGTTTCGTATGGAAAAGGGCTGTAGACCCAGTGATACCTTGTACAATTACTTTTGTGTTCTTATCTACATATACGCTCATCTTAGTGTCTCATCCTTTCCTTAGACTTCTTTGACAAGTTTGACAATTTTTTGAGCGCCTTCAGCCATAGTTGCTGCTGGCTCAATTGCTAAACCTGAATCTTTTAAGATTTGTTTACCGATTTCAACATTTGTACCTTCAAGACGAACTACTAAAGGTAATGTTAAGTCGACTTCTTTAACTGCTGCTACGATACCTTCTGCGATAACATCACAACGCATGATTCCGCCGAAGATATTAACAAAGATACCTTTAACATGATCATCACCTAAGATGATTTTGAATGCTTCAGTAACTTTTTCTTTCGTAGCGCCGCCGCCTACGTCTAAGAAGTTAGCCGGATTTCCGCCAAAATGATTGATTGTATCCATTGTAGCCATCGCTAAACCTGCACCGTTAACCATGCAGCCGATGTCGCCATCTAAAGCGATGTATGATAAATCATATTTAGAAGCTTCGATTTCTTTTGGATCTTCTTCTTCTAAATCACGTAATTCTAAAATGTCTTTGTGTCTGAATAATGCGTTATCGTCAAAGTTGATTTTCGCATCTAACGCTAAAACATCACCGTCACCAGTTGTAACTAATGGGTTGATTTCAACGATTGATGCATCTTTTTCGATAAATACATTGTATAAAGCGATTAAGAATTTAGCCGCTTTATTGATTGATTCTTTTGGAATATTAATGTTGAATGCAATACGACGTGCTTGGTATGGTGCTAAACCAACAACAGGATCGATTGTTTCTTTGAAGATTTTTTCTGGCGTTTTAGCCGCTACTTCTTCAATTTCAGTACCGCCTTCTTCAGATGCCATTAACGTTACACGATCTGTTGCACGGTCGATAACGAATCCGACATAATATTCTTTTTGAATATCGCAGCCCTCTTCAATGTATAAACGTTTAACTTCTTTACCTTGTGGACCTGTTTGGTGAGTTACAAGTGTTTTACCTAATAATTCATTAGCGTAAGCTTCCACTTCAGATAATGACTTAGCGATTTTAACACCGCCAGCTTTACCTCTACCCCCAGCGTGGATTTGTGCTTTTACAACATAAACATCAGTGTCTAATTCTTTAGCTTTGTCTACTGCTTCTTCAGCAGTGAATGCTACACGTCCTTCTGGAACTGGAACGCCCATTGAACGAAAGATTTGTTTTCCTTGATACTCGTGGATATTCATTCTCCATCCTCCTGTTTCTTAGGTTAAGTACACTGTTAATTATAGAAAATGTAAGCGCTATTGTAAACTGAAAGCGGCTATTTTTGTCAATTTTGTTAACTTTTAGACTTTATCTCGAATCCTCGCGAAGTGTGATATTGCAACTATTCTAGCTTTTTTCAAATTAATCTGAATATTACACAAGGTTGGAAACAAATATTACAATTTGCACCAACCTTATTTTTAAAACTATTTTGTTGTAAGAGATTTAATCGGTTCAAATGATTTACGATGTTCTGGAATCACACCTAATTTATCAATTCCTGCTAAATGTGCTTTTGTGCCATAACCAACATTATGTTCAAAATCATATCCCGGATACTGTTTTGCGAGTTCGCGCATATAAGCATCACGGTATTCTTTTGCCATGATACTGGCTGCTGCTATGGACACACTTTTTGCGTCACCTTTAATGATAGAAGTTTGTTCAATATCTAACGGTAATTCCATCGCATCAATCAATAAATGCGTCGGTTTGATAGATAAAGCTTCAATCGCACGTATCATCGCCACTTGCGTTGCTTGATAAATATTTAAATCATCGATTTCTTCTGGAGTCGCAATTCCGTATGCATATGTCGCTTCTGCTTCTAGCGCAGATTTCAGCTGGGCACGTTTAGCAGCCGAAACTTTCTTTGAATCATTTAAACCATAATATGCATGCCCTTCATTTAATACCACAGCACATGCGACTACTGGACCAGCTAAAGGTCCTCTGCCGACTTCATCTATACCGCAAATAATCGCCTTATTGTCATGCGCTAAAATATCATTTTCATATAACGACATCTCTTGGTACTGCTCAACAAGTGCCGCTTCCTTTTCTAATTGTCTTTTACGACTTAATAAAGCTTGTTGTACACCTTTTCTTTCATCTTGATGCCATTCAAGTGTTTCCAGTTCAGCTAAAGTTTTTACATCTTTTAACGCTTCTTTAATTGCTTTGATTGACTGTCCCATTATTTAATTTCATCTGCCATCTCTTGATAAATATCAAAACTTTGCGTACCAAGTTTCGCATTTCTAATATCATTAATAATTAATTCAATGACTGATTCATAATCCACTTCATTGCCGCGTTGTAGTAGACCACGTCGACGTCCAATCGCATCAAACCATTCAATATTTTCAGCTTCTGCATCTAAATCAATATTATAATGTTTTTGTAATGCTTCTAGCGCGTGTGCTTTATAGAACTCTAAACCAAAAATGGCAACGTCATCTAAGTGTACGATACTGTCTTTAATCGCACCTGTTAAACTTAATTTCTTACCAACTGTTTGATCTTCAAATTTCGGCCATAAAATCCCTGGTGTATCTAATAATTGCAGTGATTTACCTACTTTAATCCATTGTTGTTGTTTCGTTACACCTGGTGTATTACCTGTTTTCGCAATAGCTTTATTCGCAAGTTTATTAATTAACGTAGATTTACCTACATTTGGAATACCTACAATCATGGCACGAATTGCACGTGGTTTTAAGCCTTTCGCTTTATCACGTTCGAACTTTTCTTTTGTCGCTTGTACAGCCGCTTGTTCTACTGATTTCAAGCCTTTACCATGCTTCGCATCTACTGATACTGGGAAATAACCTTTACTTCTGAAATAGTCTTCCCATTTGGCCGTTTCATTTAAATTCGCCATATCTTTTTTATTTAAAATAACCACACGTGGTTTATTTTGAATCACTTCATCAATCATCGGGTTTCTTGAACTGTAAGGGATACGTACGTCTACTAATTCAAAGACCACATCCACTTTCTTTAACTGTTCGGACACTTCACGTTTAGCTTTCGCCATATGCCCTGGATACCATTGAATAACCATGTTTCATCACCTTTCATTCATCGCTTTACTCTATTTTACATTCTCTCTATTATACTATATTTTGGAAGTCTTGAAAAAATGAAAAAAGAAACCCAAACAACTGATTAAGTGCTTGAGTTTCTTACATCAATAATTAAATTTATATTAGTTGTTTAATTCTTCTTTCTTTACCACCGGCACATACACTTGTGCTTCATAATCTGATGAAGTCACATCTCCATGTGGATAGAATTCAAAAGCTGGTCCTTCAGCCATGTGATAACCTTCGCTTGCTAAGAACTCAGGGTTAAACACTTTTTGACATACTTGCTGGATTGATTCTGGTACAGGTCCTTTAGCATTTACAACCATATAATCGCCTTGAGGTAGAGCATAAGGATGCAAGCCTGATCCAAATTGATTATCAGAAGTTACCGCAATTAAGTAATTCATCCCTGCTTCTGTAGGTACAATCACTCCTAAGTATCCTTCTAATTGGTGGTTGCTTAATTCAGATAAAGTTTGTTCTTCACCTGATTCATGAAATTTTTGCCATGCTTTCGGTAAATTTTGTTGCGCGTCTTGCATCGTCGCATATTTACTCAAATAACCAATAACCTTTAATTCATTTAAATGCTTTACTTCGTATTCCATATACGCCACTCCCGTCATTTCAATTAAACTTGATTAGTGTTTAATACCCTATTTTCTTTATAATACGGCATAAAAAAAATACAAGCACCGAAAAAGGTAGTATTCAAATTACTACCATAACCTTAATAAAACCACAAATTTGTATACAAATATAACTTGACTAATAAGTAATAATTTTATACTTTAACAATGTACCTTTATATTTTAATAATCATTTATACAATCCGTTTAACGTAATATACCTTTTCATCATCATATCAATCAGTGTAATACCATTATGGAAACTTAATAAGTTTCACTTGCCTTCTTATTTCATTATAACGATCGACAAGTCTGCAAGTATAAGACACCTTACTACTTATTACTTATTCATATTATATTATTAGGAGGAGATTTAATGTTTCTTGAGAAATTAAGATGCAGTAACTGTAACAAAGAGATAAATAAAAATGAAGTAATTACTATAAAAATAAACGAAAGCAAATTAAAAGGGTATACAATGCTTAGCAACTGGGCGAAAAGTCAAAAAGTTTTCTGTGAAAAATGTTCAAACAACAAATAGTTATTGAATACTTTGATTAAGAGATAAATACGAAAGAATACATAGTTTTTCACCTATTTTGATTAAATATGGAGGTCTTAGCTTTTTAATTCATGCTACTCCAGAAATGCTCGGTTTATTTATTAGAGCTTATATCGGTTTATCAAATTGGGGTGATATTAAAAATAATTATAATCAATACCTATCATTGTTTATTTTAGGAATTATACTGATTATATTCGCAGGCGCATTTGAAACCTATATAAGCCCTTTTTTTACAATTAAGATCAATTTAGATAAGGAGTTGATATATATGAGAATAATTTCATTGCTATTATTAATACTAGCTGTATTATTAAAATTCGACGTTTTAAGCACTCCTTTTTTAAGTTACAATTTAAAAAAATATATGTTTGCTTTTTCTTTTGGATTATTTTTTTTATGCATTTTTAAAACCGCTTGTCGATTTGATATTTGTAAACAAAAAGAGACTTACTAGTAAGTTTGTAACGGAGTATGTTCCTGAATTAACAAACAAAAAAATTAGTTTTTATTCTGTCAGTATGCCCTTCAAACCTAATCTATTCGCTGTTAAAAAAAAGGAATCCGTTATTATTATTGATGACTCATTAATTCAAAAATTAAATGAAAATGAACTCAGATTTTTTCTTTTACATGAGTATAGTCATATAAAAGATAATGACTCATTAAAAATGCATTTAGTTTCATTAAGTGCTTTCACTTTAACACCTTTTGTGTTCTTTCTATTAATGCCTATAATCAAACTGCCTAGTAATATTATTTTGTTACTCATTGTAGTTTTTCTGTTTATTCTGGTTTACTTTATCATTATAGCATTGAACTTTAAGTTCAAGAGAAATTGCGAATTAAAATGTGACACTTATGCATCTGAGTATGTAAATACTAAGTATATAAAAAGTGCATTCGAAAAATTTATTGAGTTAGGCATATTTGACTATAAAAGTAGAAGTATTTTATCAAGTCATCCTAGTTTAGTTGAGCGACTAAATAATTTAAACATGAATATTAATAACGACAATCGCTCATAATATACAATGCATTACATAAACTACAATAAAATCATAAAAAAATACAAGTACCGAAAAAGGTAGATGTTTTCGGTACTTGTATTAATCTCACTTAGACTTATTCTTCGAATTTCGCTAAGTCTTCTGCAATGTGTTCAGACGCTACTAAACCACGTGATTTTGCCCATAATTCACGGTTTACGAAATGAATACGTCCGTTTTTCTTCGCATTGATTGAATTATAAACTTCTGATTGACGTAATTCTTCTAATGCATCTGCATTTTCATCATCAACCATTAAAATTAAACGTTCTGGATTTAATGTTTTTAATTGTTCATCCGTTAATTTTAGATATGGTCCATCTTTATATTCTGGATACGTTTTTGAATCTGCTTGAGTGATTGCCATTTTGAAACCAAGACGTTTTAAGAATTGACCAACATAACTGTTCGCATCATGTCCTACAATATGATTATCTGTCACTACTGCAGCCAATGTGCCTAAACTTTTATCTAAAGTAATACCCTCTTCGATTTGTTTGATCTTTTGTTCATGCACAGCGACACGTGTTTTCGCTTTTTGTTCTTTTGATACAGCTTTACCGATTAACTCGAATGACTCTAAGTTTTGTTTATAATCGCCATCAAAGCTTTCAAGTAAAATTGTCGGTGCAATTTTTTCTAAATCTCTATAGATTTTGTGATGACGTTCACCGTCAGCAATAATTAATTGTGGTTCCGCTTCTCTTAAAGCATCTAAATCAGGATTGTTTCTATCTCCTAAAGAAACATATTCACCAATCTGTGTTCTGACTGCTTCAAATAAATTCTCTTTATTCCCATCATCAGCAATCGCAGCTGGTTTAATATCTAAAGCTAATAAATCATCTACGAATGAAAATTCTAATGCGGCAACTCTGTCCACATTCTCCGCAACTTGAGTGATGCCTGATTCATTTCTTACTTCAACCATATGTTTAAGACCTCCAAATTGATTTGTTATTGATAGTACTCCCATATAATTGTTACCGGTAGTTATATTCCCTATATGTTAGACATTATTCATATTAAGTTAATATGATACTTTACAAAATTTTAATATTAGTTGATTTATTTCCCTTTATAATCGCGTTACTGCTAAAATTAAAAAGGGTATATGTAGTATATTACCTAATTCTACATATGCATTTTAATTTCAGGAGAGACAAAAAATGAAATTCACCCTAAAACATAACCTAGTGCGTTTTTTAAAAATTGCTGGTATCGGCACATTAATAATGCTGATTATTTTCTATCCTGCAATCCGCGCTTATACGAAACATCAAATTGTATTCAGTGGTGCAGGCGATGGTTTCAGACAAATGATGCCATTTCAAAAATACTTATATGAACATGTCACACACTTTTCAAGTTTCTACGATATTTCTTTCGGTTTAGGCGGAGATTATATCGCAGATTTAGCTTATTATTATTCAACCTCTCCACTTACCTACTTAAACTTTTTATTTGTGTGGTTAGGCGAACATCTCTTACATATGAATCCAAGCAGTATTGAATTTTGGCCAGGAAACCAATTATTCTTTGCGATTGTAGAAGCCATTTTGACATTTATTGCTGCTTACTATATGATGCGCTATTTTAAATTAAAACGTTATACCGCACTGATCGCTACAATTTTATACACCGCTTCTAATGTCATGATGTATTTCAACTTCACTTGGTCATTTTATGGTGATGTATTGATTTACTTACCGTTGACAATATTAGGTGTAGAAAAGTTATTTAGAGAACGTAAAGCCGCTTTATTGATTATCGGTTTAGGCTTAACGCTGATGTCGAACTTTTATTTCAGTTACTATGAAGCTATTATTATCGGTGCTTATTTAATTTATAGAACTGTCGCAGTTTATAAAGAGGATATCTTAAACCGCATACAGAAGATTTATATTACAGTGGTAACTATACTATTAAGTTTAATGGTCGCTAGTTTTGGATTTTACACAGGTGTCAGCTCATTCTTGCATAATGATCGTAAACAAAATCCATTATTAGAGTATCCATTCTTTGTAGATTTATTGAACACAGATAAACAAACATTTATATCAGGTTTTCATATTTTATTGTCGATTTTAGTTTTGATTGCCCTACTGCAATTTAAACTATACAAACATTATTTCTATCGTTTATTTGCGATTATGACATGGATTTTCTTATTAGGTTCATTTACCAACCCATTTGATAGTTTCTTTAACGGCTTTTCTATCCCGCAACGCAGATGGGTCTATATGCTGGCAATGAGTGCCGCAATATTGGTTGCTTTGATGATTCAATATTTAGCGGAAATGTCTATCATTTCTTTAATTGCCGCAACAATTCCAGCCGTTTTAGTCTTAATCATTTCATCACGTTATGCGGAAGGCGAATGGCATTGGTGGATCAGCACAGCTGTCATCATCGCAGTATTGTCATTGATATTAATTATCTATAAAGGTCAGATGAAGCATTGGATGAAGCTTATGTTAGTCGCATTAATTTTAGTCCAACAATTCTGGCAGTTAAAAGAATATAAAGAAAATATCTTGTCTGAGTATGAAGCAGAAGTAAAACAAGTCACAAATTATGATTACTTCAGTCATCCGCTAAATAAAAAAATCAAAGCCATTCAAAAAGAAAATCAAGATGATTTAATGCGTATTGATTATATGAGTGTTTATGGTTTAAACTCACCATTCATTTACAACTACAACGGCATCTCGCTTTATTCAAGCATCTTTGATGGTGAAATTCTTAATTATTATGATAATGTGATGCAGATTAATATGCCGATTGATAAAAACAGTACCTATCGTTTATTTAATAACCGAGCTAACTTAATGGCTTTATGGGATGTCACAGACCGCTTCAAAATGGAATCAGATAAAAACATACCATACGGTTTCGAACTAAAAGATAAAATCAAACATGATGATAGAATCTTTGTTCATTCAAAAAATCAAATTGATTATCCAAGTGCACATATTACCAACAAAACATTTAGTATGGACCAATTAAAATCACCGTTAGATCGTGAACAAGCCATGTTAGAAGGCGTTGTTTGGGATGATAAAAAAGGTAATTCAACATTCAAAACGAACCCTAACTTACTACAAAAAGCAAAGACAACATTACGCGATGCAAAACAAATAGATCAAAAACATATTCAAGTTCAAAAAAACAATGGCGGTTTAACCATGCAGCTGCCTGAATCCGTTGCGAATAAGTATCAAGATATGTATGTAGAAATGGATGTTGAACGTATCGCACCAGCTTCAGAACACTACGTAAAAATCAATGAATATAAACAAAAACGTAATCGCTTAGATTACAAATACCGACGATTTGTCAGCCCTGTGACTATGCGTATTAAAGCTTCACCAGAACTGAAGTTACAACTACCAAAAGGTAAATACCGTCTACAGCTTAAAGGTATTTATGGTGAAGATTACAGTACTTTAAATCGTACTAAAGATACTTTAACACCTGTCAAAGTTACTAAGAATAACCGTAACTTACACATTCAAAAACCAAAATCAACACAAGGTTACATTGTCTTACCTGCTGCCTATAGAAATGGAATGTATGCGTTAATCGATGGTAAGAAACACGAAGTTAAACAAGGTAATGGCATTATGACAGTAATTCCAACTAAGAAAGGTCAAACAGATATTTATTTAAAATATGAACCGCCATTATTAAAACCATTAATCGTCATCACAGGAATTGGTTTAGTGTTGAGCGTGGTCTGGTGCCGTTATCTACTCAGACGAAACAAAACGAAACAATAAAACAAACAGTGTGTATCCTTCTATATTTTGGATACGCACTGTTTTTTTAATCCCCAACACTATTTTTACCAATGACTTACGCTTTTTTTACTGTCTGTGATTATGCATATACAGCCTATTATCTTCTTACTTATACTATTTTTATATCTCTACTCCATTAACATTCGCCTAGAAAGGTTTGATTACACAACATGAAAGAACGTAACTACCAAAGCACCAATCACGAATATCTGAGTCACATACTTCCAAAATTTAACACTTCACTTTCTACTAAAGCACTTCAAAGTAACTCTATTTCCTATCAGACATTAATGAATCATTTCGATCATCTTCTAAATGCTTCTGAAAAAGCATTACTTGAGTCTGTTTTAAATTCCACACTTACGATAATCACACTTTCTAGAACAGACTATTATCAACTCACTCATTTGAAAGCGACATACTATATCATCCCTATTGCTAAAGACCGCTACTACCTCTCACCTGAATTTTTAAATGATTATAACCACTATTGTTTAAATGAAAAATATTCCTCCTTACCGTTGCTTGAAGATTGGGTTCATACAAAAATCGAAACTTTAGCTTCAATAGAAGAAAAGCGCAGGTTATATGAAACCATGGACTTTGAAACATGTTTAGCTGAACGTTATAACACAAAAAATTTAGACTTTATATGTGTGATGGCTAATATTAATAATTATGATCAACTGACTGATTCTGAAAAGTGTGCCTTAATCACCAAAAAAGTGATGAGAGATTATGGCTTATTTGAAAAACTAATTCAAATCGTGCCACCTTTACGTATACTTTTTGCGTATATGGTTTATGAGGATAGAAACAGTTTTGTAGGTGCAGAACTCCCTGGTGAAAATATTGCGGTCTTTATTTTGTTTAGCGACATTGAACTCAGTATGATTTATTTACCTTGTGACTTATTTGAACATTTAAAGTGTTATTTTAGTTTACGTGGTCTGCAGCCTGAAGAAATACTTAAACAGTCGATTGAAGATTTTACAGATCAAGCCTTAGATGAAGACCTTCAACAAGCGTTATTAAAAGATTTGTGCCATAATCGATTATCAGTCGGGGAAGCCAAAAAGGTTCTACCAGCTTTGATGCATAATAAAATCCAGGCAAATATTCTTACTGATTTAAACACTGAAACTAAAATCAAATTCTTTGAAGCACTTGTAAACTTATACGGATTTATCCCTATTAAAATTGTGGTCAAACTTTATAATTCATACTTTGAAGCACATGAAACCAGCGCATCTATAAAAGATAAGATAAGCACAGATTATAAAAGTCACATGGTTGCTATCAGCGATAATTATCTTACACATACGACGTTAAAAGAAGCTTACCAAACCCTAAATGCATTATATGAAACTGTCCCTTATTATTTACCTTCAACACTTATGACATTGTTTAAAGCCGCTACTTCAGAGGAGTGGATAGAAAATAAGAAATTCGAAGACAGTTTACTGTTTCTGAGAAGTAACATCAACCTTCAAGGAGAATCCTTTGATATTCCTATATATATGGTTGAGATTGCTATTTTCGAAGATGTCATTCTTCCTAATATCAAAATGGTGCCAAAAGAAGATGACTTGAAGGATGCTGTACAAATGTGGAAAGCACAAGGATTGTATAACAATGTAAAAACGAAACATGTTTTAAAACATGTCAAAATTGTTTATTCTAAAGTGAGACTATGGGCATACAGAGGACATAACCAACGAGAATACAATGAAATCATTCATCAATATCACACACATCAATAGCCAAGTGCAGATGATTGGAATAGTGACAATTCTATCTAAACTATATAAATAAAAGAATCGCCTTCTCTATTAAAATGGCGATTCTTTAATCGTTCTTATTCTTTTACATCTTTAGGCAATGTATCGAGATAATGGATTTCTTTCACATATTTCCCTTTATGAATAATCACGACATTCTCTTTTTGAGGATCAAAACCATTGAATGTAAGCTTATAAGGCACGCGTTCTCCATCTTTTGAATACGCTTGAACATTTTCATAAAACTGCGTACCTTTCTCAACTTTCGCATATGATTTTTCAGTCGTTAGAAACGGATTGACACGGTCTGTGAATTCGTTCCTGACAATACTGACTGCGACAACCGCAAAGAATAATAATATCGCAATCGTTACTAAAACCTTCTTTTTCATTTACTTCTACTCCTTCTATGATGATTTTCTAGTTGTACTTGTAAAAATAAAGACTTCATTTTATAGAATGCTTTTATTATACCTAATTTTTCAGAATTTTCATACGACAATTTACATAAAAAAAGACTGTTCCATGATTAGGAACAGTCTTGTCTACTCGTATGTCTATCTGTCTAAAATTAGCGAATTTCTTTAATTCTAGCAGCTTTACCACGTAAGTTACGTAAGTAGTAAAGTTTAGCACGTCTAACTTTACCGCGACGAGTCACTTCGATTTTTTCAATTTTTGGTGTGTGTAATGGGAATGTACGTTCCACACCTACACCAGATGAAATTTTACGAACTGTGAAAGTTTCTGAAACTCCGCCACCGCGACGTTTGATTACGACACCTTCGAAGACTTGGATACGTTCACGAGTACCTTCGACGATACGTACGTGTACACGTACAGTGTCACCGGCACGGAAGTTTGGTAAGTCTGTGCGTAATTGTGATTTAGTAACTGCTTCGATTAATTTGTGATTACTCATTTTATTATTCTCTCCTTCAAACTATGTTCTTGCCTCGACAACAAAATAGCAGCGGATCATAGTGATTTTTCGTGCTTAGCACACTTAAATAATATTAGCACACTGCTATTTGGTTTTCAATTGGTTTTTGTAGTTTTCAAGTATTTTTTCATCTTCTGATGTTAATGGATACTTTGTTAGTAAATCGGGTCTTTTGACAAATGTTCTAATTAATTTTTGTTCATGTCGCCATGCATCAATGTTTGCGTGATTACCTGATAATAAGACGTCTGGTACTTTCATACCTTCAAATTCTCTTGGACGTGTGTATTGCGGAAACTCTAATAAACCATCAGAGAATGAGTCATCTTGATGTGACTGTTGATTGCCGAGTACACCTGGAATCAAGCGTACAATCGCATCTGTCATGCTCATCGCAGGCAATTCTCCACCTGTTAATACATAATCTCCAATTGAGATTTCATCAGTCACTAAATGTTCTCTGATACGTTCATCATAGCCTTCATAATGACCACAAATAAACACTAAGTGTTCTGCTTGGCTCAATTCTTCTGCCACTGCTTGTGAGAAGGGTTTGCCTTGTGGGCACATTAATATCACACGTGTATTTTCTGTCGTCTCAAGGTCTTTCATCGCATTAAAGACAGGTTCTGGTTTCAATACCATACCTTGACCGCCGCCGAATGGATAATCATCAACTTGATTATGTTTATTAACCGCATAATCTCTGAAATTGACGGTGTTCACTGTTAGAATCTCTTTCTCTTGTGCACGCTTTAAAATAGAATGATTTAATACGCCATCAAACATTTCTGGAAACAGCGTTAAATAATCAATTTTCACTCGTCGAACATTCCTTCCAATGGCGTAATTTGAATACGGCGCCCAGAGACATCTACTTCTTGGACAACATCTGCGATATAGGGAATCAAGTACTCTTTATCACCTTGAACGACCCATACATCATTGGCACCTGTTTCAAAAATTTCTTTCACACGACCAATCGGTGTTTCACCATCAAAAACTGTGCAGCCGATAATGTCGGAATAGTAAAACTCATGTTCATCAAGTTCAATTGCTTCATGATCACGCTCTTGTGTCAGAATATCACCTTTAAAGTGCTCCACATCATTAATGTTGTTGATACCTTCAAATGTCAACATATGGAACCCTTTGTGCATACGATAAGAAGCAACTGTTAACGCAATTTCTTCGCCTTTGTGATTCAATGTCAAAACTTCACCAGGTTGAAAGCGTGTGTCTGTAAAATCTGAGTTAGATTTCACACGTACCTCACCTTTTATCCCATGTGTATTTACAATTTTACCGACTTCTACTTTCATGCACATTGCCTCCAATATTTGGTCTCGTGAAAAAAGCTCCAATACTTAACAATAACCCTAAGACAAGTGTATTGTCTCAGGGTTATGAGATTAAAGCAACTTATAGCTTAAATTACTTAGATTGACGTTGGTCGTCGAATTTTTTCAAAATACCTTCTTTAGATAAGATATTGTGAACTGTATCAGTTGGTTTCGCACCGTTAGCTAACCATTTAAGTGCTAACTCTTCGTCGATTTTAACTGTTTGTGACGCATCTTTAGTAACCGGATCATAAGTTCCGATTTGTTCGATGATACGACCATCACGTGGCGCACGAGCATCTGCTGCTACGATACGGTAGAATGGATTTCTTTTTGAGCCTAAACGTGTTAAACGAATTTTAACTGCCATGTATAATTCTCTCCTTTGAGTCTTTGTTTTCTTTTCTACAAGAAATAATAATAACAGGTATCAGAAAGTTTGTAAAGAGGTTTCTCTTTACAAATTTTATTTTTTATCTCTAATACACAGTAAAAGGTGTTGTAAGTCGCTGCTCACAACACCTTTTTCGATTAGAACGGCAAGTTCATGCCTTTCATCATATTTTCAATTTGACTGCGTTTGCCTTTTTTACCTTTGCCTCCGCCAGTAAATTGTTTCATCATTTTCTTCATGTCATTGAATTGTTTCATCAAACGGTTAACTTCTTGAAGTGAACGACCTGATCCTTTTGCGATACGTTTCTTACGAGATACGTTTAAGATTTCTGGTCTTTCACGTTCAGCTAAAGTCATAGATTGGATAATTGCTTTGATATGATCGATTTGTTTATCGCTCATATTCAACTTATCCATACCTTTCATTTTGCCCATACCCGGAATCATTTTCATGATTTCATCTAATGGTCCAAGATTTTTAACTTGGTCTAATTGTTCTAAGAAATCATCTAATGTAAATGAAGCAGTACGCATTTTCTTCTCTAAATCTTTTGCTTTAGATTCATCTACATCTTGTTGAGCTTTCTCGATTAAACTTAACACATCACCCATACCTAAGATACGTGACGCCATACGTTCAGGGTGGAACAATTCTAAACCGTCAAGTTTCTCACTGACACCAATAAATTTAATCGGTTTTTGCGTAACAGAACGGATAGATAAAGCTGCACCGCCTCGAGTGTCACCATCAAGTTTTGTTAAAGTAACACCTGTTACACCTAATTGATCATCAAATGATTGCGCAACGTTGACTGCATCTTGACCAGTCATCGCATCTACAACCAACATAATTTCATTTGGTTTAGACAATTCTTTAACTTCAGCTAATTCGTTCATCAGTTTTTCATCAATATGCAGACGACCTGCTGTATCGATAATCACAAAGTCTAAATGTTCTTCTTTAGCATGTTTTAATGCATTGTCAACGATTTGTTGCGGTTGGACTTGGTCGCCTTCACTATAGACTGGAATGTCTAATTGTTTACCGACTGTTTGAAGTTGGTCAATCGCTGCTGGACGATAGATATCGGCTGCAACCAACAATGGTTTCTTATTGTATTTTTTACGCATTAATAATGCTAATTTACCTGCAGTTGTCGTTTTACCTGCACCTTGCAGACCAACCATCATCACAACTGTCGGCGGTTTATTTGCCATATTAACCGTCGCATTTTCGCCGCCCATTAATTGTGTTAATTCATCTTTAACGATTTTGATAACCTGTTGGCCAGGTGTTAAAGATTGCATGACATCTGAACCTAAAGCACGTTCAGAAACAGTTTTGATAAATGATTTTACCACTTTGAAGTTAACATCGGCTTCAAGCAATGCAAGACGCACTTCACGCATCATTGCTTTAATATCCGCTTCAGTCACTTTCCCTTTTCCTCGGATCTTCTGCATGGTCGCTTGTAAACGATCGGATAATCCTTCAAATGCCATCCAAGTGACCTCCTTATTCTAATTCTTCTAGTTTCTCAATATATTGTTTCAAGGCATCCGGATCTTCAATAGATGCTTTCATTTGAGTATAAATTTCACGACGTTGTTCAAATTTTGAATAAAGCGCTAATTTCGCTTCATAATCTTCTACTAAATCACCAGTTCTTCTTATGTTATCATATACTGCTTGGCGACTCACATCAAAAGTATCTGCGATTTCGCTCAAAGAGTAATCTTCAAGATAAAATAATTCCAAATAATTACGTTGTTTTTTCGTCAATAAAGATTGATAAAAATCAAACAAGTAATTCATGCGCAATGTTTTAACTAAATCATTTTTGCTCATCAGGTGTGTCACCGTCGTTTTCTGTTGTTTCTGCTGCTTCTTCTTGATGTTCTTCAACTGTTTGTTCAATCATGTCCGCAAATAAGCCATAAACATAGCTTTCAGGATCGAATGGTTGTAAGTCATCTAATTGCTCACCTAAACCGACATATTTAACTGGAATATGCAGTTCATTACGGATGGCTAATACAATACCACCTTTAGCAGTACCGTCAAGTTTTGTTAATACAATACCTGTGACATTCGTTACATCTTTGAAGTTACGTGCTTGTGATAATGCGTTTTGTCCAGTTGTCGCATCAAGGCAAAGCAATACTTCATGTGGCGCATCTGGAACCGCACGTCCGATGACACGTTTCATTTTTTCTAACTCATTCATCAAGTTCGCTTTGTTTTGTAAACGTCCTGCAGTGTCACAGATTAAAATATCGACACCTTGGTGTTTGGCCGCATTAATCGCATCATACATCACCGCTGCTGGGTCTGAACCTTCGCTTTGGCTGATAACATCTACTCCGACACGTTCGCCCCATACTTTTAATTGGTTGATTGCACCGGCTCTGAATGTATCACCTGCCGCAAGCATCACTTTCTTGCCTTCTGCTTTATAACGGTGTGCCAATTTACCGATAGTAGTCGTTTTACCTACACCATTGACACCGACCATTAAGATGACATTCAAACGGCCATCTTCTAAGTTCATCACTTCAGAATTATCGTCTTCTTGTTGATAAATTTCTACAATTTTTTCAACGATAACTTCTTTTAAGTCTTCTGTTTCTTTAATGTTACGTCGTTGTGCTTCTGTACGTAGTTCATCAACTAATTCCATCACTGTGTTGAAACCTACGTCAGCAGTAATCAACATTTCTTCTAAGGCTTCGAAGAAATCTTCATCCACAGTACGATAACGTGCAATCAAGTTATTTAATTGCTCTTGGAAGTTTTCACGTGATTTCTCTAAACCTTGTCTGAATTTCGCACCTAATTTTTGAGATTCAATTTCTTCAAATTCTTCAATAGAAATTAAACCGTCATCAAAATCGAAATCATCTTTCGGTTCTTCTTTAGGTTTTGCTTCAGGTAACGTTGATTTTTCTTCTTTTTCAGCTGGTTTCTTGTCTTCTTCTGACGATTCCGTTTGGTCCAAGTCTTGAAGCTCTTTTTCTTCTTCCGTTGGTTTGCCCGCAAACTTATCTTTTAGTCGTTTAAAAAAGCTCATTTTTCTTCCTCCTTCAACACTTCATCTATCGTATTTAAATTCACACTTACCAGTTTAGATACACCAGATTCTTGCATAGTAATACCATATAGTCTATCAGCCGCTTCCATTGTTCCTTTACGGTGTGTAATCACAATAAACTGTGTCTTCTCAGATAATTGTCTTAAGTAATTCGCATAACGAATCACATTCGCCTCATCTAAAGCCGCTTCTACTTCATCTAGTATAACAAATGGTGCTGAGCGTACTTTCAATAACGCAAATAATAAAGCAATTGCACTTAATGCACGCTCTCCGCCACTAAGTAATGACAAATGCTGCAACTTCTTACCTGGTGGTTGTACGATAATTTCAACACCTGCAGTTAAATAGTCATCATCTGTTAATTTCAGTTCAGCTTGGCCGCCGCCGAATAACGATTTAAACACTTCTGAGAAATGTCCTTGAACCGCATGGAATGTTGTTTTGAATCGATCCATTACCGCTTGGTCCATTTCACGAATGATTTGTTCTAATGTCGCTTTCGCTTCTCTTAAATCAGTACGTTGTTCATCTAAGAAAGTAAAGCGTTCATACACTTCTTCAAACTGTTCAATCGCATTAAGGTTAACTGGACCTAATTCTTCAATCGACATTTTAGTCAATTTTACTTTCTGTCTTAAAGCGTCAATCGGCTCATCTTGTTCATAGAGGTCTTTTGCTGCTTCAAACGTTAAATGATAATCATCATTTAAGTGATCCATACTATGTGAAATCAACACATCCAATTTGGATTGCTCTGCTTTGATATCTTGATAGCTGTTTTCAATTGATAGGATATCGCGATGTGTTTCTTGAAGTTTGTCATCAAATTCTTCTATTGAAGCGTTCGTTTCTTGACGTTTACCTTTTAATACGTCTAAGCGTTCATTTAAATCTGCTTTTTCTTGTTGTTTGATTTCAATATCTTTTTGAATCGTTTCAAAAGCTTTTTGTCCTGTCACTTCATCAGAATTAAACAGCTCAATATCTTCTGCTAATTTTTCTTGTTGAAGTTGATTTTGTTTGATTTGATTATCAATACGTTCAAGTTGTTGACGTTGTGTTTTACTACGTTCTTTCAACACAGCTAAATCTGATTGCTTTTGATGCAATTGTTGCTGTAATTGTGCAGTACTTTCTTTACCTTCTTTAGATAATTGCGTCAAACTTTCGATTTGTTGCTCTAAATCGGCTAACTTTTTCGCGAGTTGTTCTTTTTGTTGTTGTTTCGCTTCTAAAGTTTCACGGCTCTTTTCACTTTGATAGCCATCATTTTTCTCAAATTCAAACTCTTCATGTTCACTCTTAATATGTGCTTCACTTTTCTTCAAACGGTCTAATTCTAGTTCGATATTATGCACCGCTTGTTTAGCTTCGTTATATTGTTGACTGATTTTTAAATATGTTTCACTCAATTGATTCGCTTCATCTTTGACTGCTTGAACTTCTTTTTCAAATTGAGTTGTCTGCTGTTCAAATTGTTTCAACTGTTCACGCAACTGCGTCAATTCATCACGTTGTGCTAAAATGCTTTTCGTCTGACGTTGACCGCCACCAGTCATAGAGCCGCCTGGATTCACGATATCGCCTTCTAGTGTCACAATACGTGTGCGATAACGAATCGCTTGTGCTAATTCATTTGCGTGTTTTAAATCATCAACAATAATGGTATTGCCGATCAAATTATAAATAATCGCACTATAGGTGTTATCTACACCGATTAAATCCGCAGCCACCCCGACAAAACCTGTTGCTTGTTGGGCAGTGTTCATAATATCTGCTTGTAAACGTCTTGGTTGAATGACATTTAACGGTAGGAATGTTGCTCTGCCTAAACGATTTTGTTTTAAATAAGCAATCGCTTGACGTCCATCTTTTTCAGTATCCACAATAATATGCTGCATAGAAGCACCTAATGCTGTTTCAATAGCTGTAGTTAATTCTGAGGGTACATCAATCACTTCTGCTACTGCGCCATGGATACCGTTCAATGGATTGTTTTTCGCTTTCAAGACATGTTTTACACCATTGAAGAAATACGTATAGTCTTCTTCACGACTGGTTAAACTTTCTATTTTAGCTTTCAATTTATCTGTATAACGGTACGCTTGGTATAACTTTTCTTCGTATTCGTTTTGTTTATTTTTCGTTTCAGTCAGTTGTGCTTCATTGTCTTTTTGTTGTTGCTCTAAGGAAGCTAATTGTTGTTGTTTTTCTTTTTGTTGTGCTGTGATTTGATTAATTTCAGACTGAATTGATTTTAATTGGTTGAACGCATCTAATAAACGACTATCTAAACGATTTTGTTTGGCTTCGTTTTCTTCAATAGTGCGTTGGAGGAAGCGAATATCGTTATTAACCTCTGATTGTTCAGACATTAAATCATAATAACTATTTTTAATCTCTTCAAGTTGCTCTTCATGATCTGCATCTGATACATATAATTGGTCTTCAAGCTTTTTCACTTCTGCAGCTAAACTTTGTTGTTTTTCAGTCAGTGTTTGTTTATCTGCTTTAGCTTGTTGTTGATCTTCAATCAGTTGTGCATGCTGTGCTTTCAATGCTTCTTGTTCTTCTTCATAACGCGCATTCGTTTGTGATTGGTTACGCTTACGTTCTTCTAATACATTCAGCTGACCTGATAATTTTTCTGCTGCTTCTGTTGCTTGGACTAACTGATAATTCAAGCGTTCAATTTCATCGTTTTGTTGATTTAATTCCGCTTTATAATTCGCTAGCGTGCGAGAATAGCGATTTTGGTCTGCTTCTTTTTGCGCTTGTTGGCTCTTTAAGATATTTAAGCGTTCATCTGCTTTACTGATAGCTTCGTTATACTCATTAATATCATGAACCGTCACCAATACATCGCTTTTCTTCATTTCTTTAGATAAATGTTGGTACTCTTTCGCAATCGCTGCTTCTTCTCTTAAAGGTTCTACACGACCTTCTAAATCATACAAAATATCTTCAACACGATTTAAGTTTTCTTCTGTTTGATCTAACTTTTGAACAGATGCTGCTTTACGTTTTTTATACTTTAATACACCTGCAGATTCTTCAATAATTTGACGTCTGTCAGCAGGTTTCGCATTCAAGATTTCATCTACACGACCCTGTGAGATAATACTGAATGCTTCTTTACCTAGTCCTGAATCTAAAAAGAGATCTGTGATATCTCTTAAACGGGCACGTTCGTTATTTAAATAATACGCACTCTCGCCGCTGCGGTACAGCCTGCGTGTAACGATGATTTCGTCTTCTTCAACGTTTAATTGATGTGCATGATTATCTAATTTTAATCGAACTTCCGCATAGTTTTGTGCTTTGCGATGTTCTGCGCCGGAAAAGATAATATCTTCCATTTTCGAACCGCGTAAAGATTTCGCAGATTGTTCACCTAAGACCCATTTGATGGCATCTGTTACGTTACTTTTACCGCTGCCGTTCGGACCTACAATTGCGGTCACACCTTGGTCAAAGTGGACTTCAGTTTGCTGCGCAAACGATTTGAATCCGACTGCATTGATTGATTTTAAATAAACCATACTTCACTCGATCTCCCTATCACTGTTTGACACAGCTTGTTCATTGTTTCTGATTCATCACTTTATAAGCCTTCTCTGCGGCTTTTTGTTCTGATTCTTTCTTCGTTCTGCCTTGGCCTTCTGCCACCGCTTCACCTTCTAATAATACTTCTGAGGTAAAGAGACGGTGATGTGCTGGACCTTCTTCATGAATTAAACGATATGTGACACTGCCTTTATTCAAGCGATGAATATATTCTTGGAATTGTGTTTTAAAGTCAATGACACCCATTAGCGCATCATCTTCAACGTAGGGGAAGATAACTTCTTGCGCAAATTGCCATACCACATCTAATCCTTGGTCTAAGTATAAAGCGCCTACAAAAGCTTCAAAGGCATCTGATACGAGCGATGGACGTGTACGTCCACCTGTTTTTTCTTCGCCTTTACCAAGTAGGATTAATTCATTTAATTTGATTTTATTCGCAAATATTACAAGTGAGGGTTCACAAACGATGGTCGCGCGCAATTTTGTCAGATTCCCTTCAGGCAATCCTGGATATTTGTCATATAAATACCGTGAAACCGTCAATTCTAATACCGCATCTCCTAAGAACTCTAAGCGCTCATTATGCGCAAGTCGGTCCATATTAAAATCGTTGATAAAACTGGAATGTGAAAATGCTTGTTGATATAGAGGTAAATGGTCATACGTGAGATGTAACATCTCCATTTTTTGTGCAAACTTTTGATTAAAAGCCTGCAGCATAGCGTCTTTCTTATGCTTGGTCAAAAGATGACCTCCTTTTAATTTTACAGAATACAACATCGCGCTGTATGCGCTTATGTGTCTCATTTTACGTGAATTTAATGCAAAACAAAAGAAAAATCTGAGTCGCTGATTAAGACGACTCAGATAATATTGTTATTATTTTTCAAGGTTATTGATGAAGTTTACTGCGTCACCAACTGTATTGATTTTTTCAGCTTCTTCATCTGGAATTTCAGTACCGAACTCGTCTTCTAATTCCATAACTAATTCTGCGATATCAAGTGAGTCAGCGCCTAAATCATCTTTGAAAGATGCATCTTCAGTTACTTTGTCAGCATCTACACCTAAACGGTCAACGATGATATCTTTAACTTTATCGAAGTTTTCCACGTCGATTCACCTCCTTTAAAAAGCCTATACGACTCTATTATTTTCCCATTTTATCATCAAGAATACAAGTAGGATTACCCCACAAAATAGTGTAATCCCACTACTTCTCGTGAATTAATGGTTATTATTCCATAAACATACCGCCATTAACATGGATAGTTTGGCCAGTAATGTATTTTGCTTTGTCAGAAGCTAAGAAAGCTACTGTGTTCGCAATGTCTGTATCTTCGCCGAAACGGCCTAATGGAATTTGTGATTTCATTTGATCTTTAAGGTCGTCATTCAACGCATCTGTCATATCAGAAACGATAAAGCCTGGTGCTACTGCGTTAACTGTAATGTTACGTGACGCAAGTTCACGTGCTGCAGTTTTTGTTAAACCGATAACCCCTGCTTTAGTCGCAACGTAGTTTGCTTGACCAGGGTTGCCGACTGCGCCCACCACACTAGATAAGTTGATGATTGCACCGCTTCTTTGTTTCATCATTTGACGTGTTGCTTTTTGAATACAATTGAACACACCTTTTAAGTTTGTGTTGATCACGTCATCCCATTCTTGTTCTTTCATACGCATTAATAAGTTATCACGTGTAATACCTGCGTTGTTGACTAATACGTCTAAAGAACCGAATTGTTTTACGACTTCTTGAATCATGTCTTTAACTTCATCAGGATTTGCGACATTTGCTTGAATCGCAAAGGATTCAACGCCTTTATCCTTGATTTCTGCGACAACTGCTTCTGCTTTGTCTTTATTGCCCGCATAGTTGACTGCGACATTATAACCTTCTTCAGCTAACTGTAACGCAATACTGCGTCCAATACCTCTTGAAGCTCCTGTTACTAATGCACTTTTACTCATGTTCATTCCATCCTTTAACATCTTCGAGTGTTTGAATCGAAGTTAATTTAACGTCTCTGTTGATTTTCTTGATTAAGCCCGATAAAACTTTGCCTGGTCCGATTTCAATAAAGTGGTCGACACCTTGTTCAATTAAATACTCAGTTGATTGAATGAATTGAACTGGTGAATACAATTGTTTGACCATGTTTTGTTTAATCACTTCTGCGTCAGTTTCAGCTTGCGCATGGTAGTTTTGAACAACCGGAATTTCAGCATCGTGCCATTCGAATTGATTGATGTAATCTTCGAAGTCTTTTTCAATGACTTGCATCATAGATGAGTGGAAAGGTCCTGACACTTTTAATGGTAAGACACGTTTCGCACCTAAGCTTTTACCTTCTTTCACAATACGATCAATCGCTGTTTTATGGCCTGAAACTACAACTTGACCTGGTGAGTTGATGTTCGCCGGTTCAATAATAGAACCTTCTTCTGATAAATCTTCACAGATTTTTGCGACATCATCATAATCTAAACCAAGTACCGCTGCCATGCTGCCGACACCGCTTGGGAAAGCTTGTGCCATCAATTCGCCTCTTTTACGGACGATTTTAACCGCATCTTCGAATGCTAAGACTTTTGCTGCGACTAAACTTGAATACTCACCCAAGCTGTGTCCCATTGTATAGTCCGCATCAA
The DNA here is from genome assembly GCF_001815505.1 of Staphylococcus sp. HMSC072B07. Taxonomy (NCBI): domain Bacteria; kingdom Bacillati; phylum Bacillota; class Bacilli; order Caryophanales; family Staphylococcaceae; genus Staphylococcus; species Staphylococcus sp. HMSC072B07. The sequence goes on along the minus strand of NZ_KV820904.1, from coordinate 5,772 downwards.
CATCACCTAATGCGTTTAATAACGCAATACTATGTGTTAACAATGCCGGTTGTGTGTTTTCAGTTTCGCCTAGTTTACCTTCTTCATCTGTAAACATAGTTTCTAATAAATCAAAGCCTGCCGCATCTTGTGCAGCATCTAAAATTTCAGTAGCTTTTGTATCTTGTTGATACAAATCTTGCGCCATACCTACTTTTTGTGCACCTTGTCCTGGAAAAATAATTGCTGTTTTACCCATTTTGTTCACCTACCGTCTCTTTCATTACTTCAACAATATGTTGTTCTCCTGCAATTTTCGCTTGGCGAATCGCAGAATAAAAAGCTCTCGCATTAGAACTGCCATGTGCTTTAACCACAATACCATCTAAGCCAAGTAATACAGAACCGCCATATTCAGCGTAATCCATTTTTTTGCTCATGTTGCTTAAGTCTTTCTTCAAGACTAAGGCAGCTAATTTATTTTTAAAGCTTGCCATTAATGTAGACTTTAACATTTTACCGATTGATTTCGCAGTGCCTTCTAAATTCTTTAAGACCATATTGCCTGTAAAGCCATCAGTGACCACGACATCAGCCGCATCTTCCATTAAAGTTTTCGCTTCAACATTTCCTGAGAAATAGAATGATGGATCAGCTTTCATTAAATCATACGTCGCTTTCGTTAAACTGTTACCTTTTTTCGCTTCAGTTCCGATGTTTAATAATGCGACTTTCGGTGTGCCGATTCCACGGATTTTCTCAGCGTAAATATTGCCGAGTTGCGCATACTGTAATAAATGCTCCGGTTTCGCATCCGCATTTGCACCTACATCTAAGAACACAAAACCTTTACCTGAAACTGTCGGTAAAGTTACAACTAATGCTGGACGTGCGACACCTTTAATACGGCCGACAATAAATAAACCTGCTGACATCAAAGCACCGGTATTACCAGCTGAGACACAACCAGAAGCTTCACCGTCTTTAACTGCTTGTGCAGCTCTGACCATTGAACTGTCTTTTTTACGTTTAATGGCACGAACCGGCTCATCTTCCATTTCGATTTCTTCAGTCGTATGACGGAAATCCAAACGGTCATGTTTTAGTGTGCACTGTGCTTCATCTCCGAATAAAATTATATGTAAATCTGGGAAGTCATTCAACGCTTGCTCTACCGCTTCTAACACGATACCCGGTGCGTCATCTCCGCCCATCATATCAATGGCTAATGTCACCATTTCGTGATCACTCCTCGTTATAATAATACATTTTAAATGTACCTTTAAAAACACATTTATCTTTCACATAAGACGAAACCGCAACAGTAATATATTTCGAACCGAAATCAACCACTTGCGCAAAGGCATGGACTGTATCATGCAGTTTCACTTGTTTTAAAAACGTCACTTGGCTTTCTCTCGTCAGCACCATACTCTTTTGGATTAAAGCAACGCATAACGAATTCGCTTGCGCAAAAAGAATATGTCCACGTGCAATGTCATTACGTGTAAAGACTGAATCTTCCGTAATATAAATCAAAGATTCTGCAGTCACATCTGGTTCTACCCGGATTAAATCTCCGATAATCTCATTTCCTTCTATTGCACGAATATGCTTATAGTTATGCTCAGCAACGGTTTTAATACGTTTACGTAATTCTGGAATCTTCAAAAACGTTCTATCTAATCTGATGGTTTGGATACTGACAGAAAATAAATCACTGAGTTCATTATCAGTCATAAAGGGGTTTTCCTGCAGTCGTTGTTTGATAGCTTCACGTCGTTCTTGTTTCTTCAACTTCATCGCTTTACCCCCTAATTAGTACCAAGTCTTAAGACTACCTACATATCATATCATTTTCTCTTAAATTTGCTCAACAAAAAACACAACAGCCTAATTAAGTATAGTGTATCGAAATTAGTCTGTTGTGTCATGTATTGTTAAATCAAAAGGATTTGTCATTATTTAAAGCGTTCATTTTTAATCAAAACTTGTATGCAAGAGATTTTGTTCTACAAAGTTGCGCAAAATCGCGTATTGGTCTGTAAAGAAGACACCTGATTGAATAAGTTCTGCCGCTTCATCTCTTGCGACTTCTAACATACGATAATCTTCGACTATGTTTGCGACTAAGAAATCAGGCAGACCACTTTGTTTTACCCCGAAGAAATCACCAGGTCCACGCATTTCTAAGTCACGCTCACTCAGTTCAAATCCATCTGTCGTTTGCGTCATAATAGTCATACGCTCAATCCCTGTTTCTGTTTTAGGAGAGGCAATCAGCACACAATAACTTTGATGGTCGCTACGACCGACACGACCTCTTAACTGATGGAGTGTAGATAAACCGAAACGATCAGCATCATAAATAATCATAAATGTCGCATTCGGTACGTTTACACCCACTTCAACCACTGTAGTTGAAACTAAAATATCAATGTCATGTTGGTTAAAGCGCTGCATTACATCATCTTTTTCATCTGCAGGCATTTTACCGTGCAGTAAGCCGACGCGACCGACACCATAATGTTGTTCGAGTGATTCATATAACTCTACGACGTTTTGTACATCTTCTAAGTGTTCCGAACTCTCAATGAGCGGACTGATCACATAAGCTTGTCTGCCTTTATTTAACTCTGCTGTCATTTGGTTTAGGACCGATTCATAGGCTTCATGTTTTGCCCACATCGTTTTAATTGGTTTACGCCCTTTAGGCAATTGTTTAATCGATGACACATCCATTTCACCGAAAACAGAAATGGCTAACGTTCTTGGAATCGGTGTCGCAGTCATAAAGAGCACATTCGTCATGGCTCCCTTTTCACGTAATGCTTGACGTTGGTTAACACCGAAGCGATGTTGTTCATCGGTAATCACTAGTCCTACATTTTGGAAAGAGACATCATCTTGAATCAAGGCATGTGTACCGATTAGACAATCAATTGTGCCGTTTTCAAGTTGCTCTAGTAAGAGTTTTCGCTTCTTACCTTTAACTGAACCTGTCAGTAACGCAACATTCATGCGGTCGCCAAATAGCTCCGTTAAACTTTCCGCATGTTGTTCCGCTAAGATTTCAGTCGGTACCATTAAGGCAGATTGATAACCTGCTGTCTTTAAGGCATACATACATAAAGCGGCTACGACTGTTTTACCAGAACCTACGTCACCTTGGAGGAGGCGGTGCATGCGAAGCGGTGCTTTCAAATCTCTGAAAATTTCATTCACTGCAGTTTTTTGCGCATCCGTTAATTCAAACGGTAAACTGTCAATAAAATCTTTGACTTGTGCTAAATCATAATCAATTTCAATCGCTTCATCACTCGATTTTTCTAAACGATTCAACCACTGCATCCGCAATTCAAATAAAAACAACTCAGTAAAAGCGTATGTTCTGCGCGCTTTTAATAACGCCGTTTTATTATCTGCGTAATGCAATGTTCTAATCGTTGACGCTAACGACTCTAGTTTATATTTTTGACGTAAATCTTCAGATAGCCATTCGTTGATCTCAATATCATCTAACACTTTACGAATGATATCTCGAAGCGTCTTTTGTTTAATGCCTTCTTTAATACGATAGACAGGTTCTAATTGTTCGCCATCTTGTGCTTGCTCTGGCTGATTCGTCGTAAAGAGACGCATGCCATTGATTTCTTGTTTCGCACGATTCCATTTACCTTTAATTGTCACATGGTCATGCAAGTTGATTTTCTTTTTTAAATACGGTTGGTTAAAAAACACAGCTTTTACCGCTATATTGTTGACCTTTAAATGGACAGTAACTTTAGAACGGTTTCTGCCAAAAAAAGCGACAGTGGGCGTTGTGTAAACTTCGCCGACCACTGTCACAGTTGATTGATCTTCTGCTTCGTTTAAATCTACCACACTATTATCTTCATAGCGTACAGGTAAATAAAGCACTAAATCTTCTACGTTATAAATATTTAATTCATTTAACACCGCTATACGTTTTGGACCTAAACCTTTGATTTGGTCTAACGTATACGGCTGATCAATGAGGTTTACTTTAGACATGTTAATCACCAAATATTTGTTGTTTTAAGCGTTGGCCGGTTGGTGTTCCAGCGAGGCCGCCACGTCCTGTTTCACGCAGTGCAGAAGGCATCGTCTGCCCGATACGATACATTGCTTCTATCACTTCATCTGTCGGAATACGCGACGTCACGCCCGCAAGTGCCATATCCGCTGACACAAGCGCATTCGAAGCACCTGCCGCATTTCTCTTTACGCAAGGCACTTCAACTAATCCCGCTACCGGGTCACATACTAAACCTAGCATATTCTTCATACAAATTGCAAAAGCTTCAGCTGATTGCTGCGGCGTACCACCAGCCATTTCAACCGTTGCGGCTGCAGCCATCGCAGCGGCAGAACCGACTTCTGCCTGACAGCCGCCTGATGCACCAGAAATGGATGCGTTATTCGCAACCACAAAGCCGAATGCACCTGCTGTCAACAAGAAGTTCAACATATCACGTTGCGTAGGATTAAAGCGATGCTTAATCGCAAATAATACACCCGGCACAACCCCTGCAGAACCCGCAGTCGGTGTCGCACAAATTTTCCCCATTGCCGCGTTCACTTCATTGGTCGCCACTGCTTTACTCACCGCATCTAATAAAATCGGACCCGATAAAGCTTGTCCGCTTTCTAAATATCTTTTAATCAGTACTGCATCGCCACCCGTTAAACCCGTTGTAGAAGTCACCCCGTTTAAGCCTTCTTCTAAGGCATTTTCCATCGTTTTAAAATGATGCGACATCCCCGCATATACTTCCTCAGCCGTCGCACCCGTCACATCCATTTCTTGCTCTAACATAATTTCATGAATCGCTTTGTCTTCAGTTTCACATCTCTTTACTAATTCTTCTACTGTTTGAAACATCTTATATCCCCCTCTCTTTCCAATCTTCCATTAAGGATACCGCTGTAACATCATTAACCATTCTAATTTGATCTAAGATAGCTTCATCCGGTCTTTCATCTAATTCACAAGTCATCAATGCAGAATCTCCTTTTTCTTTACGCGCAACTTGCATAGAACCGACATTAATACTGGCTTCTCCTAAAATATTCGTGACTCGTCCGATAGTTCCGAAGGTATCTCGATGAAAGACTAATAATGTTGGATAGTTACCTGAGATACTGATTGGAAAACCATTAATAGCGACAATTTCAATTTTGCCTCCACCGATAGAAACACCCTCAACAGATAACGTTTGATCACCTTTCGACATACTTAATACCGTCGTATTCGGATGCGGTTTATCTTCATGCATAGAAATAAAGTTAACAGTCATTCCTAATTCTTCTGCCGTCTGTAAACTGGTCTTGATACGGTCATCGTCTGTATCATAACCAAGCAAGCCTCCAACTAATGCAACATCTGTCCCATGACCTTGATAGGTTTCCATAAACGAACCATATAAATAAATATCGACACGGTCTGGCAAATCCCCGAATAATTCACGTGCAACCATTCCGATTCTAACTGCCCCTGCAGTATGAGACGATGAAGGTCCGACCATCGTCGGTCCGATAATTTCAAAGACGCTTTTAAATTTCATGTTAATTCCCCCTCGCATTAATTTTTGATTATTGCAACTATTTTAAATATTATAACAATTATTCTCGTAAATAAGCACTTATTTTTACACTAATCTTACAAAACTTTTGTATTTCATCGTTTTTGTCATGTACAAACTATAAGTTTTCTATATTTATGCTTACACACAGAAAAATCCACTTAGACCGCTTTAGTCTAAGTGAATT
>NZ_KV820903.1:0-75800 GCF_001815505.1 Staphylococcus sp. HMSC072B07 | reverse complement strand
TTCAAGTTATAACGGTAGTTTGTCTACGGTCTGACAGCAATTGGTTATCCAATTGCTGTTTTTTTATTGTTTCATTTGATTTTCACTTCTTTTACGAAGAAATCTTAAATTTATGTTTGGTTTTCTATGCAAATTATAGAAAAAAGTTCCGATTTCATATATCATTTGTTTAGAGAACTGTTGAATTGAGGTAGGTTGTATTGCTAAAAAGATTAAAGGAAAAAACGAATGATGAAAAAATCAGGAATCTGATGGATAAACGAATCGGATTCTTCTTCGGTCTCGTTGTCGTAGTATTTGTAATCATTGTTTTACGATTGGGTTACTTACAAATTGCACAAGGTTCTCATTACAAGCAACTCATTAAAAATGATGAAAATATTACGGTAAATGAATCTGTCCCAAGAGGAAGAATTTTAGATCGTAATGGTAAAATTCTTGTTGATAATGCTTCTAAAAAGTCTATTACATATACTAGAGGTAGAAAGACTTCACAAAAAGATATACTCAACGTAGCAGAACGCTTATCTAAATTAATAAAAATGGATACTGATCGTATTACCAAAAGAGATAAACAAGACTTCTGGATTCAATTACATCCTGATAAAGTTTCAGACATGATGAAAAAAGAAGATAAGATGCTTAGTGAAGGGGAAATTTCACAAGAACAGTACGATGAAGAATTGCATAATAAAATCAAGCAAAAACAACTTGATGATTTATCTGACAAAGACTTACAAGTATTAGCAATTTATCGTGAAATGATGTCAGGTTCAACACTAAATCCTCAAACTATTAAAAAGGATGATGTCAGCAATAAAGAATATGCTGCTGTGTCACAACAACTTTCAAAATTACCAGGTGTAAATACATCTATGGATTGGGATCGTAAATATCCTTATGGAGATGTACTCAGAGGTTTATTCGGAAGTGTTTCAACATCAGAAGAAGGTATACCAAAAGAACTAACTGATTACTATTTATCAAGAGGCTATTCAAGAAATGATAGAGTTGGTAAATCATATTTAGAGTATCAATATGAAAATGTATTACGTGGTAAAAAGAAAGAAATGAAATACACAACTGATAAATCAGGAGAAATAACGAATGCAGAAGTAGTTAATCCAGGTTCACGTGGAGATGATTTAGTACTTTCAATAGATATTGACTTACAAAAGAAAGTAGAAGAATCTTTAGAACATCAAATTAATAAACTTCGTGGTGAAGGTGCTAAGAACATGGATAATGCATTCATTGTAGTGCAAGATCCAAATAATGGAGATATCTTGGCTATGGCTGGTAAGCAAATTAAGCCAGATGGTTCCATGACAGATTATGATATTGGTAACTTTACTTCTCAATATACGGTTGGTTCATCTGTTAAAGGTGGAACTTTATTAGCAGGTTATCAAAACAAAGCCATACATGTAGGAGAACATATGATTGATGAACCTCTACATTTCCAAGGTGGGCTTACAAAACGTTCTTACTTCAACCAAAATGGAAAAGTAGATATTAACGATAAAGAGGCATTAATGCATTCATCAAACGTATACATGTTTAAAACAGCTTTAAAACTAGCGAAAGATCCATATCATTATAATATGGCATTACCAAACGATATTAGAGATGCAGGTCAAAAATTACGTAAAGGACTAAATCAAGTAGGTTTAGGTGTTAAAACAGGAATTGACTTGCCTAATGAAGTTGCAGGTCAAATAGAAAAATTAGATTCAAACAGCGGTAACTACTTAGACCTTGCGATTGGTCAGTATGATACGTACTCTCCATTACAATTATCACAATATGTTTCTACGATTGCGAATAACGGTTATAGAATTACACCACACGTTGGTCTTGAAATCAGAAAAGCAACAGATAAAGATAGTTTAGGACCGGTTAAACATAAAATACGCGGTAATGTATTGAATCGTCTTAACAACTCACCTGATGAAATTAAACAAGTTCAAAAAGGGTTTGATATGGCATTTAATAAGGAACCAGGTACTGGATATAAGAGTTTCCATGACACAGTCGTACCATCTGCTGGTAAAACAGGAACAGCAGAAGTATTCCAAGACGGAAAGCCAAGAGTTAACTCAACTTATATCGGTTATGCTCCTAAAGATAATCCTAAATTAGCTTTCTCAATTGTCTATACTAATCAACCCGTTCCAGAACCATGGTTACAAGGTGGAGATTTAGGTCGCGACATTATCAATTATTATTTCGGTAAAGAAAAGAAATCATCAAAATCATAATTTTTCAGCTGATACTCACTCATCGAGTATCAGCTTTTTTGTTTCTATATACCTTCAAATATTAAGTCTAATGACACTTATGCAGATAAACGTTATAATGAAAATATTAATTCAAATAGAAAATATTGGGGTGTTATCATGAAAAAATCTGAACTTCGCAAACAAGTTTTGCAGAAGATGAAAAATATTAACAATCTCAACAAAGAAAAAGCTGATCAATGGTTAAAAGAACAATTATTAAAGACTGACGCTTTTAGAAACGCAAAAACGGTTGGCATTGTATTGTCTATGGAACATGAGGTTAATACATTTCCGATTATTAAAGAAATCATCAGTCAAGGAAAAATCCCTTTTGTACCAGCAACTGATTATGAAACTAAACGTATGACATTCCAAAGACTAAATGATTTAAACCAATTAAGCACGGATGAAAAAGGTATCCAATACGTTGATGCCGATACAGAGCGCACAAATTCATTAGATTTATTAATTGTACCAGGAGTTGTTTTTAACCAAGAAGGCTATAGAATCGGCTATGGCGGGGGTTATTTCGATAAATTTTTAAATCAACATCGTACAGAAACAATAAGCCTAGTGTATGATACACAAATCGATAATACATTTAAACCAGAAGCACATGATGAAGTCGTTGAACGTCTGATCATTGCTAAAACTAGTTAAACTGGAGGCACCATGAATATAGAAAAACAATTTTGGAAATTAATTTATTATTATGTTAAATACTTCAACTACGAAATCGCACATATCAGTAAAAATGATACAGAAGTTTGGCTATCCAATAAAAATAAGAAAAAACTTATTATTGTTAAAACTGGAGTAAGTAGCTCTCAAGAAATACGTTTTGACAAAAGCAGAGTTTTAGAACATCAAAACGAAATTAGTGAATACACAGGATTCATTCCAAAATATGTGACTTTCAATTATTTAACTGAAAAAATCTTCACTTATGAGAACTTGAATGAAGTTCATCCTATTCACATGAATTTTAATGTCATTCGAAACCAACAAGATTTATTAAAAACTTTGCCGAACCCTATTATAACTAAGCTTTATTCGCGTCAAAATGATAAAACATCACTCTACTACAAGAAACGACTTTATAGTAACAATCCTATAGAAAAATATATGTTGAAATTTGCTCCAGTCACATACTCGCTTATTGCTATTAATATAATAATTTGGCTGTTTATGTTTTTGATCATCAATGCATTTACAAACAGAAGTTTATTAGATTGGGGCGGTTTAGTTCATTTTAATGTAGTGCATGGAGAGATATACCGTTTAATCTCATCTATGTTCATTCATTTTAACTTTGAACATATATTGATGAATATGCTTTCATTGTTTATCTTCGGAAAACTTGTTGAAGCCATTGCTGGTCATTGGAAAATGCTAGGGATTTATTTCATCTCTGGTATCTTTGGTAACATTGTATCTTTAGCACTGGACACAAACTCGATTTCAGTAGGTGCTAGTGGGGCAATTTTCGGTTTGATCGGCAGTCTATTCGCAATTATGTATCTTAGTAAACAATATACACCAAAAATGCTATTACAATTAGTTGGTGTATTAGCGTTATTAACAGTATTTTCATTATTTATGGCTAATGTAAATATCTACGCACATTTAGGTGGATTTATTGGCGGATTATTAGCTACTTTTATAGGTTATTATTTTAATAAAGATCGAAAGTTATTTTGGATTTTACTTGGTGTCGGTATTTTACTATGGATTATCTTGTTAATAAGAACATTCACTATTAAAGAGGATAATATTTATGATAAATTAATAAGTGAAGAGATGAGCAATGGTAATTACAACAAAGCTGAAGAGCTTATTAAACATACTATGAATAAAGGCTACGAAGATGATTATACATATTATTTAAGTGGTCTGTTAAAAGCAACAAAAGATTCAAAAGCTGAAGGAATTTCAACATGGGAACGCGGATTAAAACATTACCCTAACTCTGGCGTTCTAAATTATGAACTAGCAATTGCTAATCGTTCATTAGGAGATAAAAAATCGGCACTTAAACATATAAAGGTTGCAGTAAAATCAAATCCTCATAATGAAAAATATAAGTATCTAAAAAAAGAGTTGGAAAAACAAAATGAATCGTCAAATTAACACGTTTTACGACGTACAACAGTTACTTAAACAATTTGGGTTTATAATTTACTTTAAAGATAAACACGACATGTATGAAATGATGGAACAAGAAATTAGAGAGCTATTTGAATATCAACTTATCTCTAAGGACGCATTTATCAAGTGTATCTTAATAATCAATCAAAGAAGGATGAATAAGTAATGAGAAATTTAATATTGGCAGCCGATGTCGGTGGAACTACATGTAAACTAGGAATTTTTGATAACAAACTTGAAAGAATCACTAAATGGTCGATACAAACTGATATCAGTGATCCATCAGGTGTCGTTTTACTTAAATCTATTTACAGTGCGTTTGTACAAAAAATGAATGAACTAAGTCTAAAAATGGAAGATGTTATTGGATTGGGAATTGGTGTACCAGGACCTGTTGATTTCGAATCAGGTATTGTTCATGGAGCAGTAAATTTAAACTGGCCTGGGGATGTTAACGTGCGAGCGATTCTTTCACAATTTGTAAGTTTCCCGATTTTTGTTGACAACGATGCTAATGCAGCGGCACTAGGTGAAAAACATAAGGGTGCAGGTCATGATGCAGATGATGTTGTAGCCATTACATTAGGCACTGGAGTAGGTGGCGGTATTATCTCAAATGGTAAGTTAGTCCACGGTCATAATGGTTCTGGTGCTGAAATTGGTCATTTCAGAGTAGACTTTGATCAACGGTTTGCTTGTAATTGTGGTAAAAATGGTTGTTTAGAAACTGTTGCTTCAGCAACAGGTGTAGTTAACTTAGTTAAATTTTATCATCCTAAACTTACAATCAAATCTTCGATTTTAGAGCTTATTAAAGAAGATAGAGTCACTGCAAAAGATGTTTTCGATGCTTCTAAAAAAGGTGATTTGTTCTGCTTATTTATTACTGAACGTGTTGCAAACTATATCGCTTATGCATGCAGTATCATCAGTGTAATGAGCAACCCGAAATATATTATCCTAGGTGGCGGAATGTCTGAAGCAGGAGATATTCTAATTGAAAATATTAAAACTGAATATAGAAACCTTACTTTTACACCTGCACAAAACGGCACTGAAATTGTGAAAGCACAATTAGGAAACGATGCCGGCATTACTGGTGCTGCAGGTTTAATAAAAACATATGTTATTGAAGAGGAGCGTGTTGAATAATGGCTATCGTAGACGTAGTCGTAATTCCAGTAGGAACAGAAGGTCCAAGTGTAAGTAAATATATTGCAGAAATTCAAACAAAATTAAAAGAATTCAAAGAACAAGGTATCATTGATTACCAGTTAACACCTATGAATACCCTAATAGAAGGTGATTTGAAAGACTTATTGCATGTCGTTCAAGTAATTCATGAACTGCCTTTTGATAAAGGTCTAGACAGGGTATGTACTAATATAAGAATAGATGACCGTCGAGACAAATCTAGAAAAATGAATGATAAATTGGTCTCTGTTCAAAAACAATTAGACAAAAATAGTGGTGAAAAATAATGGAAATTTCATTTTTAACTTTAGGTATAGCGGATACAAACACTTATTTTATAGAAAATGAAGACAGTGTTTTACTTGTAGATCCATCAAGTGATGGGCAAGAGATTATTTCAAAACTTAAATCTATTGGCAAACCGTTGAAAGCAATCATTTTAACTCATGCGCACTTTGATCATATCGGTGCATTAGACGAAGTCTTGGAGCACTATGATGTGCCTGTTTATCTTCATAAAGAAGAATTTGATTTTCTTACTGAACCTGCAAAAAATGGTTCTGAAAAATTCAGTCAATATGGTTTAAATCCTATTACAAGTCATGCAAAACCTATTGCACTCGATGAAGGTAAACATGATATCGAAGGATTCAATGTCGAAGTCATGCATACACCTGGTCATTCACCAGGAGGGCTCACTTTTATCTTTGATGATTTCGCATTAGTTGGAGATGCTTTATTTAATAACGGTATCGGAAGAACAGATTTATATCGTGGAGACTACGAAACATTAGTAGACTCTATACAAGATAAAATTTTCACTATCAAAGATGATCTACCGTTATATCCAGGACATGGCCCTTCTACCACTGTAGAAGGTGAACAATTAAATCCTTATCTACACGGCTAAAATTTAAAAGTAATATTCTCACCTCCTACGTTTGTATATGTAGGAGGTGATTTTTTATGAAAAGGCTATTTGAAAAAATTTTAATCGACGCAATCGCACAACGCGTATCAGACATTCATTTTATACCAATAGAACATGCCGTACTTATTAAGTTCAGAGTTAATGATATGTTATTAAATTATGAATCCATTGAGATAACAACGTATCAGAAGTTACTTACTTTTATGAAGTTCTTATCTGGCTTGGATGTTTCTACTTATCACCAAGCACAAAGTGGCCAAACAACTTTCAAGCATCAAATGCTTTACAATTTAAGAGTATCTACTTTGCCGCTCTCATTAGGAATGGAAAGCTGCGTTATTAGAGTTTCCCCACAGTATTTTACTCAAGAATTTGAATGTGAAGGTCCAAAACACTTTCATCACCTAATGAATAAAAAACAAGGTTTAATTTTATTTACAGGTCCAACGGGTTCAGGGAAGAGTACTATGATGTATGAAATGGTTTCTTTTGCGAAAGAAAAATTAAACCTAAACATTATTACAGTCGAAGACCCAGTAGAGAAGAGGATTCCTGGGATAACTCAAATCTCTGTAAATGAAAAAGCCGGTATCAACTATGAAAGTTCTTTCAAAGCTATTTTACGATGTGATCCAGATATTATCCTTATCGGAGAAATTCGTGAAGCATCTATTGCTAAATGTGTTATTCAAGCCTCATTAAGCGGACATTTGGTGTTGTCTACATTACATTCTAATGATTGCGAGGGTGCCTTGTTACGTTTACTAGAAATGGGCATAACACCGCAAGAGGCGCAACAAGCCATAGCCTTAATATCAAATCAAAGGCTAGTTACAAATCAATCAGGACATCGTGAACTAGCATATGAGACATTATATCAATCAGATATTCAATACTTTTTTAAAAACAATCATATGCTGCCCAAACATTTTATAAAATTAAGCAAAGTACTTAGTCAGATGAACAAAGAAGGCGTTATTTGTGAAGAAGTGTTTAAAAGATATACTTAATTCCAAGATTCGTAATAAGAAACAAATAAGTGACAAAGATCAACTCATATTATTAAACAGATTGAAAATATTACTTGATCATGGATTCACTTTGATAGAATCATTTGAATTCTTGAATATGCACATTGATTATAAAGATAAAGAAACGCGCCATACGATTATAAAATTTTTAAAAGATGGTAAGAATTGTCATTTTATCCTCTCGTTTCTAAACTATCCTCAAACTATTGTGACTCAAATATATTTTTCCGAAAAGTTCGGAAGGCTGTCTGACAGCTTAACTGAGTCATATACATTTCTAAAACAGAAATGTGAATCAAAACAACGCTTGATCAAAACAATTCAATATCCTGTGATACTAATAGGTGTATTTATGTGCATGCTGTTTGGTATCAATTATTTTATACTACCTGAATTCCAACAAATATATACCACAATGGACATTCAATTGTCTCCGCTTTTAAAGATAATGAATTATACAATCCAACATTTTCCTCACATCATTCTTTCCCTTATTGCATTTTTATCAATAATTTTCCTAATTCTATTCCAATATATAAGAAAGCTGCCAATAGAAAAACGTATCAAATTTATTATTAAACTCCCATTCATCAACACCTACTACAAGCTCTTTAAAACTTATCAAATTACAAATGAATTATCGTTGTTTTTTCGAAATGGTATTGTTTTACAGCAGATATCAAATATTTACACAGAACAGAAGATTGATTTGTTTTTAAATTACCTTGGTGATTTCATGATTAAAAATATTGAAAAAGGGATGCGATTACCTGAAATTTTACAAGCAGTTGGTTGTTTTCAAGAAGAACTTATTCATTTTATTGAACAAGGTGAAAAGAGCGGAAAAATTGATATAGAATTAAGCATCTACGCACAGATTCTTCTAAGTCAAATCGAGCGTCAAATGAACAAACAAATAAAGTTTATTCAACCAGTTATCTTTTTATTGCTAGGATTTCTAATTATTTCACTTTATCTAGTCATTATGTTGCCAATGTTCGACATGCTTCAATCCATCAAATAACAAAGAAGGAGAAACCTATGAAAAACCTTGTCAAAAACTTAAAACATAAATATTTACGAGCATTTACTTTACTAGAAATGCTTTTAGTTCTTTTAGTTATCAGCGTTTTATTGATACTCATTATTCCAAATATCGCTAAACAATCTAAGCATGTTCAAGATACTGGGTGTGAAGCACAACAAAAAATGGTGAATAGCCAAATAGAAGCTTTTACTCTGAATAAAAATAGAGCGCCTTCTTCAATCGATGAATTAGTTAGTGAAGGATTTTTAAAAGAAGGTCAAAAAACATGTAAATCTGGAAAAACGATTACAATCAGCGACGGCGAAGCTACCGTTAGTCAATAGTCATGAAAGCTTTTACTATGATTGAAACTTTGCTAGTTCTTGCGATTATTAGCCTTTTAACATATCTAAGTTTAAATGTTAAAAGCCCAACACATTTAAAAGACGTGGAAAATGAATTATTAGCTAAAAATCTTGCTGCGCAAATAATATACATGAAATCTACTGCTATTAAAAATCATGATGATGTTATACTATTTTTTAATCGTGGCAGCAATAGAATCAAAGTAATAAATCAAAATCATCAAGTAAGTTATATAACAATCACAAAAGGAGAAATAGTAAGAAGTAACAATATGGATATTGTTGTTATTAGTCCAGAAGGTGAGTTTAATCGGTTTGGATCTGTTTACATTAAGTTTAATCAAACAACATTTCGCTTTATTTTCCATATTGAGAAAGGAAGTTTAAGAATTGAAAAGACATCGTAGTAAAAATTATATCAAGGGATCTTTTATGCTTGATGCATTGACTTCGTTTTCTCTTATCATTACTTTACTTCTGATTTTCTTACCTGTATTAATTAATCAGCATTTACAGTTTCGTAAAGAAATTGAAAAAGCAGATATGTATCGCACATTAATAACGATAATTAATCGTTTTAACATAAATGAAATTCAACAAGGGATACAACTGGAGCATTATACCATTGAAAAGATTGAACAATCTATTTGTATTAAAAGCAATGAAACTGATAGTCACTACTGTTTTAAAGTTAAATCAAAAAAGAATTAAAGGCTTTACATTCATCGAAATGATTTTTGCGTTATGTATTTTTTCAATTACAATGAGTCTAATACCACCTTTATTCAAATCTGTAAAAACATTAAATAAACACATGGATGATGCATCTTTGATTCACTATGAATTTTTTGCACAAGACATATCTAGAGAGATTAAACATATACCAATAGATAAAATCAATGTCAGTAATAGACGCATAACGTTACAAGAAGATAGCAAACAAACAGCGTATATCTTTTCTAATCGTAAAATTTATAAAAATATAAATTCACGTGGAAATATAACGCTGATACAGGATATAAGTGATTTCAAAGTAACAAAAATTGACGATAAATACTTAAAGGTGGAAATGACTCTGATTGAAAACGAAGAAAAATATTACAAAGTACTATACTTATAATCTGAAAGGTTACCTGTTACCGTTTACAACAATAATTTTTATGATTTTTATTCTTATTTTGACTTCCTATAGCTATCAATATAGCTTAAAATTAAAGACAATACACAACCTTAACATCTACTACAAACAACAACTAGAACAAATTGTTGAGAAGGATGAGAAATATGAAAAACAAGGAAGTTAAAAAAGAACCCATTATTTTTATAGGATTTATGGGAACGGGCAAAACAACATTAGGAAAATATATCGCTGAAAAAGAAGGTAAGAGCTTTATTGATTTAGATCAACTTATCGAATTGCGAACACATCAAACAATCCCTGAAATCTTTGAATTAAAAGGGGAGAGTGGCTTCAGAAAATTAGAAACACAATATTTACAGGAAGCTATTAATGAATATGACATCATTTCTACTGGTGGGGGTGTGATTGAAAGCCCTGATTCTATGGAAATTTTATCCCACTATAAATTTATAATTTGGTTAGATGCAAGCATTCAACTTATATACGATAGAATTAAAAACGATAGTAATCGACCTAACGCTGCAAATAAAGCATTCGATGAATTAAAAAGGTTGTATTTATCAAGGGTTTCACGATATAATGAAATCGCATTCAGCAGAATGGATACAGACAATGATTTGAGTTTATTACATCAAAATTTGATGAATATCATTATAGCGAATGATCAGTATTGGAGAGAATGAATTATCTAAAACATTATTTGTGTTTTAGCTTGTATTCATCGCCGAAGGTGCAAGATGTTATATCGAATCTCTCAGGCAAAAGGATAATACTGTGACGCATTCCTGAAGGTAACTACAGGATAGCAATTGGCTTTGCTATCCTGTTTTTAATATTTAATCACATATAGGGGGTTGCAAGATGTCAAACGACTTAAAAAAGACACCATTATACGACCGTTTTATTGAAAGCGGAGCAAAAATTGTTGAATTCGGTGGATGGGCAATGCCTGTTCAATTTTCTAGTATCAAAGAAGAACATAACGCAGTAAGGGAAGTTATGGGAATCTTTGATGTCAGCCATATGGGCGAAGTGTTAATTGAAGGCAAAGAAGCATCAGAATTCATTCAATATGTGCTTTCAAATGATACAGATCAATTATCAGATAACAAAGCGCAATATACTGCACTTTGCAATGAAAAAGGCGGCGTGATTGATGATTTAATCACTTATAAATTAGATGATAATAAATTTTTATTAGTGGTTAATGCTGCAAATACAGATAAAGACTATGAGTGGATTAAATCTCACTCAGACAAATTTGATGTAAATGTTGAAAATGTTTCTGATCAATACGGTCAATTAGCAGTTCAAGGACCAAAAGCACGCGACTATGTTGCAAGCTTGGTTGATGTAGATGTTTCTGAAATGAAACCTTTCGAATTCAAAAAAGATGTTGAAATCTTTGGAAAAAATGTTATCTTATCTCAATCAGGTTATACTGGTGAAGACGGTTTTGAAATTTATTGCGACTCTAAAGACGTCGTAGATATTTGGGATGGTCTTTTAGAAAATGCTGATTTAAAACCAGCTGGATTAGGTGCACGTGATACTTTACGTTTAGAGGCAGGTTTACCTCTACATGGACAAGAGTTATCAGAAGATATCACACCTTATGAAGGTGGTATTGCATTTGCTGCTAAACCATTGATTGAAGCAGACTTCATTGGTAAAGACGTGTTAAAAGATCAAAAAGAAAATGGAGCAAAACTTAGATCAGTTGGTTTAGAAATGATCGAAAAAGGTATCCCAAGAACTGGCTATGATGTGCTAGACTTAAAAGGTAACAAAATTGGGCAAGTTACATCTGGTACGCAATCGCCAGCAACTGGAAAAGGCATTGCATTAGCAATGATTGACCGTGATGAATTCGAAATGGGCAAAGAAGTCATCGTTCAAGTAAGAAAACGTCAAGTCAAAGCTAAAATTGTCAAGAAAAATCAAATCAGTAAATAATTTAATGAAGGGGTGGCAGTGGTGAGTCATCGTTATATACCATTAACTGAAAAAGACAAAAAAGAAATGTTAGAAACAATCGGCGCAAGCTCAATTGAAGAATTATTTGGAGATGTGCCAAAAGAAATTTTATTGGATAGAGAGTTAGATATTCCAAATGGAGAAGATGAAACTACTTTATTCAAACGTCTTAGCAGAGTTGCTAATAAAAACATTACAAAAGAAGATCATACTTCATTCTTAGGTGCGGGTATTTATGACCATTATGCACCAGCTGTTGTAGATGCTATGATTTCACGTTCAGAATTCTATACAGCTTATACGCCTTACCAACCAGAAATTTCACAAGGGGAACTTCAAGCAATCTTTGAATTCCAAACTTTAATTTGTGAATTAACAGGTATGGATGTTGCAAACTCATCTATGTATGATGGAATCACAGCATTTGCTGAGGCATGTATTTTAGCATTAAGTCAATCTAAAAAGAATAAGATTGTTGTATCTAAAGGTTTGCATTATCAAGCATTACAAGTACTTCACACATATTCAAAAGTTAGAAGTGAATATGAAATTGTAGAAGTTGATCTAGACGGTACTGTAACTGATTTAGAAAAATTAGATGCAGCTATTGATGAAGATACAGCAGCTGTTGCTGTTCAGTATCCTAACTTCTATGGTTCTATCGAAGATTTAGAAAAAGTTAAATCATTTATTAAAAGTAAAAAGACATTATTTATTGTCTACGCAAATCCACTTTCACTTGGCTTGTTAACACCTCCAGGTGAATTCGGTGCAGATATTGTTGTAGGTGATACACAACCATTTGGTATTCCAAGTCAATTCGGTGGACCACACTGTGGTTTCTTCGCAACAACTAAAAAGTTAATGCGTAAAATCCCAGGTCGCTTAGTTGGTCAAACGAATGATGATCATGGAAACCGTGGTTTCGTATTAACGCTACAAGCGCGTGAACAACATATCCGTCGTGATAAAGCAACTTCAAACATCTGTTCAAACCAAGCTTTAAATGCTCTAGCATCTTCAATTGCTATGTCAGCTCTAGGAAAACAAGGTATTCAAGATATTGCTGAACAAAACTTTGAAAATGCTAACTATGCTAAGAAAGAGTTTGAAAAAGCAGGTGTAGAAGTATTACCAGGTACATCTTATAATGAATTCGTTATTAAGTTGGACAAACCTGTTAAAGAAGTAAATGGTCAATTATTAGAAGAAGGCATTATTGGCGGTTTCGATTTAACTGAAATCAATGACGATATGGGACATGCAATGCTAGTTGCTGTCACTGAATTAAGAACAAAAGATGAAATTGATACTTTTGTGAAGAAAGTGGGTGAGATTAATGGTCAGTAAATCAAGTCCATTAATTTTCGAACGTTCAAGAGCAGGAAGATATGCATACTCTCTTCCGAAAAAAGAGATTGATACAAATGCAGTTGAAGAATTATTAGATGATAAATTCATCCGTAAAAACAAAGCAGAATTCCCTGAAGTATCAGAATTAGACTTAGTAAGACACTATACTGAGTTATCTAACAAGAACTTCGGTGTAGATACTGGTTTCTATCCTTTAGGTTCATGTACAATGAAGTACAACCCTAAAATCAATGAAAAAGTAGCACGTATTCCTGGATTTGCTGAAGCACATCCATTACAAGAAGAATCTCAAATTCAAGGTTCTTTAGAAATCATTCATAGCTTACAAGAAGAATTAAAAGAAATTACAGGCATGGATGAAGTAACATTACAACCTGCAGCAGGTGCACATGGTGAGTGGACTGCATTAATGATTTTCAAAGCTTATCATGAAAAAAACGGTGAAGGTCACCGTGATGAAGTCATTGTACCTGACTCAGCACATGGTACAAACCCTGCTTCTGCAGCTTTCGCTGGCTTCAAATCAGTTACAGTTAAATCTGATGAAAACGGCGAAGTAGACGTAGAAGATTTAAAAACTCTTGTTAATGAAAATACAGCAGCAATTATGTTAACAAACCCTAATACTTTAGGTATCTTTGAACATAACATTATGGAAATTGGAAAAATTGTTCATGATGCTGGCGGCTTATTATACTATGATGGCGCAAATTTAAACGCGATTATGGATAAAGTAAGACCTGGAGACATGGGCTTTGATGCTGTTCACTTGAACTTACACAAGACATTCACTGGGCCTCACGGCGGTGGTGGACCAGGTTCAGGTCCTGTTGGAGTTAAAAAAGAACTTGCTAGCTTCTTACCAAAACCAATGGTAATCAAAGATGGCGACACTTATAAATATGACAACGATATTAAAGATTCTATCGGTCGTGTTAAACCATTCTACGGTAACTTTGGAATCTACTTACGTGCTTATACGTATATTAGAACAATGGGTAACATTGGTCTTAAAGAAGTTTCAGAAGCAGCAGTGCTTAATGCCAACTACATTAAAGCACGTCTGAAAGATGCATTTGAAATTCCATATAACCAATATTGTAAACACGAATTCGTATTAAGTGGATCTAAGCAGAAAAAAGAAGGCGTTCGTACATTAGATATGGCGAAACGTTTATTAGACTTCGGTGTTCATCCACCTACAATTTACTTCCCGCTTAATGTGGAAGAAGGTATGATGATTGAACCTACAGAAACAGAATCTAAAGAAACATTAGATTACTTCTGTGATGCATTAATTCAAATCGCTGAAGAAGCAAAAGAAGATCCAGATAAAGTGCTTGAAGCACCTCATAATACAGTAATCGATAGACTTGATGAGACTAAGGCTGCTAGACATCCAGTCTTGAAATTCGAAAACTTACACGAAGAAAAACTTTAATATCAATAATAATTAAACCCTCGTTTTTAATGAACGAGGGTTTTCTTCATGAAAAAAGCAGCAATGACAATTCATCGCTGCTACATTTTAATTATAATGCTATTTTTTTGATTTAACTTTCCCGGTCCATTTTTTGTAACCGCCTTTAAGCATGTAGATATCTCTATATCCATTTTTTCTTAAAATACGCGCTGCTCTATAACTTGCTACACCATTGGCATCGCATAAATAAATAGGCTGATCCTTTCTTAGACCTTTAAATCGTTGACTAAAAAGCGTCATAGGAATGTTTCTGGCACCAATAATATGGCCATAATCATAGTCAACTTTTTCTCTTACATCAATCACTTGAGCTTTACGTAAACCTTTATGGAATTCTTCTTGATCTAATTCTGTTACAGCTCTTTTATTGATGAAAAATTGGATTAACATATATACAGCAATAATAACTAAAACAGCTAAAATGATTATCCAAAAGCTATTCATCTTGCTTCCTCCTATATTTACCGATACTACAATTATAAGACTGTTTCACTCATTTATCAAAAAGTTTTTCTCAGAAATGAACCGAGATTTCATTTTGTACAAAAATGCAAATCAGATTTAATATTTACTGAAGAAAATCCAGCCATGAATATTAATCAAATATGCTGTATGTATGGTAATATACATACATATAGTTAAATACAAGGTGATTGGAGATTTTAAAATTGACAGAAACATGGAATTTTATTAATTCGGGCAGTCATGACCCATTTTATAATATGGCTATGGATGAAGCTTTATTAAACTTTGTATCCAGAGGTGAAATCGATCCTGTCATCAGATTTTATACATGGGATCCAGCAACGCTTTCTATTGGTTATTTCCAAAGATTAAAGAAAGAAATTGATATTGAAAAGGTCAAAGAAAAAGGCTATGGCTTAGTAAGACGACAAACAGGTGGAAGAGGCGTGTTACACGATAAAGAACTAACATATAGCGTAATCGTTCCTGAGTCTCATCCTAATATGCCTAAAACAGTTACAGAAGCATACAGAGTCATTTCACAAGGTTTATTAGAGGGATTTAAGTTATTAGGCTTCGACGCTTATTTTGCTGTTCCTAAAAGTAAAGAAGAAAGAGAAAAATTGAAACAACCAAGAAGTTCTGTTTGCTTTGATGCTCCAAGCTGGTATGAACTCGTCGTAGAAGGAAGAAAAATTGCAGGTAGCGCACAAACTAGACAAAAAGGCGTTATACTTCAACATGGTTCTATTTTAAAAGATATTGATATTGATGACTTATTTGATATGTTTATCTTTAAAAATGACCGCTTAAAAGATAAAATGAAGCAAGCTTTTGTAGATAAAGCTGTTGCGATAAATGATATTTCGGATAAAACAATTTCGATTGAAGAAATGGAAGTAGCATTTGAAAAAGGATTCCAAAAAGGGTTGAATATTAACTTTAAACCATTAGAACTTACTAAAGAACAACAAGCTGAAGTAAAAGAACTTGCAGAAAAATACAAATCTGAAGAGTGGACTTATAGAAAATAAGTAAAATCCCCTGAACCTCTATTTAAACGGTGGTCAGGGGATTTCATTTTTATTTACGACGGTTTCTATATTTCCATTTTGCTATTTTATATTTCCTTTGATCTTTTGTTAAAAAGAAGAAGAAATACAGTAAGTAAGCAATACCTGCGATAATAGCTAAGCTAATTATCGTTCTTACAAGGGAAAATAATATTGAATCTATGTTCAATATTAACCCGATAAGCGCAATTAATAATATGAGATAAAATAATACTTTACGCATGTTTTCACCTTTCAATACTTCTTGCTTTATGAATTAGTTTTACTAACTTTAATTTGTGCTAATTCTTGTTGGCCTTGTTTTATTTTCTTATCACTTTTTGTAGAGTAACCATCTCTGATAGTTTTAAATGCACTGACCAACTTATTATTAAGTTCTTCAATGTTTTTATTATCAGATTTATCTTTATCAGACATACTACTTTTTTCAAGATCGATTTTGTATTTATCATGTGCACTTTGTAAATCAGTGACTATTTTATCGAGTTTGCTGACCACAGCTTCTTTTCGTTTATTCTTTTGGACATCACTTTCAATTTTGTGATAATCCTTTAATGTATCAGTCACTTTTTGATAGTAATCTGATGTCGCGTTAGCATTTTTGGTTTTCATGCTATTTTGTGCTGCTTCTTTAGTATTCTTTTTATCAGCGCCGAGTTGTTTTTCTTTATCTTTTAAATCACTGATATTTTGCTCTAGTTCTTGGTTTTCTAATTTTAATTGATGATTATCATCTCTTAATTTAGTAGTTTTTTGTTCAAGTGGACCTAAGTTTTGACTCCCGCAGCCCGTTAGTAAAATCGTTGCTCCAATAATCGAAATAAATTTCTTTTTCATAACCTTCTCCTAATTCAAAAGCAAATATTATAGCAATATTTTATCATATTTAGTTCTCAGATTCTTATATTTCAGTTTGCACTTTAATTTTCTTATACTTTTTGGGAATTCTTCTTTGATATAAGGTATAAAAGCTTATAGTTCTATGCGCTTTGTGATAAACTTTGGTTATAATAAAAGTGATATAGTCACTATCACAGCTCCATAAAATTACATGATTAAGAATGACATAGGAGGAGTATGTATGTCTAGAATTGAAAAAGTAAATCAAATTATTTCAGAAAAAAATTTAGATGCGTTAGTTGTATTATCTGATTACAACCGCCGTTATTTATCAGGGTTTACTGGTACGAGCGGTGCATTAGTAATTACACCTAAGCGTCGCATCTTGATCACGGATTTCCGTTATATCGATCAAGCTACAAATCAAGCTTCTGAATTTGAAATTGTGAATCGTTCTGCAGGTTTAATTGACGAAGTTAAAGATGTTCTCGAACAAAACCAAGTGAAATATGCAGGCTTTGAAGGGCACATCGTAAGCTATGATACATTCCAACAATTAAATGATTCAGACGTTGAATATCAAAGTGTCGGTAATGTAATTGAAGAAATCAGAGCTATTAAAGATCAATCAGAAATTGATACGATTCAAAAAGCTGCAGATATTGTAGACAAAACGTATGAACATATTTTAAGTATCGCAAAAGCAGGAATGACTGAACAAGAATTAAAAGCTGAATTAGAAAGTAAAATGTTAAAATTAGGAGCAAGCGGTCCTTCATTTGACACGATCGTTGCTTCAGGATATCGAGGTGCTTTACCACACGGTGTAGCAAGCGATAAAGTGATTGAAGAAGGCGAGTTGATCACTTTAGATTTTGGTGCATATTATAATGGTTATGTATCTGATATCACACGTACTTTTGCAATTGGCCAACCAGATCCTAAACTAGTAGAAGCTTATAATATTGTATTAGAAGCACAGAAAGCTGCAGTCGCACAAATTAAAGCAGGAATGACAGGTAAAGAGGCAGATGCTATCGCACGTGATATTATCGCAAGTTACGGTTATGGAGATAATTTCGGACATTCAACAGGTCATGGTATTGGTTTAGAAATTCATGAACAACCAATGCTTGCAAAACAATCTGATTATGTATTAGTTCCAAATAATTGCGTAACGGTAGAACCGGGTATCTATATAGAGGGACTGGGTGGCATCAGAATAGAAGATGACATCTTAATCACAGAAAATGGTAATGAAGTCTTTACTAAATGCACAAAAGACCTTATTATTTTATAATGAAAGCGTATATGAGGAGGAAACTGAATGATTTCGGTTAATGATTTTAAAACAGGTTTAACAATATCTGTTGATAATGGTATTTGGAAAGTTATTGATTTCCAACATGTAAAACCAGGTAAAGGTTCAGCATTTGTTCGCTCTAAATTAAGAAACTTAAGAACTGGCGCAATTCAAGAAAAAACATTCCGCGCAGGTGAAAAAGTAGAACAAGCAATGATTGAAAACCACCGTATGCAATATTTATATGCAGATGGTGACACTCATGTATTTATGGACAATCAAACATTTGAACAAACTGAATTGCCTGGAGATTATTTAGAAGAAGCATTAAAATACTTGAAAGCAAACATGGAAGTTCAAATCCAAACTTATGAAGGCGAAACGATTGGTGTAGAATTACCAAAAACTGTTGAGCTTACTGTAACAGAAACTGAGCCTGGTATTAAAGGTGATACTGCAACTGGTGCAACTAAATCAGCTACAGTAGAGACTGGATATACGCTTAACGTGCCTCTATTCGTTAACGAAGGAGACGTTCTCGTAATCAACACTGGCGACGGCAGTTACGTTTCAAGAGCCTAAATTTTAAATCACCCCTTTTCTGACATCCTATCCATTAATGATTATCAGCAATTTTATGCTGATGGATTCGATGAATGAAAGGGGTTCTTTTATTTTATTATCGTTAAATTACACGATGAGAAAGTTTAAAGTTACAGTGATATGCTTGAATTGATAATTTCAGTCAAGTAAAATATACAAGAAGAGTAAAAACAATCTGAAGGAGCAGTACTATGAATTTTAAAGAAATCAAGGAATTAATTGAAATACTAGATAATTCAAATCTTACTGAAATTAATATAGAAGATAACAAGGGAAGTATCATTAATTTAAAGAAAGAGAAAGAAAGAGAAATCATTACACCACAAATTTCTCAACAAGCTTTCCCTGCACAAGCAGCTGCGCCAGCACCTGTTCAAAATGATTCAGCTGTCAGCGAAGCTTCTTCTGCTGCAAATTCAGAAGCTGATCAGGGGAAAACAATTAACGCACCAATGGTAGGAACATTCTATAAATCACCGTCACCAGAAGAAGAAGCTTATGTAAAAGTTGGGGATACTGTATCAAACGATTCAACAGTATGTATTTTAGAAGCTATGAAGTTATTTAATGAGATTCAAGCAGAAGTTTCTGGGGAAATTACTGAAATCTTAGTTGAAGACGGACAAATGGTAGAGTATGGCCAACCGTTATTTAAGGTGAAATAATTATGAAAAAAGTTTTAATTGCCAATCGCGGTGAAATTGCCGTTAGAATCATCAGAGCGTGTAAAGACTTAGGGTTACACACAGTTGCAATTTATTCTGAAGGGGATAAAGAAGCACTACATACTCAAATTGCTGATGAAGCGTACTGTGTGGGTCCTACACAATCTAAAGATTCATATTTAAACATTCCAAATATCTTATCTATTGCTACTTCTACTGGATGCGATGCAGTTCATCCTGGGTATGGATTCTTAGCAGAAAATGGGGATTTTGCAGAATTATGCGAAGCGTGTCAACTTAAGTTTGTTGGTCCAAGTTACGAATCTATTCAAAAGATGGGGATCAAAGACGTAGCCAAAGATGAAATGATTAACGCAAACGTACCAGTTGTTCCAGGTAGTGACGGACTAGTAGATTCAATCGAAGACGCTAAGAAAACAGCGGAAGAAATCGGTTATCCCGTTATCATTAAAGCTACTGCAGGCGGTGGTGGTAAAGGTATTCGTGTAGCTAGAGATGAAAAAGAATTAGAAAATGGCTACAAAATGACACAACAAGAAGCAGAAACTGCCTTTGGTAATGGCGGACTTTATCTTGAAAAATTCATTGAGAATTTCCGTCATATCGAATTCCAAATTATTGGTGACCAGTTTGGTAATGTGATTCAGTTAGGAGAACGTGACTGTACAATTCAACGAAGAATGCAAAAACTTGTCGAAGAAGCACCGTCACCTATATTAACTCCTGAAAAAAGACATGAAATGGGTCAAGCATCTATCAGAGCTGCTAAAGCAGTAAACTATGAAAATGCAGGTACAATTGAATATATTTATGACTTAGATACTGATGAATATTACTTCATGGAGATGAATACTAGGATTCAAGTTGAACACCCTGTTACAGAAATGGTAACCGGGATTGATTTAGTCAAATTACAATTATTAGTTGCTATGGGTGAGCCATTGCCTTTCACTCAAGATGATATTAAAATCAATGGTCATGCAATGGAATTTCGTATTAACGCTGAAAACCCTTATAAAAACTTTATGCCATCACCAGGTAAAATCACACAATATTTAGCACCAGGCGGTTACGGAGTAAGAATAGAATCAGCTTGTTACACAAACTATACTATTCCACCTTATTACGATTCTATGGTTGCTAAATTAATTGTGCATGAACCTACACGTGAAGAAACAATTATGGCAGGTCTACGTGCTTTAAGCGAGTTCTTAGTATTAGGCATAGACACAACAATACCATTCCATATTCGTTTATTAGAAAACGAAATTTTCAATAGTGGACAATATAGCACTAAATTCTTAGAGCAAAATGATATTATGAAAGAAGATTAAGAAGGAGGCATTCACATGGTTAAAGTATCCAAAGATACACATGCACATTTAGGCAGAGTAGAAATTTCTCCAGAAGTACTAATCTCAATTGCAAGTATTGCAACATCTGAAATAGATGGATTAACTGGACACTTTGCTGAAATCAAAAATGCTTCACCTGAAAAGTTGAATCGTAAAAATTTAACTAAAGGTATTAAACTTGAAACAAAAGAAGATGGAATTTATATAGATGTATTCTGTGAGTTTAAGTATGGTATCAACATCTCTCAAACAGCATTGAAAATTCAACAAACAATTTTCAATTCCCTCAGCAATATGACAACTATAGTTCCTAAACAAGTCAACGTTCATATTACGCATATTGAAGTTGAAAATAACAAGAAATAAGTAACAAAGGAGCACGCTCAATGAGTCGTAAAGAATCAAGAAGCCAAGCATTTCAAGCACTGTTTCAACTTGAAATGAAGAATACAGATTTATCTATAGATGAAGCCATTAATTTTATTAAAGATGATTACCCAGATTTAGAATTCGATTTTATTCATTGGTTAGTATCAGGCGTAAAAGATCATGAACCTGTACTCGATCAAAAAATCCAAGAGAATTTAAAAGATTGGAAAATCTCTCGTTTATTGAAATCAGACCGTATCATTTTAAGAATTGCAGCTTTTGAACTAGAGCATAGTGATACACCACCAAAAGTGGTTATTAACGAAGCTGTTGAACTTGCTAAACAATTTAGTGACGAAGACCATTATCGTTTTATCAACGGTGTATTAAGTAATTTAAATCAATAGGATAGAGTGATAAGTATGTCCGATTATTTAAGCGTTACAGCCTTAACTAAATATATCAAATATAAATTCGACCAAGATCCGCATCTGCAATCAGTTTTATTAAAAGGTGAATTATCTAACTTTAAACGTCATAGTAGCGGTCACTTATATTTTAATTTAAAAGATAATAATAGCGTCGTAAACGCTATGATGTTTAAAGCACAAGCTAATAAACTAGATTTCACACCCAAAGAAGGTGATGAAGTTTTAATAGAAGCACGCGTGAGTGTTTACGAAAGACGTGGGAATTATCAAATTTATGTAAATAAAATGCATTTAGACGGAATTGGCAACTTATATCAACGTCTAGAAGAACTTAAAAAGGCCTTAACTAAGCAAGGTTTATTTGATATGAGCCACAAAAAGCCGATACCTAAGTTCCCTAAAAAAATTGCAGTGCTTACCGCGAGTACAGGTGCGGCAATACGAGATATTCACTCTACAATAAACAGTCGATTTCCATTAGTAGAACAAATTCAAATTAGTACATTAGTTCAAGGCGAACAAGCTAAAAATGATATTGTAGAAAAATTACAATATGCTGATACTCTTGGTGCAGATGTCATCATTTTAGGACGTGGTGGAGGATCTATTGAGGATTTATGGAATTTCAATGAAGAAGATGTAGTACGAGCAATCTTTAATACACAAACTCCTGTTATCTCAGCAGTAGGTCACGAAACAGATTTCACATTAAGCGATTTTGTAGCTGATGTAAGGGCTGCTACACCAACTCAAGCTGCTGTCATTGCAACACCTGATCAAGTTGAGCTGACACAATACATCAAACAAATAGAGTTAAGTCTATCCAGACACATCGTCCAATTAATTAATAATAAGAAAAAACATTTAGAACATGTAGCTTCTTATTATAAATTTAAACAGCCATCGTTGTTGTATGATCAACAAATCCAACGACGAGATGAATTAGAAAAACAACTAAGTCTTGCGATGACTAATCATTTGACTCATTTACGACAACGTATTGATTTGCTAAACAGTCGCATAAACGTTAGAGATTTAAAACAACATACGCAACAAGCTATTTTAAACAAATCTCAACTTGATAAGGTATTAAACAAATCAATAAATAATATTTTGAGTAATGCTAAAACGATGTTGACACAGCGATTAGAAAATTTAAATAATTTAAGTCCAACCAATACAATGTTGCGCGGTTACACGATTGTCAATAAAGATGAACAAGTTATTACAAGTACGCAATCATTAAAAACTAATGACCACATCAGTTTAACCATGAAAGATGGCGAAGTTGATGCAATAGTTAAGAAAGTTAGGTGCAATAAAGATGAGTAATGAGCAAAGTTTCGAAAATATGATGGAAGAGTTAGAAAACATCGTAAAAAAATTAGATAATGAAACAGTTTCTTTGGAAGAAGCATTAGACTTATATCAAAGAGGAATGAAGCTTTCAGCATCTTGTGATGAAACATTGAAAAATGCTGAAAAGAAAGTAAATGAACTCATGAAATCTAATGATGGAGAACAAGCTGAGACATCAGCTGAGAATGAAAATGAATAAAATGATTGAACTAATCAACCAACAATTACTAGAAACAATTCCTGATTCAGCTCTCGGCACTAATTTAGAAGAAAGTATGCGTTATTCTCTTGAAGCTGGAGGAAAACGTATACGACCAGTCCTATTATTAGAAACTTTAAAAATGCTGTCTAAAAACCATACTTACACTAAGGGTATTCGTACCGCATTAGCGTTAGAAATGGTGCACACATACTCGCTCATACATGATGATTTGCCTGCTATGGATGATGACGATTATCGTAGAGGCAAATTAACAAATCATAAAGTATACGGTGAGTGGAAAGCATTATTAGCTGGGGATGCGTTATTAACAAAAGCTTTTAACTTAATAAGCACAGATAATGCAATTGATGCTGAAACTAAAGTAGCTTTAACATCCCAACTTTCTGATGCGAGTGGTCATTTAGGTATGATTGGCGGACAAACATTAGATATGGAAAGTGAAAATAAAAAAATATCTTTAGAGACTTTACAACAAATCCATCGTGAAAAAACCGGTGCTTTACTGTCTTTCGCAATCAATGCCGCAGCAACAATCGCAAAAGTTGATACTGAAGTATCCGAGATTCTTGATACGTATAGTGAACATTTAGGTTTAATTTTCCAAATTAAAGATGATTTACTCGATGTCTATGGAGATGCTGAAAAATTAGGTAAGCCTGTTGGCAGCGATGAGAAAAATCATAAAAGCACTTATGTGACTTTACTTGGTCTAGAAAAAACAGAACAACGACTTCAATATCACGTTGAGCAAGCGAACCAATGTTTGAAACAATTATCTGATAAACAATATGATACAACTGAGCTTGAAAGTCTGACACAGTTGTTCTATAAACGTGATCACTAAAATTATAAGCTGAGTCCTAATATTCAATTTAGACTTAGCTTATTTCTATTTATGAACTTTTATAAATATGCACTATTGTTGGATATTAATAAGCGATATAAGAAGAAAATAAAAGCATTTTGTTTGAACATGTGATACTATGAATGTATAAATATTCGTAATTTGAGGTGTAAGAAAAGTGGCTAAAAAATCAGTAAGACACATAAAAATTAGAGAAATCATATCCACTGAGCAGGTTGAAACTCAAGATGAATTAGTAAAACGTTTAAATTCATTTGATCTGAATGTGACACAAGCAACGGTTTCACGAGATATTAAAGAATTACAGTTAATCAAAGTACCTGCCCCGACAGGTCAATATATTTATAGTTTGCCAAATGATAGAAAATACCATCCGTTAGAGAAACTTGGACGTTATTTAATGGATTCCTTTGTAAATATTGAGGGTACAGGTAATTTATTAGTATTAAAAACACTTCCAGGTAATGCTCAATCAATCGGTGCTATCTTAGACCAAATCGATTGGGATGAAGTACTCGGCACTATTTGTGGTGATGATACTTGCTTACTCATTTGTCACGATGAGGATGCTGCAAATGCTATCAAAACACGTATTTTTAATTTGTTATAAGGAAGCGATAAGCCATGTTACAAACACTAACAATTAAACAGTTTGCTATCATTGATGAATTAGAAATTAACTTTGGAAACGGATTAACCGTATTAAGCGGTGAAACAGGTTCAGGGAAATCTATTATCATCGATGCTATTGGACAACTTATAGGCATGCGTGCATCTTCAGATTTTGTTCGTCATGGCGAAAAAAAAGCAACCATAGAAGGTATCTTTGATATTGATAATAATCCCGAAGTGATTAGAACCTTGAACGAATTAGAAGTTGATGCTGATGAAGATTTCTTAATCGTTAAAAGGGAGATCTTCAGTTCAGGTAAAAGTTTGTGCAAAGTAAATAACCAAACAGTAACATTGCATGATTTACGTTTAATTATGCAAGAATTACTTGATATCCATGGTCAACACGAGACACAATCACTGTTAAAACAAAAGTACCATCTTCAACTGATTGATTCATATTCAGATGGCAAATATGATGATATTTTAAAACAATATCAAAATACGTATCAAACTTTTAAAGATAAAACACGTGAACTCGATGAGTTGGAATCTGCTGATCAAGCTTTATTACAAAGGTTAGATCTAATGAAGTTCCAAGCTGATGAACTATCTGAAGCCAATTTACAAGAAGGCGAAGTTGAACAACTTGAAGCTGATATTAAACGCATTCAGAATTCTGAAAATTTAAGTTTGGCTTTAAATGCTGCACATGCAACTTTAACAGATGAACAAGCTATCCCGGATCGTTTATATGAATTGAGTCTGCAACTTGCGAACATTGATGAAATTATTCCTAAAAAGTTCACCGAACTTAAAGAGCAAGTCGACCAATTTTACTA
Source organism: Staphylococcus sp. HMSC072B07 (assembly GCF_001815505.1). Taxonomy (NCBI): domain Bacteria; kingdom Bacillati; phylum Bacillota; class Bacilli; order Caryophanales; family Staphylococcaceae; genus Staphylococcus; species Staphylococcus sp. HMSC072B07. The sequence goes on along the minus strand of NZ_KV820903.1, from coordinate 49,821 downwards.
TACGTTAGAGGATGCTAAGCATGAGTTGTATGATGAATTATTAAATACAGAATTTGATGAACAGTATTTAAATGAACTAGAATCTCGTATGAATTTACTAAATAATCTTAAAAGAAAATACGGTAAAGATATTTCTAGTTTAATTCAGTATCAAGCTAAACTAGATGATGAGATTAACAAAATAGAAAATTATGAGCAAAGTACAGCAAACTTAAAAGAAGAGATTACTCAGTTACAAAAACAATTAAATAAAGAAGGTCAAATGCTTTCAAAAGAAAGAAGAAAAGTGGCGCGTGAACTAAGAGATCATATTGTAGAAGAAATTCAAAATTTACAAATGAAAGATGCCAATCTCGAAATCTCATTCAAACCTTTAGATGAACCGAATGCAGAGGGTATAGAAAAAATAGAAATATTAATCAGCCCTAACAAAGGGGAACCACTTAAAAGCTTGGCTAAAATTGCTTCGGGCGGAGAATTATCTCGTATCATGTTAGCTTTAAAAAGTATTTTTGTTAAATCTAGAGGTCAAACTGCTATACTATTTGATGAAGTTGATTCTGGTGTTTCTGGTATTGCAGCTCAAAAAATGGCTGAAAAAATGCGTGCAATTTCTGAATATATTCAAGTTATATGTATCTCACACTTACCACAAGTAGCATCTATGAGTGATCATCACTTACTAATCAGCAAAGCATCACAAGATGATAGAACAACAACACATGTTGAAGAATTAACTGGAGAAAATCGTATAGATGAAGTTGCACGAATGATTTCTGGTGCTAATGTGACGAAATTGACAAGAGAAAATGCTAAAGAAATGATAGAGCAAAATCATGCGCTGTAATCTATTTGAAATGAGGGGAGATTAACTATGGAATTCGAAACATTGATCTCTAATACTAAAGAGTTACAAGGTAACATTGGTGTTTTATTTGCGAATGACAAGAAAACAATAGCTGCGATTGTACAATTGCTTAAACAAACAAAATGCCATGTTACGCTCTACGGTACTAAAGATCCAACTGAATTAATACGTTCTTTTAATATAGAAGGGGACTTATTAAGTCGTATACACTTACGAACATTTCACGAGCGTGAGGATGTCTTTAAGAAGTGTGCAGATGATTTAAACTCAGAACAAACTCATGTTTTAATGAAGGGTAACTTACCATCATCAGAAATCTTATCTTTTGTACTAAAACATAAGTCATTTATGGATGAACGACGTTTCTTAAATCATGTATCATGTTTCGATATTCCTTCATATCACAAAATGTTAATCATTAGTGATGTTGCTTTAAATGTAAAGCCTAGCATAGATGATCGTATTCATATGATTGAAAATATTGAAAGCTTTGCGAAGAATATTGGTTATAAAAGTTTAAATGTGGGATTATTATCATCATTAGAGCATCCCACAACCAAAATTCCTTCATCAGTAGATGCTGCAGAAATTGCCGCACACTTTAAACAACATAATTTTTTAAAGGTTGAAGGACCATTCGCCTTTGATAACGCGATTGATAAAGAAAGTGCAATTGAAAAGGGTATTGAATCTGAAATCGCTGGTGATGTTGACGCGTTGATTGTTCCACATCTTGATGTCGGCAACACACTCTATAAATCATTAACTTATTTTGCAAATGCCCAAACGGCTAATTTAATTTTAGGATCGAAATTCCCGATTGTTTTAACGTCTCGCGCAGATTCTATACAAAACAAAGTTAATTCAGCTATTTTGGCACTGCATACATTAAAATAGACATATGAAAAATTCCATTGAAATCTAACTTTTTACTAAATAGGAACAGGATGAGTAAATTCATTTCTGTTCCTATTTTCATGAATAATAGTATCAATTCCTCAGAATAAAGTACGATTTTTCTTAAAAGCAAAGATATTTCAAATAAATCCTTTTAACGATTTAATTTCAGATTTTAAATATTTATTGCACCATGAAGAGATTTTTTTGATAGTTGTACTTTCTGTACTTGTAAACTTTTTCTTGCAGCTTATAACTTACTACTGCCATTTAGTAATCAAATATTTCCTGATATAGCAATAGGTTTATATGGTTCATTTTTAACTGCTGAAGCTATTGGTGAAATAATTGGCGCATAAATAATAAGAATATCAAAAAAGATCTACCAATTCAGAAATTGATGACTTTATTAGGAATTTCAGGAACCTCATTAAGTGTTTGCCCAATTGTATATTTATTACTACATATCTATTTTGTGATTCTACTCATACCATTAATTTTCAATTTATTTTTAACAATGTTTAACATACAAATCTTTTCATATACTTAAAGAAATGTTGAAGACATATATTTAGGAAGAGTTTTTGGGATTATATTTTCAGTTGCAATACTATTTATGCCGTTAGGAACTTGGGTGTTTTCTTCTATAATGAAACCTACTAATCTATTCAATTTCTCAATTGTTGGAATAGCCATAGTTATGTTATCCATCATTTTCAGATTCATATTAGGTTTTCGTCATAACTAATCTTTTGTATCAAAATTAAATCATGACATACAAATCTATTATGTGATATTCAGGTTTCTATAACGTTTAAGGTTAATGAATTAAAAAGTACGATTTTCATTTGTCAGTGAAAGTCGTATTTTTATTTTGTTTTTAGAGATTTAAACTGCAAAATAACTATTTGAGGGTAACAAGTCATTACTTTTATAGGGGATTACTTTTAATTGAATACTAGATTAAGGTAAAATATAAAGGGTAGTTTTGAGAAAACATGAATACTGCATCATGAATGCAATATAAAGCAGGTGAAATATATGACCAATATTTTAGTCATAAATTTAGGTAGTACCTCTTCAAAAATAGGCTTTTATCAAGATGAAAATTGTGTTTCAATGGAAACGATTCATCATGATTTGAACATCTCACAAAAGCCTTTACTTGATCAAGAATCATATCGAATTGATTCCATAAAATCATTTATAAAAGAAAAGACTCCAGGGATGCAAAGTATCGATGCGATAACTTGTAGAGGCGGTCTACTTAAACCCATAGCTGGCGGTACATATACAGTGAATTCTAAAATGTATGAAGACTTAAGATCTTTCAAATATGGTGTACATGCTTCCAATTTAAGTGGGATTATAGGGTATAAATTAGGAGAAATACTAAATATACCTGTATTTATTGTTGATCCTGTAGTTGTTGATGAATTAATTGATATCGCAAGGATAACAGGTATAAAGGATATTAAGCGTAGAAGTGTTTTTCATGCTTTAAATCAAAAGGCAGTTGCACGTCAATATGCAAAGTCCATTCAAAAGCCTTATAACAAAGTCAATGTTATTGTGGTTCATATGGGTGGAGGTATTACAGTAGGTGCGCATTTACAAGGTAAAGTTGTGGATGTGAATGAAGGCTTATACGGCGAAGGTCCAATGAGTCCGGAACGTGCTGGCACAATTCCGAATGATATGCTTTATCAATTTGGAGTTGAGCGTGGGTATTCACCTGAAGCACTTCAACACTTTATTAGCAAGAAAGCAGGACTCGTTAATTTATGTTCTACTAATAACATGAAACAGTTAGTGAATGAATATAGCGTAAATAAAACAACTCATTTAATTTTAGATGCAATGATTTATCAAATTGCGAAGACAATTGGCGAAAGGGCTGTTATTTTTAAAGGCGATATCGATCAAATTCTTTTAACAGGCGGAATTGCACACAGTCAACTCATCACGGATAAAATTCAAGAATATGTAGAATGGATTGCTCCTGTTAGTGTATATCCAGGCGAGTTAGAGATGGAAGCTCTTGCAAATCAAGTTTATGAAGCAGTTAATTTACGCGAAGAAGTAAAAATATATAGTTAGGAGATCAATCATGGCAGAAGAACAATATGATTTAGTTATTCTAGGTGGTGGCACTGCAGGTTATGTCGCAGGCATCCGCGCATCTCAATTGGGCAAAAAAGTCGCGATTGTTGAAAATCAATTACTCGGCGGTACATGTCTGCATAAAGGATGTATTCCGACTAAAGCCTTGTTAAAGTCAGCTGAAGTATTACATACAGTTAAACATGCTGCGGCATATGGTATTGAAACAGAACAATTTAATTTGAATTATAATAAAGTATATGAACGAAAAAATGATATTGTTGAACAAATGCATACTGGCGTTAAGCACTTAATGCAGCACAACCATATCGATATCTACAACGGCACTGGACGTATCCTGGGTTCATCAATTTTTTCACCTCAACCAGGTACAATATCTGTTGAATACGAAGATGGTACATCTGAACTTATTCCGAATGATTATGTGCTGATCGCGACAGGTTCTAGACCAGCGGAATTACCTTTCTTATCATTTGATCACCAAGTTGTACTTTCAAGCAATGACATTTTAAAAATGACAGAGCTTCCTCAGTCCATTGCTATTATTGGCGGCGGTGTTATTGGTATGGAATTTGCTTCATTATTAAATGATTTTGGTGTTGATGTAACAGTTATAGAAGCAGGTGAACGCATTTTACCTAGTGAAAATAAATCAGTTACACAAACATTAAAAAAACACCTGAATGATAGAGGTGTGCAGATTCGTGAAAATGTTCAATTATCTGAAGACCAAATTCAAATTAGTGATGATTCAGCTGAAATCAAACTAGAAAATGAAACACTGCAAGTAGATAAAATTTTATTAGCAGTAGGTCGCAAACCAAATACAGAGGATATCGGCTTAAACAATACAAAAATTAATTTAGACGAAAAAGGTTTTATTGAAGTTAATAACAAACAACAAACCCAAGAACAACATATTTATGCAGCTGGAGACTGCATCGGTAAATTACAACTTGCACACGCTGGTTCTAAAGAAGGGACAACTGCAGTAGAAGCAATGTTTGAAGACTCAGTAATTCCAGTTGATTATAATGCAATTCCAAAATGTGTTTATACTTATCCTGAAATCGCATCAATCGGCATGGATGTAGAACAAGCTAAAGCCGCAGATTATAAAAAAGCACGTAGTTTTAAAGTTCCTTTTAAAGCTATTGGTAAAGCTGTGATTGAAGATGCTAATCAACAAGATGGTTTTTGTGAAGTAGTAGTAGACCAAGAAACAGATTCTGTATTAGGATTAAGTATGATAGGTCCACATGTAACAGAACTAATCAACGAAGTTGCTTTACTACAATTTATGAATGGATCTACGCTTGAATTAGGACTAACAACACATGCACATCCTTCACTTTCAGAAGTTCTAATGGAAGCTGGACTTAAAGCAGCAAAACGCTCTGTTCATGCGTAATATGAGGAGGAAATAGAAAATGATGGATTATAAATCTGCCGGTCTGACCGAAAATGATTTAAAAGAAATGTATAAATGGATGGATCTTGGCCGCAAATTAGATGAAAGAATGTGGCTCTTAAACCGTGCAGGCAAAATTCCTTTCGTAATTAGTTGCCAAGGTCAAGAAGCAGCACAAATCGGTATGGCGTTTGCGATGGAAAAAGGAGATGTTTCAGCACCTTATTATCGTGATTTAGCATTAATCACATATCTCGGTATTACACCTGCTGAAACAATGATGTCAGCTTTTGGTAAAAAAGGAGATATCAACTCTGGAGGTAAACAAATGCCTTCACATTACAGTAAAAAATCTGTCGATATTTTATCACAAAGTTCACCAGTAGGCACGCAAGTATTACAAGGTGTAGGTGCAGCTTTAGCATTAAAAATGGATCGCAAACCTAATATTGCTATGGCAACACTAGGTGAAGGAACATCTAACCAAGGTGATTTCCATGAGGGACTAAACTTTGCTGGGGTTCAAAAATTACCATTTATTTGTGTGATTGAAAACAATGAATATGCAATCTCAGTCCCATCACACTTACAATATGCTGCTGAAAAACTTTCTGATCGTGCGCTTGGATATGGTATCCACGGAGAAAGAGTAGATGGAAATGATCCAATTGCAATGTATAAAGCTATGCATGAAGCACGCGAAAGAGCATTAAGTGGCGAGGGTTCTACTTTATTAGAAGCAATGTGTACTAGAATGACTGCACATTCTTCTGATGATGATGACCAATATCGTAGTCCTGAAATCAGAGAAGGCTTAAAATCTCAAGATTGCAATATTAAATTTAAAGCACATCTGATGGATTTAGGCATTGCGGATCAAGCTTGGTTCGACGAAATTGAAAAAGAAAATAAATCAATCGTCAACAAAGCAACAAAAGAAGCAGAAGCTTCTCCTTATCCAGATCCAAGTGAAACATATACATTTGTTTACGAAGAAGGAGGGCTTGAATAATGGCTAAACTCACTTTTTTAGCAGCTATCAAACAAGCAATTTATCAGGCTATGGAAAAAGACCCTGATGTATTTGTATTAGGAGAAGACGTCGGTAAAAAAGGTGGCGTATTTGGTGTTACTCAAGGCTTACAAGAAAAATTCGGAATTGAACGTGTCATCGATACACCATTAGCCGAATCAAATATCGTTGGTACAGCTATCGGAGCATCTATGTTAGGTAAGCGCCCAATTGCTGAAATTCAATTTGCTGAATATATTTTACCAGCGACTAACCAAATTATGAGTGAAGCTGCAAAAATGCGTTACCGTTCAAATAATGATTGGAGTTCACCAATCACTATTCGTGCACCTTTTGGTGGAGGTATACATGGCGCTTTATATCATTCTCAAAGTATAGAAAGCGTTTTTGCATCTACACCTGGATTAACAATCGTTATTCCATCTACACCATATGATGCGAAAGGTCTGCTATTAGCTTCAGTTGAATCGAATGATCCTGTACTTTATTTCGAACATAAAAAAGCGTATCGGTTACTTAAAGAGGAAGTACCTGAAGAATATTATACAGTCCCACTAGGTAAAGCGGATGTAAAACGTGAAGGCAATGATATTACAGTCTTTACTTATGGTTTATGTGTTAATTACAGCTTACAAGCTGCAGATGTTTTAGCAGAAGAAGGTATAGATGTAGAAGTTGTCGACTTACGTACAGTTTATCCATTAGACAAAGAAACGATTATTGAACGTGCAAAACGTACAGGTAAGATTTTACTTGTAACTGAAGATAATTTGGAAGGCAGCATTATGTCAGAAGTATCAGCAATCATCGCTGAAAATTGCTTGTTTGATTTAGATGCTCCAATCATGCGTCTTGCTGGTCCAGACGTGCCATCTATGCCATTCTCGCCACCATTAGAGGATGAATTCATGATGAATCCAGATAAAATCAAAGCAAAAATGTTAGAACTTGCGCGTTTCTAAATTATAGGAGGCTTATCAAATGGAAATCAAAATGCCGAAACTCGGAGAAAGTGTACATGAAGGTACAATTGAACAATGGTTAGTAGAAGTCGGCGATACTATTGAAGAATACGAGCCTATTTGTGAGGTTATTACAGATAAAGTAACAGCGGAAGTACCGTCTACTGAAGCTGGTACAATTACCAAAATCCTAGTTGAAGCTGGGGAAACTATTAGTGTCGGGACACCAATTTGTGAAATTGAAGCTGAAGGTTCATCAGATGAGAGTTCAGAATCTGATTCAAAACCAGAATCAACAGCAACTACAGAAAAATCCGAAAATGAAAATACATCAACAGAATCCCAATCTGAATCTAAACAAAATTTTAAGAGCGCTACCTCTGATAAACCACTAAATAATGGTAGATATTCACCTGTTGTATTTAAACTAGCTTCTGAACATCAAATTGATTTATCACAAGTTAAAGGGACAGGATTTGAAGGTCGTGTGACAAAAAAAGATATTGAATATGTAATTGCTCACCCAGAAGCTGTCTCAACTCAAGCTGGGTCAACACCAATTCAAAATAAACCTGCTGAAAAAGAAAATATCCAACCTTCTGCATCTACAGAACAATCAACTGTTCCAGCTGATTCTGTTCCTGTGAATGGTGTGCGTAAAGCGATTGCTAAACATATGGTTCAAAGTGTTTCAGAAATTCCTCATGCATGGATGATGGTAGAAGCTGATGCAACAAACTTAGTGAAAACTAGAAATCATCATAAAAAGCAATTTAAGGCAAAAGAAGGTTATAATTTAACATTCTTCGCATTCTTTGTTAAAGCAGTTGCAGAAGCATTAAAAGAGTTTCCAATGTTAAACAGTAGTTGGCAAGGCTCTGAAATTAAAGTTCATAAGGATATCAATATCTCAATTGCAGTAGCTGTAGAGGATAAATTATATACACCAGTCATCCACAATGCAGATGAAAAATCAATTAAGGGAATTGCACGCGAAATTAATGAATTAGCTCAAAAAGCACGTCAAAATAAATTAACACAAGCTGATTTACAGGGTGGAACTTTTACTGTAAATAATACTGGAACATTCGGTTCTGTCTCTTCGATGGGCATTATTAACCACCCACAAGCTGCGATTTTACAAGTAGAATCCATTGTAAAAAAACCAGTTGTGATTGATGATATGATTGCAATTCGTAATATGGTGAACTTATGTATTTCGATTGATCATCGTATTTTAGATGGCTTACAAGCTGGTCGTTTCATGAACACAATCAAAAATAGAGTAGAACAATTTACAATCGAACATACGCATATTTATTAAACTGTTCTTAATGTTAAAGTTAATCCTGTTGAAGATTACTAAATTAATTAGTAGAATAAAATAGAACGTTATTAAGAACTGAAAGGTGATTTCGATATGGATTTAAATTTCGATTTATATATGAACGATGTTGTAGAACAAGCACGTAACGAGATAGAAAAAGCAGGTTATGAACAACTTACAACGCCTGAAGAAGTAGATGCTGTATTAAAACAAGACGGTACTACACTTGTTATGGTTAACTCAGTTTGCGGTTGTGCTGGAGGTATTGCACGTCCAGCTGCTGAACATTCATTACATTATGATAAACTACCTGATCGCTTAGTTTCAGTCTTTGCAGGACAAGATAAAGAAGCGACACAACAAGCGAGAGATTATTTTGAAGGTTATGCTCCTTCAAGTCCATCATTTGCGTTAGTTAAAGATGGTAAAATTGCTGAAATGATTGAACGTCATCAAATAGAAGGCCATGACATTATGGATGTTATTACACAGCTTCAAAATTTATTCGAAAAATATTGTGAAGAACGATAAGAGGTAAAGCAGATGATGCGTTTTAATCCCTATAAAATAGGATTTAGAACGATAAAGACTGCTGTAGGAATGGCACTTGGAATAATTATTGCCAAATTAATTGGTTTAGATAATTTTTCTTCAAGTGCCATTTTAGTTGTTTTATGTATTAAACATACAAAAGTACATTCCCTACAAGCAATTGTTTCTCGTTTTGTATCCTGTATTCTTATATTGATATTAGGATCTATCGTTTTTAGTTTGCTTGGTCAAAATGCAATTGTATTAGGTTTAATCGTATTATTCTTTATACCTTTAACAGTAGTATTAGGGGTACAAGAAGGTATTATTACAAGTTGCGTTATATTGCTACATGTTTTTAATGCTAAAGTTATTGATTTACATTTATTTATCAATGAAGTTTTACTGTTAATCGTTGGCTTAGGTATCGCTTTTATTATGAACTTAATTATGCCAAGTCTAGATAAACAATTAAAAGAATATAAACATAAAATAGAGAAACAGTTTACTGAGACTTTCAATACATTCAGTAAATCATGTTTTGATTTAGATTATCCAGTAGATGTGCCACTCAAAAACATTGAACTCGAAATCCAAAAAGCGAAATCTTATGCGTTCAGAGACGTAAAAAATCACTTTGTTCGTAACGAAAACTCTTATTATCATTATTTTGATATGAGAGAAGAACAATTGGAAATAATAGAGCGTATTGAACACCTGCTGAAGAATATAAAATCAGAAGATAAAATGATGCATCGTTTAGGTAATTTGTTTGCTGAAATAGCTAAGAACGTTAATAGTAATGATTATACTGCGATGCGTCTGTATTCACTTTATGATTTACATATTGATCTTTATGATCAATCTCTGCCTCAGTCGAAAGAAGCCTTAATCAATCGTGCAAACGAAATACAAATTGTTAGTGAACTAGAACGTTATTTACAAATTAAATCTCATTTTGGATCGTTAAAATTATACGATGAAATATAAAAAAACGAGGGTGATCTTTTTTACAGATCACCCTCATTTTTTATTACTGCATCAATGGTGCTAAACTTGATAATATCAGTGCAACGATTACTGCTACCAACATAACGATGATAACAACTTTTGAGACTTTGCCTTTAAACACGTTATTCTCCTCCAGATAAACTTTCTTCTTAATTATAAATATAGTACTTTATTTTAAATCAATATGGTTATGTTTTCAACTTGACGCTTACAAATTATTATATCATGATTTTAACCTATTTTTTTAGAACATATATGTTTTACAAAGCAGATAAATCGTATACACTAAACATAGTATAGGAAGGGGTTAGAACATGATTAACGAACAACGTTTACTAGAAACATTTTTAGAATTGGTACAAATCGACTCAGAAACAGGTCATGAAGAAATCATTCAACCAATTCTTAAAGAAAAATTTGAAAGTTTAGGTTTAACAGTAAAAGAAGATAATGCAGGTGAACAGCCCGACTTAGGTGCAAACAACTTAATCTGTACACTTGCGGCAACAGAAAATCACAATAAAACCCAAAAAATTTATTTTACAAGTCATATGGATACAGTTGCACCTGGTATTGGCGTTAAACCTATCGTCAAAGATGATGGATATATCTATTCAGATGGTACAACTGTACTAGGCGCAGATGACAAAGCAGGGATTGCTGCTTTACTTGAATTAATTCAAGTATTAAAAGAAAATCAAATCCCACATGGCCAAATTCAATTTGTTATCACAGTAGGTGAAGAGTCTGGTTTACTAGGTGCTAAGGCGCTTAATCCTGAATTATTAGATGCACAATTTGGATACGCAGTAGATGCTAGTGCACCAATTGGAACAACTGTATTGGGTGCACCTACACAGATGAAACTTAGTGCAGTAATTCATGGTAAAAAGGCACATGCCAGCACACCGGATAAAGGTGTAAGTGCTATTAATATTGCAGCGAAAGCAGTCAGTAAAATGAAGTTAGGTAAAATCGATGATGAAACAACTGCCAATATCGGTAGTTTTACTGGCGGTTCAGCAACGAATATAGTCGCTGACGAAGTCACATTACATGCAGAAGCCAGATCACATGACAATAACAAAATCGAAGCCCAAATCAACCATATGAAACAAGTATTTGAAGAAACTGCTGAAGCTTATGGTTGCAGTGCTGATGTATTTACAAGTAAAAGTTATCAAGGTTTTAAAGTGGCTGAAGATGCTAAAGTGACACAATATGCAGTAAAAAGTGCACAAAGTTTAGGATTAAGTGGAAATACAGTGGTTGCCGGAGGCGGCTCTGATGGAAATATTATCAACGCATTAGGTATTCCAACTGTGATTATTGGTATCGGATATCAAAATATCCATACAACTGAAGAAAGAATGGAAATTCAATCTTTAAATTTATTAGCTGAACAACTACTTAAAATTGTAGAATTAACTAGCGATTGATTTTAAGCTTGAATAAGTGAGCAGGAACGCTAATTGTGATACAATAAAATAGAAAATTTTATCAAAGAGAGGTAAGTAATATGACGCAACAAATTGGTGTAGTCGGTTTAGCCGTAATGGGTAAAAACCTAGCTTGGAATATTGAATCTCGTGGCTATACAGTCTCAGTTTATAACCGCTCAAAAGAAAAAACTGACACAATGGTCGAAGAATCAAAAGGCAAAAATATTCACCCAACTTATTCTTTAGAAGAATTTGTGAATTCACTTGAACGTCCACGTAAAATTCTTTTAATGGTTAAAGCAGGTCCGGCAACGGATGCGACAATCGAAGGTTTATTACCATTATTAGATGATGGTGATATTTTAATCGATGGTGGTAATACAAACTATCAAGATACGATTCGTCGTAACAAAGCATTAGCAGAAAGCGGCATTAACTTTATTGGTACAGGTGTATCAGGAGGAGAAGTAGGCGCATTGACTGGTCCTTCAATCATGCCTGGTGGTCAAAAAGAAGCATATGACAAAGTTGCTGATATCTTAGAAGCAATTTCTGCTAAAGCTGACGATGGTGCGCCTTGTGTAACATACATTGGTCCAGACGGTGCAGGACATTACGTTAAAATGGTACACAATGGTATCGAATATGCTGACATGCAATTAATCGCTGAAAGTTATGCATTAATGAAAGATGCATTGCATATGTCACATACTGAAATCGCAAATACATTCAAAGAATGGAATGCAGGCGAACTTGAAAGTTACTTAATTGAAATTACTGGTGAAATCTTCAACAAACTTGATGAAGACGGTTCCCCATTAGTTGAAAAAGTAATGGATAAAGCAGGTCAAAAAGGTACTGGTAAATGGACTTCTATTAATGCATTAGAACTAGGTGTACCATTAACAATTATTACTGAATCTGTATTCGCACGCTTTATCTCATCAATGAAAGATGAGCGCGTCGCTGCTTCTAAAGAATTAACTGGCCCATCACCAAAATTTGAAGGTAATAAAGATGAGTTCTTAGAAAAAATCCGTAAGGCGCTTTATATGAGTAAAATCTGTTCATATGCACAAGGTTTTGCGCAAATGCGTAAAGCAAGTGAAGAAAACGAATGGAACTTACAACTTGGCGATTTAGCTATGATTTGGAGAGCAGGTTGTATTATTCGTGCACAATTCTTACAAAAAATTAAAGAGGCATATGATAATAATCCAGAATTACAAAACTTATTATTAGATCCTTATTTCAAAGATATCGTAACAAATTATCAATCAGCATTACGTGATGTTGTTGCTGAAAGTGTTGCAAATGGTGTTCCTACACCTGGATTTGCTGCGAGCATTAATTACTTTGACAGTTATCGTTCAGAAAACTTACCAGCAAACTTAATTCAAGCACAACGTGACTACTTCGGTGCGCACACTTATCAACGTAAAGACCAAGAAGGTACATTCCATACACATTGGGCTGAAGAAAAATAATTTTATAAATCTATAAAAAGCACACTATCAGATTATCATTTCTGATAGTGTGCTTTTCACTTTAATTATTCATCTAAATCAACAGGCAACCATAATTGAATTTTAGTAAAAGGATTGTCGAAGGAAATATCAAATGGATAAACTTCTACATACAAAGCTTCAGTTTCATAAGGCATCGTCAGCTGCAATCTTGTTTCAATATAGTGCCATGCTTCATTGACCGCAAAATCAATCTCACCTTGTAAATTAAACTTAGCATATTGTCTAGAGGGTAAAAATCGACTTTCTAAATGAGCGGGGTACCGTTCGCTTGGTACACCTATAAACAATTCAACACCATTTTCCAGTGGGCATTTTACAACAAATAGTTCATGAGGACTTACATCGTTATAACGTTCAAGTTCTTTAATTTTACCATCTACTAATAAATCCTCTAAAAAATCAGCAACAAGAAATGGATTGCTTAAGTCCTCTGTATTCACAAATTTAGCATAACCGACTAATGCGTGATCCTCAGGTTTTTCTAATCTATACGTATAAGGTGGACGATCCGTTGTTGCTATTCTTAAATATAATCTTTCTTGCATTTTCAACTCATCTTGCTTCAGCTTTGCTTGAATAGGGGAAATGCCATGATAATCACTAAATGCATTAGCAAAATCATTTGTATCTTCATAATGATACTTTTTAGCGATATCTACTAAACGAAAAGCCCCTACAATCACATCTTCAGCTGCTTTCGTTAATTTTCTAGCTTCTGCATACTCACTAGGAGATAAGCCGACAACCATTTTAAAAGACTGATCTAGATGCATGGGAGAAAGGCCAACGTAATCGCTTAAATCTTGCAAATGAAAAGGCTCATAAACACGGTCCTCAATATAAACAATGGCCTGTTGTATTTGCTTGATAACGTCCAAACTGCTCACTCCTAAAATAACTATTGTCCTATATTATACCGTATTCTTCTATGACTTTCCTACAAAAAGACGTTAAAAAGACAAGACAGTATCAATGTTGTGACACTGTCTTGTCTTCATAAATTTAAACTGATATTAATGTATATCGTCCCACCAGTGGAATCCATCACGACTTAATAACAATTCACTTGTTAATGGACCGTTAGTACCTGATTTATAGTTAGGGAAGTCAGGTTCAACTTGATCCCATTCTTCTTGAATTGCATCAACATATTTCCAAGTTGATTTTAATTCTTCCCAGTGTGTAAAGTTTGTTGCATCACCTTTTAAGCAGTCGAACAATAAGTTCTCATAGGCGTCAACGGTATTCATTTTATCTTGTGCACTCATTGAGTATGATAGTTGAACTGGTTCAGTTTCAATACCTTGTACGTTTTTCTTCGCATTTAAATGAATAGAAACACCTTCATTAGGTTGGATGTTAATAACCAATAAGTTGGAATCTAAATGCTTATCTTTTTCGTAATATAAATTCATAGGTACTTCTTTAAATTCAACCACGACTTGAATAGATTTACGTTTCATTCGTTTACCAGTACGGATGTAGAATGGTACACCAGCCCAACGGAAGTTATCAATCATGACTTTACCTGAAACAAAAGTAGGTGTGATTGAGTCTTCGCTGACACGATCTTCTTCACGATAGCTTTTAACATACTTGCCATCAATTTCACCAGCATCATATTGACCACGTACAAAGTTTGTACGAACCGCTTCAGAATCCAATGGTTGCAACGACTTCAACACTTTTACTTTCTCCGCACGGATATCTGCACTATTTAAACTGATCGGCGGTTCCATCGCTAACAACGCCACCATTTGAAGCATATGGTTTTGGAACATATCTTTCAATGCACCGCTAGATTCATAATACCCTCCACGGTCTTCAACACCTAAAATCTCAGATGAAGTCACTTGAATATTTGAAATGTATTTATTGTTCCATAAAGGTTCAAACATCGCATTCGCAAATCGTAACACTTCGATGTTTTGTACCATATCCTTACCAAGATAATGGTCAATACGGTAAATTTCATTTTCTTTAAATGATTTTCTAATTTGTTTGTTTAATTTTTCAGCTGAAGCCAAATCACTGCCGAATGGTTTTTCAATTACAAGGCGTTTGAATCCTCTTGTCTTAGTTAAACCAGATGATTTTAAGTAATCCGTAACTAAACCAAAGAAATTAGGGGCCATAGCTAAGTAGAATAGACGATTTCCTTGTAAGCCGAATTCTGAATCGAGTTGATTACTAAACTGCAATAAATCATCATAGCTTTGTTCTTCGCTGACATCATGTTTGAAGTAAAATACATGTTCCATAAATTGATCAAGGTGTTTTGTATCTTTTACATGAGCTTGAATAGATGACTTAACTTGGTTGCGAAAATGCTCATTCGAATAGTCACGACGGCCAATACCAATGATTGCAACATGTTCATCTAAATTATCTTGTTGGTATAAATGGAATAGTGAAGGGAACAGCTTTCGATGACTTAAATCACCAGTTGCTCCAAAAATTGTAATCAAACATGGTATATGCTTTCTTTTATTACTCAAGATTCAAAACCTCAATTCTATATTAGATATGCTATTATTATAAACTATGAAGAATTAATGTAACACATTTATGCTTAAATTTCTTCGTGTTTGTCATTTTAGATATGGTACACTAACGTGTAGAGAGGAGCGTTATAATGGAAATTACATTTTTAGGTACTGGAGCGGCGTTGCCAACCAAAGAACGCAATACACAAGCAATAGCGCTCAACTTAGAACCCTATTCAAATTCAATATGGCTATTCGATGTAGGAGAAGGAACGCAACATCAAATCTTGCATCATTCGATTAAACTCGGAAAAGTAGACCATATTTTCATCACCCATATGCATGGTGATCATATATTCGGCTTACCCGGCTTATTAACAAGCCGTTCTTTCCAAGGCGGGGAAGATAAACCCTTAACAATCATTGGGCCAAGAGGTATTAAAAGCTATGTTGAAATGACATTACAAGCCTCATTATCTAAATTAAATTATCCAATTACATTTATAGAAATTGATGAACAATTACATTACCATCACGAAGGTTTTACAATCAGTGCATATGCTTTGAATCATGGTGTACCATCATTCGGCTATCGTATTGAAGCACCAACCACACCTGGTAAAATAGATGTCGCTGCATTAAAAGCTATCGGTATGGAACCAGGACCAAAATACCAAGAAGTCAAAGAACAAAATACTTTTGTATTCAACAATCAAACTTATGACTCATCACAATTTAAAGGTTCAGATAAAATAGGTCCTAAAATCGCAATATTCGGCGATACCATGCCTTGTAAAAATGAATATTTACTTGCTGAAGATGTTGACGTGATTGTTCATGAAGCTACATATATTGATGGTGATAGAACATTAGCGGATAGTCATCATCATAGCCATATTTCAGATGTATTAAAACTATTAGAAGATTCTCATGCGAAACAAGCATTGTTGAATCATATTAGTAACCGTTATAACCTGAGTGATATCGATGTGTTGTATGCTGAATTACAAGAGCATTATCCACATTTAAAATTTAAATTCGTAAGAGACTTTGATGCGTTTGAAATATAAAAATGCTGAGGCAGATAATTTAACTGTCTCAGCATTTCTTTTATCAATTTTAACTTATTCGTCGTTCGATAACTCTTTACTTCTTTTTACTGCCGCATTGAAGCAATCTTCGAAAATACTTTCAATATCGTGTTGAGCTAAAGCATCTAAGCCTGCTTGCGTCGTTCCACCTTTAGAAGTCACGTTTTGTCTTAATTGTTCCATACTTAAATCAGAACGCTCAATCATTTTTCCAGTTCCGATTATCAAGTTACGTATAGATTCTTCAACTTCTTCTTTATCTAAACCAAGTCTGACACCCGCTTCTACATATTGTTCAAACACATGATACAAGAAAGCAGGGCCGCTGCCAGTAATCGCAGTGACTTGATGCAACGCATCTTCTTGAACTTCAATTTCTGAACCAAACGCATGGACAATATCAATAACTTGTTTTCTATCTTCTTGCTTATAGTTTTCTGAGAAACTGATACCTGTGACTGAATGACCGACTTGTGCGTTCGTATTAGGCATAATACGTGCAATTGGGTTATCATGGTCAAGTTGTTTTCTGATATACTGTATCGAGATACCAGCCATGATGGAAATAAATCTATTTTTATCTGTAATATATGGACGGATTCTATCAGCTAATGCTTCAAAATCATAGGGTTTCGTTCCTAAAAAGACAAAGTCAGCATCTGCTAATAATGCGGCGTCATCATAACTATAATTAACGCCTAATTCGTCAGCATAGCCTTTTAAGACCGCTTCATTAGAACGGTTTGTAATATAAATATCATTAGGATCGATTACTTCAGATGCAATTATTCCTGCAAAAATAGCATGAGCCATGTTGCCTGAACCATAGAATACAATTTTCATATTTTGAATAGCACTCCCTATATTTTGATAATTGATACACTTATCATAGCAATATCAATCATTTTGCACAACAATGTTAATTTAAGGCTATAATTTCAACGGATATACAACTCATACAGAGCGGAGGATTATAATGCAACAGATAATAGGAAAGCATTTTATCGTAACTGGAGGCACGAGTGGACTTGGCTATGCACTTACGCAACAACTTTTAGCTAAAGGTGCTCATGTGACTTTACTAGTAAGAAACATAGAAAAATTTAATGAAACACATTTTCCAGTCAATCAACACTTATTAGATTCAAAGTATTGTGATTTAAATGATGCAACAGATATTCATCAACTCACATTTTCAAAACCAATCGATGGATTTATACATAGTGCAGGGTTGGGATATTTTAAACCTATACTGCAACATAGTGAACAGGAAATGATAGAAACGTATACCATTAATGTCCTTCATTTCAACTTATTATTATCTCAACTTGCACCTTATTTTACACAACATCCTTTTATAGTCGGTGTCAGTAGTTTAGCAGCTTTTTCTACCCAAACAGCAAGTGGTCACTACGCAGCAAGTAAAGCAGGATTTAATCAAGTATTAAACACATTAAGATTGGAACAGCCAGATTATCAAGTGACAGTAGTAAATGCAGGACCGATACGTACACCATTTCATGCTAAAGCAGATCCTACACTAAATTATGCTGCACAAGTTGATAAGTTTATGTTAGATCCAAATGTACTAGCGAGAGATATCATTTCTGCGATGTTAAAAGGAAAGGCTGAAGTTAATCGCCCTAAATGGTTGCACAAACTTTTGAAAATCTATCAATTATCACCAAGAACACTTGAAAGGTTGGCACCGCAATTATTTAATAATAAAAACTCATAATAAAAAGACTTGTCATATCCGTCCAAAATCGTTCTCAGTAACAACGTGACGTTATTTTGAGGAGATGACAAGTCTTATTCATTTATATTCCTATTTATGATTTAGTGGTTTAGTTGAGATGATTTGTATAATGTAAATCTTTCACGCGTTCTTTTGCGGCATGTAAACGTGTTAAATCCACATGTGTTTGATAATTCTTCACGTTTTCTTCTAGTTGTTCAACACTACTAGCACCTGCCACAATTGAACCTAAAACGTCTTGTGTTAATAAGTAATTGAAAGTGAGTGCTGATAAATTATTTTCAATTTCTTTAAGCGATGCGACTGTACTGCCAAGTTCTTGATAACTATAATCAAAAATACCATCCGCAAATTTTTGGTCTAACGCTGTATTGCTTTCAGCTGTCAGTAATCCTTTAAATAATGGTCCACGCGCGAGCATTTTAACACCTTTTTGATGTGCTTGTTGAATTAAATCTTCAGGACGATTATCAATCAAATTATACTGTGCCATCCAAGTGTCAATTTGACTGTGCTCTAAATAATATTTAATAACATTAGGGCGAATAGAAGAGATACCATAGGCACGAATTAATCCTTCTTGTTTTAATTCGTCAAAAGCACTGATTGTTTCATCAAGCGGATCTTCAATTGTTCCGCCATGTAATTGATATAAATCTATTTGATCGACACCTAAGTTTTTTAATGATTGTTTGACACTTTCTTTGATGTGTTTCTTAGAAGGATCCCAAAATGTCGTACCATCTGGTTGAAGGTGGTTACCGACTTTGGTTCCGATAACGATATCTTCTGAGTTTTGATACGGTTTCAAAATTTCTCCTACTAACTTTTCATTGATGCCTTTGTCATACATGTCTGCTGTATCAAAATATGTTATTCCTAATTCAATGGCACGTTCGATAATGGCTTGTGCATGTTTCTTTTCTGTACCAAGACTCATACACCCTAAACCTAATTCAGAAATCTCTAAACCGCTATTCAAAACATTCTTTTGCATGTTGTGACTCCTTTCGATACACTTTAATTGTCTAACACTGCTAGTTTATCAGTATTTCAATATAGTTAAAAGGAACGTGATTCAAATGGATTTAACAGAGAAAACATTAAATAAACAAACTATCTACAAAGGTAAAATTATTGAAGTAGATGTAGATGAAGTACAATTACCAAATGGCAAGACTTCAAAACGTGAAATTGTTAATCACACAGGTGCAGTTGCAGTATGTGCATTAACTAAAGAAAACAAAGTAGTTTTCGTTAAACAATATCGTAAACCGATTGAACAAGTATTGTTAGAAATCCCAGCAGGCAAGTTAGAAAAAGGGGAAGAACCAAAATCAGCAGCTTTACGAGAATTAGAGGAAGAAACAGGTTATAAAGCGAATAGTTTAGAATTGATTGCTGATATTTATACCTCTCCTGGATTCGCAAATGAGAAAATCGCTATTTATTTCACTGACGATTTAGTAAAAGGCGTGGTCCATCTAGACCCAGATGAATTTGTTGAACAAGTAGAGTTGAGTCTCGATGAAATCAATGATTTAGTACAAAATCATAAAATTGAAGATGCCAAAACTTTAATCGCGTTACAACACGTATTATCACATTATAATCATTCTAAATAACAAATGAGAATGTGTTGCAATTTGCCTCAAATACTGGTAATTTATAAATGAGTCATTAAGTTACATTACAATGATAATAATTATTAGTAGAGGAGTGAGGCTTCCGTGGAAGAACGTTTAAAACGCGTGAAGCAACAGTTACAAAAATCATCCTACAAATTAACTCCACAACGTGAAGCAACGTTAAGAGTGCTTATTGAAAACGAAGAAGATCATCTCAGTGCAGAAGATGTCTATTTAAAAGTAAAAGACAAAGCACCAGAAATTGGTTTAGCAACTGTCTATCGTACTTTAGAACTGCTTGCTGAACTTAAAATCGTCGATAAAATCAACTTTGGCGATGGCGTTTCACGTTTCGACTTGAAAAAAGAAGGCGAAAAGCACTTCCATCACCATCTTGTATGTATGGAATGTGGTAAAGTTGAAGAAATTGTCGAAGACTTATTGCCAAAAGTCGAAGAAAGAGTAGAATCTGAATTTCATTTCAAAATTTTAGACCACCGTTTGACATTTCATGGTATTTGTCGTGAGTGCCAACAAAAGAAAAAAGAGAGTTAGTTTAGGTTAGAAGGTGAACGGATTGGAAACGAATTTTCAAAATATTATTGAGGAATATTTAAAGTTCATCCAAATTGAAAAAGGTTTAAGTGTTAACACCATTGGGGCCTATCGTCGTGATTTAAATAAATATAAAGCCTATTTAGAATTAAAAAAGGTTAAACATATAGATTTTATTGATAGAGAAACGATTCAACAATGTTTAGGATATTTACACGATGAGGGTCATTCCGCAAAATCAATCGCACGCTTTATCTCCACTGTTCGAAGCTTCCATCAATTTGCGCTCAGAGAACGCTATGCCGCAAAAGACCCGACAGTTTTAATTGAAACTCCGAAATATGAACGCAGATTACCAGATGTGTTAGATGTCGATGATGTTTTAGCGTTGTTAGAAACACCGAATTTAGGAAAAAACAACGGCTATCGTGACAGAACTATTCTAGAGCTTCTTTATGCAACGGGTATGCGTGTAACAGAGTTGATTCATGTCAGAGTCGAGGATGTCAATCTGATTATGGGCTTTGTCCGCGTATTCGGTAAAGGAAGCAAAGAGCGGATTATCCCTTTAGGTGAAACGGTGATTGATTATTTGAAAAAGTATATCGAAACTGTTCGTCCGCAATTATTAAAGCGTACAGTTACGGACGTACTCTTTTTAAATATGCACGGCAAACCTTTATCACGACAAGGAATATGGAAACTCATTAAACAATATGGTGTCCAAGCCAATATATCTAAAAAGCTGACACCCCATTCATTACGTCATTCATTTGCGACACATTTACTAGAAAATGGGGCAGATTTAAGAGCAGTTCAAGAGATGTTAGGACATTCTGATATTTCAACTACACAACTTTATACGCATGTTTCGAAATCTCAAATCAGAAAAATGTACAACGAATTCCATCCACGTGCATGAGCCATGATCATTTGGTTCATGCACTATTTTTTATGTTTCAATTGGTTTTGTTTTAATGCTTCTAATCTTGCTTGTTCAACTTCATGACGATCTCTTAACAAGTGATGGTCGCAGATATAAGGAAGTGTATTAATTTGATGCATGATTGCATAATCAGGATAAATGCGTTTGATTTGTTTTTTCATTGTTGATAGTAAAGGTAATTCTACTGGTTTAAATAGTAGCTCCTGATTAGTACTTTCAATTAACTCACGTAATAACATTAGATAACTTCTGCTTTCTAATCCTAATTGATCTAATTTAGCATAATTCGCATGAGCAACTCGATAAGCACGATTAAATAATGTATGTGCACCTTTATAATTTGCGCGTCTATAGTGATAGCATCCGGTCGCACACAAAATTAAACTCACTACAGCGTCTTGTTTCGTGAAATGAGATTGAGCTTTCCATGCGTCTTCTAAAATATCATGGCACAAAAAATAATGTTGTTTAGTGTGGAACTGATAGTAAAACTCGATTAATGCTTGTTTCATCTGTTAAGCGCTCCTTGTTTCTCGTTTAATTCTTATAATGATTGATGTATAATATTGTACTGAATGACAAATGCGACTTGCAATTAAAGGAGATACAAATGGATGTACGAAGTTAAACTAGATGCTTTTAATGGGCCGCTCGATTTATTATTACACTTGATACATAAATATGAAATTGATATTTATGATATTCCCATGAAAGCTTTAACCGAACAATATATGAATTATATTCATGCGATGAAACAATTAGAAATTAATATTGCAAGTGAATACCTAGTTGTAGCATCAGAGCTGCTTATGATTAAAAGCAAAATGTTATTGCCGCAACAACCAGATCTAGAAGATGAAGACTTAGACGATCCTCGTGAAGATCTAGTAGGAAGATTAATAGAATATCAAAACTACAAAGAATATACTGAATTTCTAAATGAAATGAAAGTTCAAAGAGAACAGTACTATAGTAAACATCCAACTGACTTAAGTCATTTAGAAACTGCAGAATTATGGGATGAAAACCATACGATTGACCTGACTGAATTAATTATGGCGTATCAACGTATCAAGACTAGAGCTTTATTTGACACGCCGAGACAAGTTACTATCCAAAAAGAAACATTTACGATTGAACAAGCGTCAACACAAGTGTCTGAACGTTTGGCAAAAGCAACGTCATTTAATTTCTTCAGTTTGTTCACTTTTAAAGAGACAACAGAGCATGTCGTTACACATTTTCTAGCAATTTTAGAATTGTCTAAATCAGGCATTATTCAAATTACACAAGATAAAGAATTCGCAGACATTAATATAACTCGAGGTGTAAATTATGGCGCTTAAGCAAATCGGAATATTAGAAGGTTTATTATATACAGCAGGGGATGAGGGGTTAGAAATAACTCAGCTGCAAGACATATTAGATGTCTCTGAGGAAGAATTGCTTGCATTAGTAGCTGACTATGAATCACCCGGACTCATGATTCATCAATATGGAAACACATTAGTTCTGACAACTAAACAAGCATTAGCCGATTATATCGAACAACTTGTGAAGCAACAATCTAATATGAAACTGTCTCAAGCAGCCATGGAAGTCCTTTCAATCATTGCTTACAACCAACCTGTCACAAGAAGTGATATTGAAGTCATACGAGGAATTAATTCTGATGGTGCTGCCAAAACATTGATTGCTAGAGGGTTAATCGAAGCTAAAGATGAAGACAATTCAAGAAGCCAACAATTATATACTACGCCGTTATTCTTAAATGTATTCGGCATGAAAAATATAGATGAATTACCAACGACCGAAGAAGAGGAAGAAGAAATAGAATCATTCTTCAACAATTTAATTAACCAAAAAGGAGATAATAATGAGTAAAGAATTAGAGAGATTACAAAAGCGTATCGCAAATAGCGGTTATACGTCTAGAAGAAAAGCAGAAACATTAATTACAGAAGGTAAAGTTAAAGTGAACGGGGAAATTGTAACTGAATTAGGTACTAAAGTAAAACCTTCAGATAATGTTGAAGTTGAAGGCGTTAAATTAGAACAAGAAGACAAACTTTATATTTTATTCTACAAACCAGCACAAGTTATCACAAGTGTATCTGATGATCGAGGCAGAACAGTCGTAACTGATTATTTCGAGGACTTAGAAACACGTATTTATCCAGTTGGCCGTTTAGACTACGATACATCTGGATTGCTTATCTTAACTAATGATGGCGAGTTTACAAACTTAATGACACATCCTCGTTATAAAATTAAAAAGAAATATGTAGCTAAATTAAAAGGTTATTTGATGCGCGATGAAGTGAAACAACTTGAAAAAGGAATTCAATTAGAAGACGGAAAAACACATCCAGCAGAAGTTAAAATTAAAAATCAAGATAAAGAAAAAAATACAACACTTGTTGAAATTACAATTTCAGAAGGTAGAAATCGACAAGTACGTCGTATGTTCGAACATTTCGGTCATGAAGTAACAAAATTGACGCGTATTGAAATGGGTGGTCTGACATTAAAAGGCTTGAACGCTGGAGAAGGACGTGTCTTAACGCCACATGAAGTGAAAAAACTTCGCAATTTAGCCGCAAATGGTTAAAACTTGTAGCAACAGCATAAAAGTTTGTGAAATTATGCACAAATTATGTTAATCTATTTTTATTCACAAGGTTACAATTAACTTGTTGATATATGCTTATGTTATAATATGCTTTGTAGTGAAAAATCGTCTTTTTTTACAACCTTTATATATAATAAAAATACGAAGACGATACTCAAATTATTAAATCCGAGAAAGTTATGACAGATATTTTATCAATACAGGAAATCATTCATGATGTTTATGATGTTTTAGGACTTGTCTGTCTTTCTTATTGGACAACTATTGTTGAATGCTCATATGGGAGGTACATAAAATTATGACAAAAATTCTTGTCGTTGATGATGAAGAAAGAATTCGCAGACTATTAAAATTATATTTAGAACGAGAATCTTTTGATATCGAAGAAGCTCGAGACGGCAAAGAAGCATTAGATTTAGCTTTAAATCATGACTATGCTTGTATCTTGTTAGACTTGATGCTTCCCGAAATCGATGGTATTGAAGTTGCAAACCGTTTGAGAGAGTACAAAGAAACTCCAATCATTATGTTAACTGCAAAAGGGGAAGAAACGAACCGTGTAGAAGGATTTGAATCAGGTGCAGATGATTATATCGTCAAACCATTCTCTCCAAGAGAAGTCGTACTTAGAGTAAAAGCTTTATTACGACGCACGCTAACAGCAACTTCAGATCAAAATGAACCACATGCTAGAGATTTAATAGAATTTAAGCATTTGGTTATTGATAATGATGCACACCGTGTACTTGCAGATGGTACACAAGTCAATTTAACACCTAAAGAATACGAATTATTAATTTTCTTAGCGAAAACACCTAACAAAGTATTCGACCGTGAACAATTATTAAAAGATGTTTGGCATTATGAGTTCTATGGAGACTTGCGTACTGTAGATACTCATGTTAAACGACTCAGAGAAAAATTAAACCGTGTCTCAAAAGATGCAGCTCAAATGATTCAAACTGTATGGGGCGTTGGTTATAAATTTGAGGTCGACAACAACGATGAAACGACTCAATAATGTCGTCATAAAACTGTGGTTAACTATTATTTTAATAGTAACGACAGTTTTAATTTTACTTAGTGCTGCATTAATCACATTCATCCAACAGTATTATACGCAAGATACTGAACATTCTTTAGTCAACGATGCACATCGTATCAGTAATCTGCTTGAGGAGTCAGATAATAAATCATTAGCTATCAAACATAGTAAAATGCTTATCGAAGGCCCAAGCGGTTTGATTATAATGAAAAATAAAAAGGATGAATATTATAACTCACATTCAAAATTCAAAGAACAAATGATGGATGTGATTCAAAAAGATAAAGACTTTGCGCAAGTATTCGACAATAAACAAAAAGCATCTGAACATATTAAAATGACTGTTGATGGTCAAAAACATACGTATGTTTTAGTAGGATATCCAACAAAAGTTGATAACACACATCCTAATGGTGCAGTCTTTATTTACCAAGACCTAAAAAGCATCGATGATACAAATAATGTTATTACCATTATCATACTTGTTACAGCGGTTATTTTCTTAATCGTGACCACTGTATTCGCTTTCTTCTTATCATCACGAATCACAAAACCGCTTCGCCAACTCAGAACCCAAGCAACCGGCGTTTCTAAAGGCAATTATTCTTTAGTGAACGATATTCATACAAAAGATGAAATAGGTGAACTCGCACACTCATTCAACCTGATGAGCAATGAAATCCAACGTCATATTGATGAAATCTCAGCCTCTAAAAATATTAGAGAAAGTTTAATCAATTCGATGGTAGAAGGTGTATTGGGTATTAATGAGAATAGGGAAATCATCCTATCTAACCAACTCGCTCAGCAAATGGAAAATGAGCTTGATGGAGAAAACAAAGCATTATTCGTTGAACAAATGAATAATACTTTCACAGATAAGGAAACACAGTTTGAAGAATATGAAGTCAATAACCGTTATTATGTGGTAATTATGAGTTATATTGATCAATTCCAACCAAACGGCAGCAGTGGTATTGTCGCAATCATTCGAGATATGACAAATGAACACAAACTGGATCAAATGAAAAAAGACTTTATTGCGACAGTTTCACATGAACTTAGAACACCAATTGCCTTATTGCAAGGTTATACGGAATCGATTGTAGACGGTGTAGTTTCAGAACCTGAAGAAATTAGAGATTCGCTTTCTATTGTCTTAGATGAGACACAGCGTTTGAATCGATTAGTCAATGAGTTGTTAAATGTTGCGAGAATGGATGCTGAAGGCTTATCTATTCACAAAGAAGTGCAACCTATCAGCCAATTGCTTGATCGCATGCAGTTGAAATATCGTCAACAAGCAAGTGAATTAGAAATTGATATAGATCTCGCGCCAGAGACACACAACCAATTATGGTTCTATGATTCGGATCGAATGGAACAAGTACTAACAAACCTAGTCGATAATGCGACAAGATATACTGGTCCTGGAGATTCCATTAAAATCACAACTGGCGAAGATGATAATTACGATATTTTATATATCTCAGATACTGGCAGTGGTATTGCACCTGAACATGTAGAATTAGTTTTCGATAGATTCTATAAAGTAGATGCTTCTAGAAAACGCGGCAAAGAGGGAACAGGACTTGGTCTATTCATCAGTCGTATGATTATTGAAGCACAAGAAGGTACAATTAATTTAACGAGTGAATTAGGTAAAGGCACGACGTTCATTATTAAATTACCAAAACCACATCATCATGAAGCATAATCATTTAACTTGGGCGTTTCGCCCAAGTTTTTTTAATTTTCCTAGTTAAGCAATCGGATTGAACTTTTAAGATAAATCGGCTACAATAAATAGGAAAATAAAATATTAACGAAATTCATCTTCGGGGTCGGGTGCAATTCCCAACCGGCAGTAATTTAAGCCTGCGACCTGTATTTATCGATTGATAGATATGGCTGATCTAGTGAGATTCTAGAGCCGACAGTATAGTCTGGATGGGAGAAGATGGAGGGTTTATTTGTTGTGCAATGAAATCCTCCTATTCACGTAGATGAATGGAAGGAGCCTTTATGAATCAACAAAACAACAAACGTTTCATCGTCATAAGTATGTTGAGTGCAATTGCTTTTATTTTGATGTTTATCAAATTTCCTTTACCATTTTTGCCTCCGTACTTAACTTTAGATTTTAGTGATGTACCTGCTTTATTAGCAACCTTTATTTTTGGACCTATAGCAGGCATCATCGTCGAATTGATTAAAAACTTATTGAATTTCTTATTTAACATGGGAGATCCAATTGGGCCTTTAGCAAACTTTGTAGCAGCAGTAAGTTTATTATTAACTGCGTACTATGTCAGCAAAGCCGTTAAAAGCCGCTTCAATATCATCATTGGCCTCATTGTAGGTACAATCGTCATGACATTGGTATTAAGCGTTTTAAACTACTTCGTATTATTACCGCTTTACGGTATGATTATGAACTTAAGCGATGTCATGAAAAACTTAAAAATCATAATAGTATCTGGTATTATACCGTTCAATATTATTAAAGGTATCGTAGTATCTATCGTTTTCTTATTGTTATATAAACGATTAAAGAAAGCACTGCGTTATTAATAACAAACTAACGAAACCCCCGGAAATATTTTTCCGGGGGATTTTTTAAGACATCATCTGTCTTGTTTTATCAATCTATGTTAAGCGAAGACAGCCAACTGGTCTCACGATTGATACTATTCGAATTTTAATGCATCACCATCAAACGGTTCGTCTGCAATTTTAATAGAATCTGTTGGGCAACCTTCGTCTGCATCTTCTAAGTCTTCGTATAATTCTTCTGGAACAGGCGCTGTCCCTTCATTATCATCTAAGATAACATATGCAATACCTTCATCATCATAATCATAAATGTCAGGTGCTGCAGCACCGCATGCGCCACAAGCAATGCATGTATCCATATCTACAATCGTATATTTAGCCAATTTACTTCGCCTCCTTCTCTAAAAATGCTACACTGATAACGTAATTTATATTTTAACACCAGTTTATCTTTTTTCAATACTATAAGTCATAGGTGATGATGGATTTGAACGAAATAATTCAATACATAAAAAAAAATGCATTTCATTA
The DNA here is from genome assembly GCF_001815505.1 of Staphylococcus sp. HMSC072B07. Classification (NCBI taxonomy): domain Bacteria; kingdom Bacillati; phylum Bacillota; class Bacilli; order Caryophanales; family Staphylococcaceae; genus Staphylococcus; species Staphylococcus sp. HMSC072B07. The sequence goes on along the minus strand of NZ_KV820903.1, from coordinate 21,457 downwards.
TAAAACTGACAAAAGTATCTACAATATACTGATTGGTGCTAAAACGCATCAAACCTACTTTGATGCATGTAGCCAACAACTTTTATCATTATATCATAGTCAACCTGATTTAAAATATACGTCATTCGAACGAATCTATCATCAGAATAACGAAGATTTATCATCAATTCCGTTAAAAGTTTCAACACGTTATACCTTTGAAAGTATCCAACAGACTTTTCAAGTTTTGCAGTTGTTAATACAAACCATTTCATTCAAACAACATCACACGCTTTCTTTTATACCCGTTTCAGAAATCAGTAAAGTACAAAAGCGAGTAAAAACTATTTATTTTAAGCTTGAAGCACAGCAAAGCTTAGATGCATTTAAAACAGAGATATATCAGCTTTTCGAACTATTAAACCAAGCACAGCCGCGTTCTATATTGCATTATTTCTTACAAGGTTATGATGAAGTCATGTATACGAACCAACAAGTCAGCTTAATCGAAAATTTAAAAATGTCAGAGTTAGCCATCATTAAAATGAATGATTTAGTCGAGATGATGCATTTATTGGAAGATCAAGAGACTTTTCCTACCTTGCACCAAGCTATTATCTTACCTGCGCTTTCTATCAATACTAAAGATACATTAAAGTTAGTAAATAACGGTTTATCGTTAGAAGCAATTGCACAAAAAGAAGGCGTAAAATTAAATACAATTGAAGACCATATCATTGAGCTATATATTAAAGGATATTTTACTGATTACAGCTTGTATTTGGATAAGGAAGATTTAAATGAATTTAAAACATTTTATATTGACCGCCAAGAAGAACGATTACGAAATTTTAAGGCAGCGTTTCCTAATATGAGCTATTTCGAAATTAAACTTGCGATTACCATATTAGCGAGGGAGGGGATTTGATGCTGGAAGAAGCTTTAAAAAAATGGTTTGGCTTTGATTCATTTAAAGAAGGTCAAAAACCTATTATCGAAAATGTATTGAATCATCAGCACACTTTAGGCATTTTACCTACTGGTAGTGGTAAAAGTTTGTGCTATCAACTGCCGACTTATATTAAACAAAAACCCACACTTATCATTTCTCCTCTAATTTCATTAATGGATGATCAAGTTATGCAGATGCGAAAGAACGGAGAGCGTTCTGTCAGTTACATTCACTCTGGTATGAGTTATGAAGAAAAGATGAAGAATTTAAAACAATTGAAATCATCAAAGTTTATCTTTTTAAGTCCTGAATTTATCTTGCATCAAGATAATATTAAATGGATTGATTCGATAGATTTGGGTATGATTGTGCTTGATGAAGCACACTGTATTACAGAGTGGGGGTATGATTTCAGACCGCATTACGCGTTAATTGGCAGGATCACTAAAAAATTTCCAAAAGCGACATTGCTCGCACTGACTGCAACTGCACCATTACATTTACAAGAGGATATAGAAGGTATCGTACAGACAAAATTGAAGGTGGTCAAAACCAAAATGAGCAGAGATAATATTATGTTATCTCATCTCAACTTTGAAAATAACGCCGAGAAAAATGAATGGTTAAAATCTTTCATAGAACATTCAGGACCAACTATTATTTATGTATCTTCAAAGAAAAAGTGTAGGGAACTAGCGCAAATGATTTATGATGAAGGTTACCTTACCGGCATATACCATGGTGATTTATCATATCAAGAAAGACAAACTGTACAACAACAATTCATACAAAATAAAATTCCTATGATTGTCGCAACAAGTGCATTTGGCATGGGAATTAACAAACCTGATATCCGCACAGTCATTCATTATCATTTACCGGTCAGCCCTTCAAGTTACCTTCAAGAAATTGGTCGTGCCGGAAGGGATGGACAACTTAGCCAAGCTATCAGTCTTTATCAACCAGACGACTATTTCTTATTAGAAACTATTCTTTTTGCGGATATCATAACTGAAGCTGATATTGATGCATTTGATCAAGGTGCCAACTTACCTGAACAAAAGGCAGAAATTCTTGATGTTTTAGCAACTCAATATACAATCGAACAAATAAAAACGATTTTCTCAATCTCAGAACAACGCAAAAAAGAAGGGTTATTAACCATGATGGGATACAAAAACTTAACAACTTGCAGACGTCATTATTTAATGTCATATTTCGGAGAAACGATCACTCCGACAGAAAAATGTTGTGACAATGATAATACAATTCAACCTATAAATGTATTGAATAAAAAGAAAGTCGCAAGAAAAATGGATTATTTAGAAAAATTAAACCAAATATTTACTTAATATTAATCATTATCCTTTGATTTAATGTTATGGTTAGTGAATAACCACTTACATCCTAGAGATATTAGTAGAAATAATATAAACTTGTGACAACGTAGTTAAATGGATACTTTATTTTGAAAAACAAGTTGCAGATAGGGTATAATTCTCTTTGCTTAGTATGTATTGCAAGTTATAATTAACTTACAAGATGTGTTTTTCAACCTCTTCATTTAGGGTATGAACACTACATATGTAAATAAAAATATTTTTAATATAGAAAGGATGATGACGTTGTCAAACAACAATTTCAAAGATGATTTTGAACGCAACCGTCAATCGATTGATCCTAAACCATCTCATAAAAAGCCTGATCATTTAGACGAGTCAGTTGACACAGAAACAAATCATCAAGAAGAACCTATAAAAGAAAAGCAGGAACAACATTTCCCACCGAGAAACGCGCATAAAAGACGTCAAAGAAGACGTGCTACTGCAACACATCAACGTGAAGAAAAGACAGAAAAACCAAATGACTTACATAGCCAAGAAGAAGAACCAACGAAAAAAGAGTCAAAAGGTCATATTTCTGAAACTGTAAAAGGTCAACAAAACGGCAAGAAAAAAGCTGCAGGTACAGCAGCAGGCAGTGTTGGCGGCGGTATTATCGGTAAAGATTTAGAAAAAAATCATGAAAAAGCTTCTGAATCTAAAGATGATAAGAAAGATAAAGATATCAAAAAAGAAGAACCCACAAATACTGAAAAAGACAACTCTGGTAAAAAAGCTGCAGCTGCTGGTGCAACTGGTGTAGCTGGAGGTGCTGCTGCTGGTAAAGCTGCTCAAAAACATTCTGATAAGAAAAAAGATGAAAAGCAAAAAACTGAAGAGCAACCTAAAGAGAAAGACACAACAAAAAAAGACAACTCTGGTAAAAAAGCTGCTGCTGCCGGTGCAGCTGGTGTAGCTGGAGGCGCTGCTGCTGGTAAAGCCGCTCAAAAACATTCTGATAAGAAAAAGGCCGAAAAACAAAAAGCTGATGAACAACCTAAAGAGAAAGACACTGCGAAAAAAGACAACTCCGGTAAAAAAGCTGCTGCTGCTGGTGCAGCCGGTGTACCTGCATGCGCTGCTGCAAGCAAATCAGCGCATGCAGGTACTGGAAACGGAGGCGCAGGTAATGGCGGTTCTGGCAATGGTAGTTCCGGAAACGGCAGTGCTGGCAATGACGGAGAACCGCCTAAAAAGAATAAAGGTGGATTAAAAAAATTACTTCCTTTACTTTTAGGCTTATTATTAATCGCAGCTATCGCAATTTTTGCTGGTTTAGCATTAACAGAACAAGGCAGTCATAAAGCACAAGACGACAACAAAGTTGCACAAAAATCGGATAAAGACAAAAATAAAGATGCAGCTAAAGATAAAAATGAAGATAAAGATAAAAAAGCAGCAAACAAAAACAAAGATAAAAAATCTGATGAAGCAAAACACGATCATTCTAAACATCATGCCGCTTCAGATTCAGAAGCAACTGACGAATCACAAGCACAAGATCAAGACCAAAATGCTTATGATCAACAACAAAACGCTGCACAAAACCAAAACGGTCAATATAATCAAAATCAGCAAGGTCAACAAAACAATCAATACAACCAAAACCAACAAGCACAACAAGCACAACAACATAATCAAGGTGGCCAAACACATACAGTATACGGTAAAGAAAACTTATATAGAATTGCAATCCAATACTATGGTGAAGGTACACCAGAAAATGTTGAAAAAATCAAACGTGCAAATGGTTTAAGCAACAATAATATTTCAAATGGACAACAACTAGTTATTCCACAATAATGATATTAGCCTCACTACAAAATGGTAGTGAGGTTTTTTCTTTCATTAATGCTTCACAATTTCTAATCTTTCTTAGATGAAAAAAGATGAATACCTTTTAAAAATTTGTATGACTGATATAATATTAGGGGTGTGAAGAAGGAGGTCAACTGTATGCAAACAGTAGAAAGTATCATTATCGGCGGCGGACCTTGTGGGTTAAGTGCTGCGATTGAACAAAAGAAAAAAGGAATTGAAACATTAGTAATAGAAAAAGGGAATGTTGTAGAGTCTATTTATAATTACCCTACGCATCAAACATTCTTTTCTTCTAGTGATAAATTAAGTATCGGCGATGTACCATTCATCGTTGAAGAGTATAAACCAAGAAGAAATCAAGCGTTGGTGTACTATAGAGAAGTTGTTAAGTATCATCAATTAAATATTCATGCATTTGAAGAAGTGCTTACAGTTAAAAAAATGGGTAAACGCTTCACAATTACAACAACCAAAGATACGTATCAATGTCGTTTCTTGACTGTTGCGACAGGCTATTACGGTCAACATAACGAATTAGAAGTAGAGGGTGCTAAATTACCAAAAGTCTTCCATTACTTCAAAGAAGCACATCCTTATTTTGACCAAAACGTTGTGATCATTGGAGGTAAAAACTCAGCAGTTGATGCGGCGCTTGAACTAGAAAAAGCAGGTGCAAATGTGACAGTACTTTACCGTGGCTCAGATTATTCATCAGCAATCAAACCATGGATTTTACCTAACTTCGAATCATTAGTAAGACATGAAAAAATCGATATGCATTTTAATGCAAACGTGACTAAGATTGATGAGGATAGCCTAACATTTGAACAAGAAGGCGAATCTTATACAATTCCTAACGATTATGTCTTTGCGATGATCGGTTATCATCCAGACTATGACTTCTTACAAACGATTGGTATCGATATTAATACAAATGAATTCGGTACTGCACCTGTGTATGATAGAGAAACCTACGAAACAAATGTAGAAAATTGCTATATTGCAGGTGTTATTGCAGCTGGTAATGATGCAAATACTATTTTCATTGAAAATGGCAAGTTCCACGGTGGCATTATTGCACAAAATATTGTTGCTAAAAAACAAACACCGCTTGAATCTTAATTCAATACTCAAAAAACCGAGAAACAGTACTAGCTGCTTCTCGGTTTTTAGTTATATCCAATTATACTTGTGCATCAAAGTATGCTTTAAGTTGTTCTTTATCATAATGATTGCTCATCGCAACAAGGAGCTTAAGACGTGCTTTTTGACCATTCAAACCGTTTGAAAAGATGACGCCTCTTTGTGCTAAATCGTATCCGCCACCTTCGTAAGCATAGATAGGACCAACAATACCGTTAAATGATCTTGATACCAGGATTATAGGAATACCTTTATCTAAACAAGCCATTAATCCTTTTAAAGCAGTAGGGGGTAAATTACCTTGTCCAAGGGCTTCAACTACAATACCGTCAACTGCTCTTTCACTGTAAAACAAGAAAATATCACTCGGCATATCCATATAAGCTTTAACAATAGGTACATCTAATTTCGGATTGATTTTATCTAAAATTTTATGTCTGTATGGTTTATGGTGAAACTGTACACTCGTTTTTGTTAATACACCTAATGGTCCATGGTTAGGACTTTGGAAAGTATTCGTATTTGATGTATGTGTTTTAGTTACATTTCGCGCAGTGTGAATTTCATCATTAAATACAACCATTACACCTTTATCAGATGAATCATCTGAAGCAGCCACACGAAGTGCTGAAATGAAATTATACAATCCATCTGAACCGATTTCGTTAGAGGAGCGCATTGCACCTGTGATTACAATAGGTTTGTCAGTTTGTGTAATTAAATCTAATAAGTATGCTGTTTCTTCTAAAGTATCTGTACCATGTGTAATTACAAAACCATCGTATTGATCATGCTTGCTGTTTTCTTCAATAACATCCCTGAGCTTAACAACATCTGCAATTGTCACATGGGGAGACGGCAGATTAATAGGGTTAATCTCAGTAACGTCTGCATATTGTTTGATAATATCATGGTGCTTTGAAATGGGATTTTCTTCATTTTCTACTACTTTATTGCTTTCATCTTCAGACATACTGATTGTACCACCGGTATGCATGACTAAAATCTTTTTCAATGTCATCGCTCCTATCTCTATAATACGTTTTTATGATAAAATAAATATGAATAAACGACAAGGGAAGGTTTTCTAGATATGAGTTTAATTAATATAGCTATTGATGGCCCTGCAGCAGCGGGCAAGAGTACCATTGCACGAAAGGTTGCTGAAAGCCATTCTATGATCTATGTAGATACAGGCGCGATGTATCGTGCAATTACCTATAAATATTTAAAAGAAGGTAAACCAGAAGACTTTCAATCTCTTATTGAAAATGTAACATTAAAATTGGTTTATGATGATGTGAAAGGTCAACGTGTGTTGTTAAATGATGAAGATATTACAGATTTCTTACGTTCTAACGAAGTCACACAAAATGTTTCTTACGTAGCATCTAAAGAACCAGTTAGAACATTTGCGGTTGAAGTACAGCAACAATTAGCTGCTGAGAAAGGGATTGTGATGGATGGACGTGACATTGGCACAGTAGTGTTACCAGATGCTGAATTAAAAGTATATATGATTGCATCTGTTGATGAACGTGCTGAACGCAGACAAAAAGAAAATGAAGCAAGCGGAATTCCTTCCTCTTTAGATCAATTAAAAAAAGAAATCAAAGCACGTGATGATTACGACATGTCTCGTGAAATATCTCCATTACGTCAAGCAGATGATGCAATTACTGTGAACACAACTGGAAAATCTATCGAAGAAGTAGCTGAAGTAATTAATCAACTTATCAGTGAAACACAAAACAAGCAGTCATAATTTCAGATGTTAGGCTGATGTTAATTATATTAATTTGATTATAAAAATTCATAATCATTCTATGGCGATGCTAACAGATTCAAATAATTATGCCATACTGTGAATAATAAATGAGTTTTTGTGGTATATATTATAGTGAGAATAAATACGTACATTGGAACGTAAAAATAATACTTTTTTACTGCAGAACTTGAGAGAATTCTTCACTTTTTGTGAATAGAGGTGAATTTCTTGACAATTCTGTCAGTTTGTAAGATGTTATAATTATGTAGTGTACAAGGAGGCATACAAGATGACTGAAGAATTCAATGAATCAATGATTAATGAAATTAAAGAAGGAGATAAAATCTCTGGACAAGTCCAAAAAGTCGAAGAAAAACAAGTGATTGTTGATGTCGACGGTGGCAAATTTAGCGGTATTGTACCGATTAGTCAATTATCTACTCATCATATTGATAGCCCAAATGAGGTTGTCAAAGAAGGAGATGCGGTAGAAGCTTATGTGACTAAGGTAGAAAATGACGAAGAAAATGAAACAGGTGCATATATCCTTTCAATTCGTCAATTAGAACAAGAGAAGTCTTATCAATATTTACAAGAGAAACAAGAAAATAACGAAATTATCGAAGCAAAAGTAACTGAAGTCGTTAAAGGCGGTTTAGTTGTAGACGTAGGACAAAGAGGGTTTGTCCCAGCTTCATTAATTTCTACTGATTTCATTGAAGACTTTTCAAGCTTTGATGGACAAGTTTTAGAACTACGTGTTGAAGAACTTGATCCAGAAAATAATCGCGTCATCCTTAGCCGTAAAGCAGTTGAACAAGAGCGTAATGAAGCTAAAAAAGCTGAATTACTAGAATCTCTTAATGAAGGCGATGTAATTGAAGGTACAATCGCACGTTTAACTAACTTTGGTGCTTTCGTAGATATCGGCGGTGTTGATGGTTTAGTTCACGTATCTGAACTTTCTCACGAACACGTTGATAAACCGGAAGACGTTGTTTCAGTGGGCGAAAAAGTTAAAGTAAAAGTAAAATCTGTTGAAAGAGACTCAGAAAGAATCTCACTTTCAATTAAAGATACTTTACCAAGCCCATTCGAAAGTATTAAAGGTGAAATCCATGCGGATTCAGTTATTGAAGGTCGCGTGGTAAGATTAACTGACTTCGGCGCATTTGTAGAAATTTCTGCTGGCGTTCAAGGACTTGTTCATATTTCAGAAATCAGTCGCAAACATATCGCTAAACCTAGCGATGTACTAGCACCTAACCAAACAGTTACTGTGAAAGTACTAAGCGTTGATGAAGAAAATGAAAGAATTTCACTTTCTATCAAAGCAGCTGTACCAGCTGAAGAAGAAGTACTTCAAATCGACGATGACGAATCACGTGACTATGTTGAAGGTAAACATGATGAAGAAGACAATGATAACCCAACATTAGGTGAAATGTTCGGCGACAAATTGAAAAACCTTAAATTTTAATAAGTAATTCGCTAACATCAGTCAAGACTGTAGTAAGTGTCCTAACTTCACACTTTACAGTCTTGACTTTTTTATTGCCTAAATTTCTTTTGCTTTAAATAAGTCATGTGATAAAATTAACTAGATATATGAAAGAGAGGAAGTTAGCTTATGACTAAACCTGTTATTGCTATTGTAGGTCGACCGAATGTCGGTAAATCCACAATATTCAATAGAATTGTCGGAGAGCGTGTATCGATTGTAGAAGATACACCCGGCGTTACAAGAGACCGCATCTATTCTAGCGGTGAATGGTTGACACATGACTTCAATATCATTGATACAGGCGGTATTGAATTATCTGATGCACCATTCCAAACACAAATCAGAGCACAAGCTGAAGTCGCAATTGATGAAGCAGATGTTATTATTTTCATGGTTAACCAACGTGAAGGATTAACGCAAACTGACGAAATGATTGCGCAGATGCTTTATAAAACAAATAAACCTGTCGTTTTAGCTGTCAACAAAGTTGATAATCCAGAAATGAGAGCAGACATTTATGATTTCTATGCACTTGGTTTCGGAGAACCATTCCCAATTTCAGGTTCACATGGACTTGGTTTAGGGGATTTGTTAGATGAAGTAGCTAAACACTTCAAAGATGAAGGCGATGATCTTTATGATGAAGACACTATCAGATTATCTTTAATCGGACGTCCTAATGTTGGTAAATCCAGCTTAGTCAATGCAATTCTTGGGGAAGATCGTGTTATTGTTTCTAATATCGCCGGCACAACACGCGATGCCATTGACACAGAATATTCTTATGAAGGACAAGATTATGTCTTAATTGATACAGCAGGTATGCGTAAAAAAGGTAAAGTATATGAATCAACAGAGAAATACTCTGTATTACGCGCATTAAAGGCCATAGAGCGCTCTAATGTCGTACTTGTTGTCTTAGATGCTGAAGAGGGTATTATTGAACAAGACAAGCGTGTTGCAGGGTATGCACACGAAGAGGGTAAAGCTATTGTTATAGTAGTAAATAAATGGGATACGCTTGAAAAAGACAGTAAAACCATGAAAAAATTCGAAGACGAAGTTCGTAAAAACTTCCAATTCTTAGATTATGCACCAATCGCATTTGTTTCTGCGAAAGAAAAACAACGTTTACGTACATTGTTCCCATTAATCAATGAAGCGAGCGAAAACCATAAAAAACGTGTTCAAAGCTCAACATTGAATGAAGTCATCACAGATGCTATCGCAATGAATCCAACACCGACTGATAAAGGTCGCAGATTAAAAGTGTTCTATGCAACACAAGTTGCTATTGAACCACCAACATTTGTGGTATTTGTTAACGATGAAGAACTAATGCACTTCTCATATAAACGCTACTTAGAAAATCAGATTCGAGATGCATTTGGTTTCGAAGGAACACCAATCAAAATAATTCCAAGAAAACGAAATTAGTATTGAAAGGATGAAGTATATGAGTAAGGTTGCCGTTTTTGGTATGGGCAGTTTTGGTACAGCATTAGCGAATGTACTCGCACAAAACGGTCACGAGGTCTTAATGTGGGGTAAAAATAAACAAAGCATTGAGGAAATCAATACTTATCATACAAATTCACGCTATCTAAACGAAGCTAAATTAGAAGAGACAATTAAAGCCACTTCTGATTTAGAAGAAGCTGTCAATTTTTCAGATACGTATCTGATTGCGTTACCAACAAAAGCTATTAGAGAAGTAGTTAAACAAATCGATGAGAAATTAGATTCGAAAAAAGTGTTTATCCATGTCGCAAAAGGAATTGAAAACTCAACATTCAAACGTGTATCAGAAATGATTGAAGATTCTGTAGCGCCAGAACATAATGGCGGTGTTGCTGTATTATCTGGACCAAGTCACGCGGAAGAGGTAGTTATTCAACAACCAACAACTGTTGCAGCTTCTTCTAAAGACCCAGAAATCAGTAAATTAACACAAGATTTATTTATGAATGAATACCTGCGTGTATACACGAATAACGATTTGGTCGGCGTAGAATTAGGAGGCGCTTTAAAAAACATTATTGCCGTGGCTAGTGGTATTGTAGCTGGTATGGGGTTCGGCGATAATGCTAAAGCAGCCTTAATGACACGTGGATTAGCTGAAATCAGCAGATTAGGGGAAGCACTTGGCGCAGATCCGATGACGTTTTTAGGTCTCGGCGGTATCGGGGACCTAATTGTAACTTGTACTTCAACGCATTCAAGAAACTATACACTTGGGTATAAAATCGGCCAAGGTAAAACAGTAGAAGAAGCACTTTCAGAAATGAACATGGTTGCTGAAGGATTCTATACAACTGAATCTGTGCATAATTTAGCTAAAGAAAAACACATTGATATGCCGATAACATCTGCATTATATGGCGTATTGTTTGAAAATGTGCCACTAGAGAAAAGTTTAAAATTATTAATGGATAGAGACAAAAAGTCAGAATAGAAATTAAATTAATTTACTATTATTGTATATTTACACATAGGTGGCTAAAAAACCTTATAAATCGCGGTTTTATGCTTATAAATAATTGCGATAGTAAGAGCCGTTGTGTTAAAGTCATAGCATAATGATATTAAGTTATCATTAGCAAACCCTTGGGAGGTGACTCATAATGAACAAAACAGACTTAATTAATGCTGTTGCAGAACAAGCTGAATTAACTAAAAAAGAAGCTGGTTTAGCAGTTGATGCTGTATTCGAATCAATTCAAAACTCACTATCAAACGGTGAAAAAGTACAATTGATTGGTTTCGGTAACTTTGAAGTTCGCGAACGTGCAGCCCGTAAAGGTCGCAACCCGCAAACTGGTAAAGAAATCGACATCCCAGCAAGCAAAGTTCCAGCATTCAAAGCTGGTAAAGCTTTAAAAGATGCAGTTAAATAATGAATTCAATACTTAACAGAAAAGCCCTTTTCGGGGCTTTTCTTTTTATTACATACTTTTACATTGAATTACTTTTACGACTGAAATTGCTAGATATTGCAAGCAGTTGAACAAAAGTGATTTTATTTTTCTATATATAATGTTAAGATGATTATTGATTAATAACGTGAGGTGCAGACATGGATTCAACATTAAGTACATTAAAAAACCAAATAGATCGTAAGCTTAATGGTATACATAGTCATGAACCAATTCAGTATAATCATCAATTGGCTCATGTACTTGATGCGCAAGATATTTTGCCTGACGCAAAATTAGCATGCCTCGCAATTGATACATCCATGAGTCATCTTGATTCAATCACGAGTAGTCATCTTTCTAAAAATGCGATTCTGATAGGGGATTTGATCAGTGCACATTTTTATACGTTGACAGCATCTATCAATGATTCAGAATATCTAGAAGCTATGAGCAATGCAATCATTAAAGTAAACGAATTAAAAACCGCTTTGCATTACAAAACGCTTTCTCATGACGCGATAAAAGACGCAGTTCGATATATTGAAACTATTTTCCCTGCAATTACCATCCAGCATTTCAATCCAAATGTTGAATTAAGCAACGCAAAAGATAGTTTAATTCAATACGCTTCAGAAAATTATCCAGCGTATCTTAAAGATTATAGTGAAACAGAACTCGAAGCTATTTTTAATGAATTGCGCAGTAATATAAAATAAAGTAGAGGTAATATATATGGCTAAAAATAAAGCAGATAAAGAAAAAGTGCACAAAGTCTTTCAAAACATTTCCACTAAGTATGATCGACTCAATAATATTATCAGTTTTGAACAGCACAAAGTATGGCGTAAACGCGTCATGAAATCAATGCAAGTTAAACCTGGCAGCAAAGCATTAGATGTTTGTTGCGGTACAGCGGACTGGACAATTTCATTAAGCAAGGCTGTCGGTCCTACAGGTGAAGTCATTGGTCTAGATTTCAGTGAAAACATGTTAAAAGTTGGAGAAGAAAAGACTAAAAATATGGCTAACATTCAACTTGTACAAGGCGATGCCATGGAATTACCTTTTGATGATAATGAATTTGATTACGTAACAATTGGTTTCGGATTAAGAAATATCCCTGATTATGTCATTGCACTTAAAGAAATGAACCGTGTTTTAAAACCAGGTGGCATGGTGGTCTGCTTAGAAACAAGCCAACCTACAATCCCAGTTTTCAAACAACTTTATCAATTATACTTTAAATTTGTTATGCCGATTTTCGGTAAGTTTTTCGCTAAATCTAAAGAAGAATATGAATGGCTTCAACAGTCAGCTTTCAACTTCCCAGATCGTGATGAACTTAAAGCGCTGTTCCGATTAGCAGGGTTCAGAGATATTGAAGTTAAAAGTTTCACTGGCGGAGTTGCCGCAATGCATTTAGGGTATAAGGAAAAAGAAACAGCAAAAGGTGATTAATGTGGATAAGCTGAACATTAATAGAGAAGTTAAAAAAATTGAAAGACAACTGAAGGACACAATAAAAAGCAATAATGTTGTATTAGAAGAGGCGGCACACCATTTACTTTCATCAGGCGGTAAACGTGTGCGTCCGTCTTTTGTTATTTTAAGCAGTGAATATGGGGATTCACCTAGAAACAAAGATACTTATAAGATTGCTGTTTCGTTAGAATTGATTCATATGGCAACTTTAGTGCATGACGATGTGATTGATAAAAGTGATAAACGCAGAGGCCGTTTGACTATCAGTAAAAAATGGGATCAAGATACAGCGATATTAACAGGGAATTACTTATTAGCTTTAGCATTAAAACACATTGCATCAATTGAAGACAAAAGAATACATACAATTTTATCACATGCTATTGTAGATGTATGTCGTGGGGAACTCTTCCAATTCCAAGATCAATTCAACTCCAACCAACCTGTCACAAATTATTTACGTCGAATTAACCGCAAAACAGCTTTGTTGATTCAATTAGCGACAGAACTAGGTGCATTATCTGCACATGCAGATACTAAAACGGCTAATAAAATGAAAAGAATCGGACATTATATTGGAATGAGTTTTCAGATTGTCGATGATATTCTAGACTTTACAAGTACTGAGAAACAACTAGGTAAACCAGTTGGCAGCGACTTAATGAATGGTCATATAACGTTACCAGTGCTATTAGAAATCAGAAATAATCCATCATTCAAACAAAAGATTGATGCATTACAACCAAATAGCCCAAAAGAAGATTTTATTTATTGTGTTAATTATATTAGACAATCTGACAGCATCGACCAATCTAAGCAAGTGAGTCGTCATTATTTACAAAAAGCAGTACGTTTGTTAGATGAATTAGAAGAAAACACAGCTACAACATGGTTTAAAAAGCTAATTAAGCGTATGGAATCTAGAAATGTATAAAAAACAATCACAAAATATTGAAAGCGCTTAAATAAACTGTTAAACTAAAAATGTATTTATTTAGATTCATAAAAATACACATCTATTTTCAGGAGGATTTGCGAAATGGAAAGAACTTTTCTAATGATTAAACCAGATGGTGTTCAACGTAATATCGTTGGAGAAATCATCACTCGTTTAGAGAAAAAAGGATTAAAACTCGTTGGCGGTAAATTTATGACTGTTTCCAAAGAATTAGCAGAAACACATTACGGTGAACATGCTGATAAACCATTCTACGAAGGTCTTGTTTCATTTATTACTTCAGCACCAGTATTTGCGATGGTAGTTGAAGGTGAAAATGTAGTAGAAGTAACAAGAAATATGATTGGTAAAACAAATCCAACTGAAGCAGCACCAGGTACTATCAGAGGTGACCTAGGCTTAACTGTAGGCAGAAATGTTATTCATGGTTCAGATTCTCCAGAATCTGCGAAAAGAGAAATCAGCTTATGGTTCGAACCTAATGAACTAAGTGTTTACACAGCCAACAATGAAGAATGGTTATACGAATAATAATATAGAGTATACAAATTAAATTCATTTTATCCAATGTAAACCAGATTGAATTACTTATTCAGTCTGGTTTTATTTTTTACCCGCTATAATAGTCAGAAAAATTTTACTATTAAATCATTTTAATTGTTTCTGTCCGTATTTCACGTGTGCTATGATAGTAGGTATACTTATTATTACTAATTTGAGATGGAGTGATTGCATAATGAGATTTTTAACTTCTGGAGAATCCCATGGACCGCAACTGACTGTAATTGTTGAGGGCGTTCCAGCTAATTTAGCTGTAACAGCTGAAGATATCAACGTAGAAATGTTTAAACGTCAAGGCGGTTATGGTCGTGGTCGTCGAATGAAAATTGAAAAAGATGCAGTAGAGATTGTTTCTGGTGTGCGTAATGGTTATACATTAGGAAGCCCAATTACTTTTGTAGTGACAAACGACGACTTTACACATTGGAGAAATATTATGGGTGTTGCTCCTATTTCTGAAGAAGAACAAGAACAAATGAAACGTAAAATTTCAAAACCAAGACCTGGTCATGCAGACCTTGTCGGCGGTATTAAATACAATCATCGTGATTTAAGAAACGTCTTAGAGCGTTCATCTGCAAGAGAAACAGCTGCGCGTGTAGCTGTCGGTGCCTTATGTAAAATTTTATTAAAACAATTAGGTATTGATATATACAGCCGTGTCGTTGAAATCGGTGGTATCAAAGATGACGCTGAATATGATTTGGAAACAATTAAATCTCATGAAGATAGTAATGATGTTCGTGTTGTCAATGAAGAAAAAGCACAAGCAATCAGAGATAAAATCGATCAAGCTAAAAAAGACGGCGATTCACTTGGTGGTGTCGTACAAGTAATTGTTGATCATATGCCAGTCGGTGTCGGCAGTTATGTTCATTACGATCGTAAATTAGACGGCAGAATTGCTCAGGGGGTAGTCGGTATCAATGCCTTTAAAGGTGTAAGCTTCGGCGAAGGATTTAAAGCAGCCGAAAAACCAGGCAGTCAAATCCAAGATCCAATTCTTTATAATGAAGAAACAGGCTATACACGTGCTTCGAACCATCTCGGCGGTTTAGAAGGCGGAATGAGCAATGGTATGCCGATTGTAGTCAACGGTGTGATGAAGCCTATCCCAACTCTTTATAAACCATTAGCTTCTGTAGATATTGAAACAAAAGAGCCATTCAAAGCTACAATTGAACGTTCAGACAGCTGCGCCGTACCAGCAGCAAGTATCGTTTGTGAACATGCAGTAGCATTTGAAATTACGAAATCATTATTAGAAGAATTCCAATCAAACTATATGGAACAACTTCAAGCACAAGTAGAAGAACGCAGACAACGTAACATTGAATTTTAAAATCAAAGGTGATTAAGATGCAACTGATGACAACATATCAAGACAATAACTATCCTATTATTATTCAGCATGATGCAATGACTCATTTAAGTACTTTTTTGTCACAATACAGAGATGTCGCTTTCATTGTTGATAAAAATGTAGCAAGTTTTCATCCAACCAAAATAGAACAAGCAACTTCAGCTATCAAATCAAATCAGATTTCACATATGATTTCAGTAGAAGGAAACGAACAAACGAAGTCCTTTTCTGTTTATGAGTCTGTGCTTGAACAACTTTTAGAAACAGGTATCACACGTAATACATGTATAGTCGCTATCGGGGGAGGCGTGGTTGGAGATTTTGCCGGATTTGTAGCTGCAACATTATTACGTGGCGTAGATTTTATACAAGTACCAACAACCATTCTTGCACATGATTCAAGCGTTGGCGGTAAAGTAGGTATCAATACGTCTCAAGGTAAAAACTTAGTAGGTGCTTTCCATCGTCCTAAAGCTGTTATATATGACTTAGACTTTTTAACATCATTACCTTATGTTGAAATCAGCAGTGGCTATGCTGAAGTATATAAACACGCATTATTGAACGGCGAAAGTGCGCTAAGTGAAATTGAAGCAGCTTATCCAAATAAAACTGCATTATCAGAACTTAACCAATTAGATGATTTCTTACTTAAAGGTATTGAAACAAAACTGAATATCGTTGTTGCTGATGAACATGAACAAGGGAAACGCAAATTCTTAAATCTTGGTCATACCTTTGGACATGCGGTTGAATATCATGAGAAAATACCACATGGTCACGCAGTAATGATTGGTATCATTTATCAATTCATTGTTTCTAATCTCATTTTAAACACAAATTATGATGTCCAACACTTCGTAGATTATATGCAAAAATTGGAATATCCGATTAATGTTGTTTTAAATGCTGAATTCCAACCTTTATTAAATTTAATGTTAAAAGATAAGAAAAACGATCAAAATGGCGTTCAGATGGTGCTCTTGTCTGAAATTGGCAAACCAGTGGTGACACATGTTGATAATACTGTGCTCAAAAATGCATTTGAACAACTACAAAACCTGTTAAAGTGAGTGAAACTAATGAGTAAAACTGAAGAAATCAATGTTCAAGGTCCTTTACGCGGTGAAATAGAAGTACCTGGTGATAAATCTATGACACACCGTGCGATTATGTTAAGTTCATTAGCAGAAGGACAATCAACTATTTATAAACCTTTATTGGCAGAAGACTGCCTACGTACAATTCAAATATTTCGCCAACTTGGTGTTGAGTTTAAAGTTGAAGATGATAAAGTAATTGTAAATTCTCCAGGTTATCAAAAATTCGTTACACCACATCAAACCTTGTATACGGGTAATTCAGGTACGACGACACGTATCATGGCTGGATTACTTAGTGGATTAGGAATTGATTCTGTATTATCTGGTGACGAATCTATCGGCAAACGACCTATGAACAGAGTCATTGATCCTTTAACTGAGATGGGCGCTGCAATTCGCGGTATTGATGGCAATTATACACCTTTAATTATCAATAAAGGACAAATTAAAGGCATCGATTATAAAATGCCAGTAGCAAGTGCACAAGTTAAAAGTGCCATTCTATTTGCGAGCTTATTTTCTGATGCGTCTTCTATAACTCACGAGATAGGTATTACACGCAACCACACGGAAACCATGTTTGCACATTATCAAATACCGATTAAAACTGATGGTATGACAATTGAAACGACACCACGTGCGATTGATTCTATTCAAGCCAGAGATTTTAAAGTGCCGGGTGATATTTCATCAGCTGCTTTCTTTATTGTTGCAGCATTAATTACACCAGACAGCGATATTACAATTCATAATGTAGGAATGAATGAGACACGTTCTGGTATTATAGATATAGTACAGAAAATGAATGCGAACATTGAAATTTTCAATGTGACAGAAGGGGCGGAACCTACAGCTTCTTTACGCATCAAATACACACCCGATTTAAAACCACTCGACATATCAGGCGAATTAATTACACGCGCAATCGATGAGATTCCAATCGTTGCTTTGTTATGTACACAAGCACAAGGTTCAAGCGTGATTAAAGATGCAGAAGAGTTAAAATACAAAGAAACGAATCGAATTGAAACAACTTCAGATGAACTCGGCTTACTCGGCTTTGAAGTTCATCCAACCAATGATGGTTTTGTGATTCATCCATCTACATTCGAACATGCAGCAGAGGTAAGTTCTTACACTGATCATCGCATTGGAATGACCTTGGCAATTGCGTCACTATTAGGAACTGAACCGCTTCACATCAAACGATTCGATTCAGTCAACACTTCATTCCCAGAATTCTTACCTTTACTTAAATCGATAGCACAGAAAGGATAATTTGAAAGTATGGAAGATACACAAAAATTAATTGATGATATTCATCTGCAAAAAATAGATAACTTAGACAGCAGAGTTGAGCAAGCAATTTCAACAGCTGATGACGATACATTATTCATGTTAGGAGAAACACTCTATAACTATGGTTTAACTCCTCAAGGTTTAGAAGTATTTAGAGCCTTATATAATAAATATCCAAACGAACCAGAATTATTGATTTATTTCATTGATGGATTGATTTCTGAGGATAAGACAGATGAAGCTTTAGAATATTTGAGCCAAGCAGACCTGACTACAGAACGTTTAATGTTAGAAGCAGATTTATATCAACAAATTAATATGCTTGAAGTAGCCATTGATAAAGTCCAAGAAGCGATTGAGTTAGAACCGAATGATCCCGTTCTGCATTTCGCCCTTGCTGAATTGATGTACTTCGATGGGCAATATTTACGTGCGTCTGCAGAATATGAAACAGTTCTAGAAACTGGTGAATATATGGTAAACGGGGTCAACTTGTATGCGCGACTTGCAGATAGTGCTTTACAAAGCGGTAACTATGACGACGCAATTAAACTATATGACGACATTCATGAGCAAGACATGACCCCAGAAGACTATATGAAGAAAGCATTAGCATATGAAAAAAATGAATTAGTTCAAGAAGCCATTAAAATTATGAGCACATTAATGGAAAAAGACCCTGATTACATTCAAGGCTATTTTTATCTCCAACAGCTTTATTTACATCAAAGAGATTATAAGTCAGCCATTGAAGTCGGTCACGAAGGTTTACGACTTAATGTTTTCTACAAAGAGCTAATGTTATCAACAGGTAAACTCGAATTAGATCAAGGAGATGCTGAAAAAGGGGTAAAACTCTTACTTAACGCATTAGAAGTAGATAACGCTTATCAAGAACCTTTAATTGAACTTAGTAGCTATTATCGTACTAAAGAAGATAATGAATCGATTATCGCGCTCTTACAATATGCGAGCGAAGACGATTTAGATCCTCGCTTTATGTGGAACTTAGCTTATGCGTTAGGAGCAGAAGAACGTGATAAAGAAGCGCAGCATTTCTTCGATCTCGCTTATCCTACATTTGAAAATAATCCTGATTTCTTAGGAGATTATTACTTCTTCTTAATTGAAACAGGACAAATTGCACAAGCTAAACAATTATTACCTAAATTATTAGAACTTGATCCAAACAATGATGAATGGCAACAAGAAGCTGAACGACTGCAATACGATTAAGGTGTTGGTGAATTTTAATGAGAGATTATGAAAGTTTAAATCTGCAGAAGAAAAACTTGATTGATTATTTACTCTTTCAATATGAATTTAAATCTAGGATCAGCGTATGGATATTGAATTTAATCAAGTCTGATATTCAGCGTTTAGAGAGCGTATATTTTGTAGATGAACCATTATCACATCGTAATACACTTGAACTTGCGGTGAATGAAACCTCAAGTATTGGAATTAAACTTACGCTTGATCAGAAGCAGTATCATAATACCAATGAAATCTTCCGTCTTATCGCATATGATAAGCCTGTGTTGGATATCAAAATTCATATCCCTAAAAGAGATATACGTATTGATGAAATTTTATTAGCACAATTGTTAACTTCACCAGAATATACGTCTCATTTGAGCGATCTGCATGCGGTCACAACGACACCGCAAGCTGAATTATCATTGATTCACCGTCTACAAAATACAATAGATTTAAGTTTGCAAATCAATGATCCTGAATACTTCTATCGACTGTCTCACTTATTAAATACGATTAAAGCGAAATCTTATAATTTCCCAACAAAGGAATGAAAGCGATGAGTATCTTGCAGTGGTGGAGATGGGCGTTATATGCACGCCCATTTCTTTTATTAGTTTTAGTTTGTAATATTTTAGGCACAATTTACGGTTACATATGGTATGGCAGTCAGTTAAAAGAAGCTGCATGGTATTATTGGATATTTATTCCAGATAGTCCCACAGCTTCGCTCTTTTTGTGTATTGCCATTTTGTTGTTCTTGTTGAATAAACAGTGTTCTATCATAGAAGCATTAGCATTTATGACGCTCATCAAGTATGGTGTATGGGCTGTTATCATGAATTTGATTTTATTTTATCAATACGATGAAATTACAATCAGCGGGATGATGTTATTAGTGTCACATGGCATCATGGCATTTGAGGCCATATTATTTTATCCACGCTTCAAAATCACTTTAGGTGCAGGTCTCATTGCGATTATTTGGATATTCCATAATGACTTAATAGACTATGTCTTTATGCAGTTTCCATACTATCCGTTTATCGATACGCATTTAGAACTTGTTGCATATATTGCGTTTATATTAAGTACGCTATGCATCATTTTATATTTTTATTTAAAACCTTTGATACGACGCAAATTAATTGACCAAAGTTTACGTTCTCAGTAAAATAATGTTATAAAGGAGTGAGCATTTTGTCTTTAGTAAGTATGATAATTTATTTTGCAATATTAATGATTTTGCCGCTTTGGGCACAACATAAAGTTAAATCTAACTACGAAAAATATTCACAAGTCAGATCGACAAGTGGTAAAACTGGACGAGAAGTGGCTGAAGAAATATTACACGCCAATGGTATCAATGATGTTGAAGTACTAGAAGGTCAAGGTTTCTTATCAGACCACTATGACCCGACTAAAAAAGTAATTCGTTTATCTCCTGCGAACTACAATCGTCCAAGTGTTGCTGCAACAGCGATTGCGGCACACGAAGTAGGGCATGCGATTCAAGACGCTCAAGGTTATTTCTACTTGAGATTCAGACACGCATTGTTCCCATTAGCTAATATCGGTAGCAGCTTGTCATACATTTTAATTATGGCAGGTATCGTATTAACTTCGATGCAAATGGCAATCGGTTCTACAGCGTTATGGATTGGGATTTTCTTAATGGCATTTGCAGTGTTGTTCTCAATCATCACATTACCTGTAGAATTTGATGCAAGTAAACGTGCGATGAATAATATCAAATCATTGCATATCGTTAATGACAAAGAATATAAACATGCACGCAAAGTATTGAGTGCTGCAGCAATGACATATGTAGCTTCAACAGCTGTTGCAGTTGCAGAATTATTAAGATTTATCTTAATTGCACGCTCAAGCGATTAATTTAATAAAGTAATGAAACCTTGCTCTCGCAGCAAGGTTTCAGACCGTAGACAAACTACCGTTATAACTTG